>CAZNKS010000031.1:0-12272 GCA_964574065.1 uncultured Pseudomonadales bacterium | reverse complement strand
TGGAGATCGTGCATCTTTTTGAAGTTCTCTACAACTCCTGCAGATTGATACACAGCAAGAGCCTTTTTTCCCCAGAGCATTGAATCAATTTCTTTGTGATTCCCATGTCGCATTGCATAGAGAAGAATTTGAAAATCTTCTGTATCGAACCGCCCATTGCTGACTAACTCGAGAATTGCTGCAGTAAAAACAGGAGAATTGATTGCATAATTTAAAATCTCTTCTGTAGTGGGTCTGGGTAACGAAACATCTGGAGAGTGGTGCTGGGTTGCATAATAAATAGCCTCTATGCACTCTTTTGTAGGAGGACAGTCAATACCTTTTAAGCTTTCGTGAAATAGTTTTATCATATGTTTCCTTTTTTGGTATTATACTCCCAGTCACCTTTGGCAAGTGATCGATGACAAGTTAAGACAAAAAGTGCCTGGTACTCAAGATACTCTTGGATACTAGGAATAAGGGTGGAACCGCGACTTCATTAAGAGCCGTCCCTATACTTTAGGAAATTCCTGAGGTGTAGAGGCGGCTTTTGTTGAATACATGCAAAGCTATGACAGCTTCCATACTGCCATTTTTGCAGTCCTCACACCTGCCTTTGAAAAGGCGCGCGGTTCCGGGCTGAAAAATTGCAGTATTCCAGCTCGTAGGGGGTACTTAAGGAGTGTCGGCATGAGAAGAAAAAATATATACTACGAATACAGTATAGGAAAAAATATATGGCAGCACCAACAATTGATGATGTCGTCGCTCTCATGAAGCGTCGAGGATTTGTTTTCCCTGGATCAGAAATCTATGGAGGACTCGCAAATACCTACGACTACGGGCCAGCCGGTGTCGAATTACTACGAAATATTAAAAATCTCTTCTGGACAGAGTTTGTCCACAAGCGTCCAGACATGGTCGGTGTTGATGCAAGTATCATCTCCCATCACGGAGTGTGGGATGCTTCAGGGCACACGGCCGGATTTTCGGATGCACTCGTGGACTGCAAGGAATGCAAGTTGCGTAAACGTGCAGATCATTTGATCGAGGACTTCTTGGAAAGCAATCAAAAAATTACTGTACCAGAGGCAACAGATCAATTATCTGCAGATGTGATAAAAAATTACTTGGAGACCAAAAAAGTCGAAGGACTTTCTACCAAACAACTAACGGCAATCATTGCAGTGCACAAAATTGCCTGTCCAAACTGTCACAAGTTCAACTGGACCGATGTGCGCAAATTCAACTTGCTCTTCCCGGTTCGTCTTGGAATAGTGGAAGGCGATCAAAGTCTTGCCTACCTTCGTGGAGAAACTGCACAAGGGATGTTTATCAATTTTAAAAACGTGTTGGATAGTACACGAGTGAAGCTCCCATTTGGTATGGCACAGGTCGGAAAGTCATTTCGTAATGAGATCACGCTTGGAAACTCGGTGTTTCGAACCATTGAGTTCGAGCAGGGAGAGATTGAATACTTCTTCAACCCAGAGAAATCAAACTGGGAAGTTCTCTTTGAAGAGTGGAAACAGTCGATGTGGAGCTTTGTCACCAAATCCTTGGGAATTACCATGGAAAACTTGCGTTGGCGTATTCATACCGATGAAGAGCGCAGTTTCTATAGTAAGCGCACTGAAGACTTGGAATACAAATTCCCATTTGGATTCAAAGAACTCTGGGGACTTGCATATCGAACTGATTACGATCTGTCTCAACATATCAAACACAGTGGTAAAGATCTCTCTGTCCTTGATACTGAAACCAACACCAAGTTTGTGCCACATGTGATTGAACCTGCGGTCGGTATCAACCGATTATTTTTGATGGTTCTTTGTGACAGTTATTGGTTTGATGCCGAGAAGAATCGAACCGTTCTGAAGCTTTCGAAGCACCTAGCTCCATTTAAGGCAGCCGTATTCCCACTGGTTGCCAACAAGCCAGAGCTTGTGAACAAAGCCAGGCAGATCTACAGTGACCTTTCAGAATCGATGCGAGTGGCTTGGGACGACCGTGGAAACATTGGAAAGCGATACTTGTCTCAGGATGAAATTGGAACTCCAGCTTGTATCACAGTTGATTATCAGACTCTTGAGGATAATACAGTTACGGTGCGTGATCGAGATACTGCCACACAAACCCGTGTTGCGGTAGATACTCTCGTTGATACAATTGCAGTATGAGTACCGAAAGCGCCGCAGCGAACTGGGACAATGTTGAGCTGTTAAAAGAGAGAGTTCATCACTATTTTCTTAAAGTATTACGCGACGGGCAGCTTTCTTTCGGTGAATGGAGTGAGCTAAATGATGCATTGCTCTTCTTAGGAATACATCATGCCAAACAAGCGAATGAGCGCCTTGGTGTTGGTATTACTGAAGGGCTCGTTGAAAGATACAAAGATTTGGAGGAAGCGTTAAAACTCGACAAATTCACATCAGAACAAAAAGCAGCGTTAGATTTTCATCTGATGTCGAAAGTTCGGACTCGGTTTGGAATAGAGCAAAGAGAGGGCGAGGTCGTTGACTTTTCAAAAGGCGCTGGTCCTACCTTGGTCGCCATGCTGCGGCATTATGAGGAGGTAGAATATATTCCTGGTTCAATGATACAGGAATATAAAAAAGCTCAAAAAATTTCTGAACGACTCAAACAGTTCTTTCGAAGAAAAGTGTCCGCAGGTAAGAAAAACAGAGAAGAATAGTTATCAATAAAGGAGCATATGAAGAAATTACTCATGGTAGCCCTCGTGCTGATTATCGGTGGAACAGTGTTTGCAGGTTGTCGCAAGAAGGCGTCACCACAAGCAAGTCCAGCTCCTACCCAAAAACCACGCAAGAGTGATGTCAACGTAAACCAAGAGCCAGTTGAAAATAGACCATTCGTTCGCCTGAATCCCAAAGATGGCGGAAAAGCAATTGACTTGGCAATCTTGGAAGTGAAAAAGACTGCCCAAGATTTGGAATACGAGATCGAATACAGTGCTGGAGCGCTCTTGCAGGGAGCTTTTGGTAACATCGATTCACTTGCATCACTGCCTGTGAAGAAAGAAATTCTGCTTGGAAGCTGTAGTACTGGTGGCAAGTGTACATACAACAAGGATATTTCTGGTGGTGTCTTGACCCTTCGCTTTGGAAGTCCAGACTATACGCTCAAATCCGAGTGGTCATACAAAGAGAATGCTCTCAAAGAAAAAGTGTTCACGTCTCGTGATGCCAAGTTCACCTTGGACATTTCCAAAGGAAAGAACACCTCCAACTTTGTACTTGTCCACCAAGCTCCTGGGTATCCTGGAACCGTGGAAGGCAAAGTTGTCGCAGGGCCATACATGATTGCACCAGTTGAATTAATGAGTGGAACTGCAAGCGTGTCGATTCGTCTCCCTATGGATGCAGAAGGTGGCACAATCATGGCATGGGATGGGAAGACTTGGAAAGAAGTCAAAACGACTATAAAGGATCGTGTTGCAGAAGGTAGTGGTCCTGTATCTGAAGTCTACGTAGTCGTTGCAAAATAATTATCTTTATCGACTTTGAAAAGGGCAGCGGTTATTGCTGTCCTTTTTGTATCTATTTTGTTCCTGGCATGCTCACTCGTTATATCTGTGTAGCTCATAGTTATAAGTTCCTTTCGTCTTTTGTTCTCTATTGATTTTCTTCTTGCACATCTTTATAACCTAATAAATACAAGAAAAGTGGGAAAAAGTGGGAAAAGGGCTTATAGTAGTATGTATATTGGAAAGTATTATCACCGGATTGATGACAAAAACCGAGTGAGCTTTCCAGTAAAGCTACGTGAACAGGTGGGAAGTGGAGCCATCATCACTAGAGGTCTTGATGGTTGTCTAGCCATTTTTGACGCTCCCACATGGGAAAAGAGACTGCAGGAAATTACTAATCTTGCGCAAACGAAACGAGCCCATCGTGAATACATTCGTTTTTTAACGAACGATGCGCAAGCAGTTGAGATTGATAACCAGGGACGATTGCGGGTGAGTGATGAATTAAAAACGTTGGGGAATTTAACAAAAGAGGTGGTGTTTGTCGGTTCACTTGATCACATCGAAATTTGGGATCAAGACAAGTATCACCAATACATGAGCACAATTAGTGAATCAATTGAAGAGACACTCGAGAATATTGACGTGAGTTAGAAAGGATGTAAAACCTCATTCCGTAGTCTTACGGACAAAATTCAAAATTCAAAAAAGAGGTTTTTTTGAGTTTTGATCTTTGAAAACTGAAGTTTTGCGATAGACATGGAACCAATACACATACCGGTATTACGAAAAGAAGCACTAGAAATGCTTGGGGTCATACCTGGCATTTGGTACATCGACGCCACGTTTGGAAGGGGAGGACACACAAAAGAAATCATGAATGCCGGTGGAAACATCATCGCGATCGACTGTGATGATGCGGCTATCGGTTGGGGTTTACGAATGTTCGTCAAAGAGATCGAAGAGAAAAAACTAAAACTAGTTCATGAAAACTTTGACAAACTTTCGCAAATCCTTGCCGGATTTGATGAAAAAGTGAGGGGAAATATTGGAGGGATATTGGCAGACTTTGGTGTCTCCAGTCCTCAATTAGAAGAAGCGCAGCGTGGATTTTCGTTCGAGGTGGATGCCCCTTTAGATATGCGAATGGATAAACGATTAGGGGTGAGGGCGGCTGATCTTGTGAATGCGTTAGGGAAACGAGAACTCTTTGAACTACTAACTACCTACGCCCAAGAACACCATGCGCGAGTGATTGTGGATGCAATCTTGAAAGCACGAAGTAAAAAACCAATTGAAACAACAAAGGAGTTAGCAAACATCATTGAGCGAGTCGTCCATAGAGAAGGCCGCTTACACCCCGCCACTAAAGCATTTATGGCTATTCGCATGGCCGTCAATGATGAGCTGGGAGTCATTCATCGCTTCCTTCCTCAAGCACTAGATGCGCTCCAAAAAGATGGAAGACTGGTGATGATCAGCTTTCATGAAGGAGAAGACCGGTTGGTCAAACAGTTTTGCAAGCAGATGGAAGATGAAGGAAAAATCATCAACCTGACAAAAAAACCGATGGAAGCCAGTGAAGAAGAAGTAACAGAAAATGTTCGAAGTCGAAGCGCAAAGCTTCGAGTCATACAAAAACTATGAGAGCAATTCAACCATCACAAACCACCACACAACCTAGATGGATTTTCTTTCTAGTACCCGGTGCTTTCTTATTGCTGTGTGCGTTATTTAATATAGTTGCCTTAGCATCTGTAAGTCCTGTGGGGAGTGAAATTCATGCGCTTGAGATGAAAACTCGTGCTCTTGCAAAGCAAAATCGTAACTTTGAACTTGAAATAGCAAAAACACAGTCGCTTGTTTCTCTCAAAGAACAAGCGGTACTAGAAGGGTATATCCCAATTGGCAAGCTAACGGTTGTTGATCCTGCCTCAACTTCGTTGGCTTTGCAGACACACTAAATGAGACAACGATTCTTTTTCTTATTTTGCGCATTTCTTTTGTGGTTTGGTGCAGTGATTGCCAGATTATATTACTGGCAAGGTATTAAAGCGGCTGATCTAAAAGAAGCTGCCAGGAACCAATATGAGCGTGCCAGTGTAACAAAGACATTTCGAGGAGAGATATCCTTTGCTGATGGTCATCCGCTGGCGATGAACGTCGAACGTTTTACGCTGATTGGTAAACCCAACGTCCTCAAAGAGACGCCACTCATGGTGAGTGCAGCGCTCATGCCTATTATCTTTTCTCCAAGTACGCAGGCTGCAACTGACGCAACCAAGCAGAAGCTCGAACAAGTAGAGCTGCAAAATCTTCTGATTACGCGAATGTCTGATCCCAAACGAAAATGGGTGCCGCTCGTCTCTTCCTTAACGCAAAAACAAAAAGAAGATATTGAAAAATTAAATATCTCTGCCTTAACCTTTGAAGCAGGTGAAGCCAGATATTATCCGGAAGGGTCGATGTCTGCCCATTTGTTAGGATTTTTGGGGAAAGATGCGAATGGAGAAGCAAAAGGATATTTTGGTCTGGAAGGATACTATGACTTGGAATTAAAAGGCAAAACATCACGAACGGTACAAATCTCCGATGCAGTCGGACAACCAATTTCAATTGATCTGCAAGAAAAAAGTGAGACTGGAAGTAGCCGGTCGCTGCACTTGTCGATTGAACGAGACATTCAGCATACTGTGGAAAAACACCTGGAAGAGGGTGCAGCCAAATATGGTGCCAAATCCGCCGATGTCATCATCATGGATCCACTCACTGGGAAAGTATTGGCGATGGCGTCGTATCCTTCCTATGACCCTGCAAACTATTCTTCATACGAACAAGCTCTCTTTAAAAACCCGAGTGTTGCCGATGGCTATGAACCTGGAAGTACCTTTAAAGTACTCACAGTTGCAAGTGGTATCGATGCTGGAGTGATTTCTCCCGATACACAGTGTGATAGCTGTGCCGGTCCAGTCAATATTGGCAAGTACACGATAAAAACGTGGAACAATGAGTACCACCCCAACACCACCATCCTTGATGGACTGAAAAACTCTGACAATACTGCCATGGTCTATGTGGCACAAAAAATTGGCAAAGAGCGGTTTGTTTCCTATGTTAAAAAATTTGGAATTGGAGAGCAAACGGGAATCGACTTACAGGAAGAAAGTACTCCCAAGCTTCGTGCGGATACAGATTGGGGAGAGATCGATGTAGCCACTGCATCGTTTGGGCAGGGAATTGCTCTCACAATGGTGCAGATGCTCAATGGAGTCAATGTCATCGCTAATGGGGGAGTATTAATGAAACCATACGTTGTCGCAGAAGTGAAAAGCGATGATGCGTCATTTGTAACCAAACCAACTGAAATTCGAAGAGTTATAAAGTCCGAGACTGCCAAGACTGTGGCTCGTATGATGCAGCAAGCGGCGTCATCTGGTGATGCACGCTGGACGTTACCAAAGCAGTACTCCATTGCAGGAAAGACTGGAACCGCACAAATTCCTGTGGCCGGTCATTACGATGAGAATCGAACTATTGCGAGTTTTGTTGGATTTGCTCCAGTGGAAAATCCTCGTTTTTCCATGCTTGTCCGTGTGGTCGAGCCCACCTCATCTCCTTGGGGATCTGAGACTGCAGCTCCACTCTGGTTTGCCATTGCCAAAGACTTGTTTGTGAAGTTTGGGATCCCTCAACTGCCACAAAATCAGTAAGCGTATGAACGATGCGTGAAACAGACGGCCAGATGGTAAGATAAGAATACTCACTATGCTACAACGCCTCAAAAATGCAGTTCATAAGATTCAGGCACAGACTGCCTGCGCATTGTATGGAAATCCTTCAAGACAACTGAAAATTATTGCCATCACCGGTACGGATGGAAAAACCACTACCTCTTCACTTGTCTATCACATCTTAAAAACGGCAGGCTGTAAAGTTGCACTCATCAGTACCGTTGCAGCCTTTATTGGCGATGAGGAAATCGATACCGGCTTTCATGTCACGACTCCTTCACCATTTGCGCTGCAGAAGTTACTTCGAAAAGTAGTCAACTCCGGGATGGAATACGTGGTGTTGGAAGTGACTTCCCATGGAATCGACCAGAATCGTGTCTATGGAATCGAACCTATGTATGCAGGGATCACCAATGTCACGCACGAACACTTGGACTATCACAAAACCTTCGACGCGTATGTGGCCACCAAAGCCAAGATTTTGCAGCGGTCATCATTTGCCTTTATTAATAAGGATGCAAAAACATCGGTTGAGAAACTGCAACATATTTTAGAAGAATCAAAAACTTCCTATCACGTGTACTCAAAAGTATCGATCCCAAGAAAAATTCGTGATGCTGTGCACAAGCGCTTCGAAACCCAAGAGTATAACGTGCAAAATGCAGCGCTTGCTCTCTCCATTGCACGAAAAATTGGAATCAAAGAAAAAGACATGCAAAAAGCAATTATTTCTTTTCCAGGAGTAATTGGTCGTATGCAGCATATGCCAAATAAGCGCGGTGTACGAGTTATTGTTGACTTTGCCCATACGCCACACGCCCTTGAAGAAGTCTTGACTGCGGTCACCCAAAGACAAGTGAAGAAAGGGAAATGCATTGTGGTTTTTGGATGTGCTGGCCTTCGGGATGTGAGTAAGCGACCGATGATGGGGGAAATTGCGAGCAAGCTTGTGGACCAAGTGGTTTTAACAGCAGAAGATCCTCGTACAGAGGATGTGTGGTCGATCATTGCCCAGATCAAATCAGGAGTGAAGAGTGGTCACCAGAAACTACTATCGATTCCTGATCGTTT
Organism: uncultured Pseudomonadales bacterium; assembly: GCA_964574065.1. Lineage (GTDB taxonomy): Bacteria > Patescibacteriota > Microgenomatia > UBA1400 > UBA12028 > CAZNKS01. The sequence continues at coordinate 4,001 of CAZNKS010000031.1, read as the reverse complement.
CAGTGCCATTGAGTTTGCCCTCAATACGCTTGCGAATAAAGGTGATACTGTTATCATCACTGGAAAAGGCCATGAAAAGAGTATGTGCTTTGGGAAAACTGAATATCCTTGGAGTGATCAAAAAGCCGTCGAGATGATCCTTGCAAAGAAAAACTAGGAAGCATACCTATGAACCAACACATTCAACAACCTTCTGTAGTCGTCCTCGGTGGTGGAACCGGAACATATACTGTTCTTTCCTCCCTCCGTGACAAACCAGTTCGTTTGACTGCATTGCTTACGATGGTTGATGACGGTGGTTCCAACCGAGTTTTACGTGATGAATTTGGACTGCTTCCGGCTTCTGGAGTTCGTCAAGCGATGGTAGCACTCTCAAGAAATCGCTCATTGCTTCGAAAGCTTTTTATGTATCGGTTTCACCAAGGAAACGGAATCTCTGGAATGACCTTTGGAAACCTATTTATTGCTGCGGTAGCAGATATCGTAGGATCTCAACAAAAAGCAATTGAAGAGACCTGTAAACTTCTCTCCGTAAAAGGGAAAATCCTTCCTATTTCAACCGATGATGTACGTTTGGTTGCAACCTATGAAGATGGTACAGAAGTGGTTGGTGAGCATCTTATTGATGAGCCAGCTCACGATGGGAAACTCAAAATTACCGGGCTGCATACACAACCTCAAGCTACCATTAGCAAAGAAGCCGATGAAGCGATTCGAAACGCAGATTTCATTATCTTGGGCCCTGGTGATTTCTTCACCAATACCATTGCAAACATGGTGGTCAAAGGAGTCCCGCAAGCCCTCAAAGAATCAAAAGGGAAAATCATCTTCATTGGAAATCTCATGACCAAGTACGGTGAAACAATTGGGTTTACAGCCAAAACATTCATTGAAGAGCTGCTCAAGTTCATTCCAGCAGAACGACTTTCAACCATCCTTATCAACAGTGACACGTCCTTTCCAACAGATGCTCTGGAAATCTATGCCAAAGAAGATTCCATCCCTGTGGCTGATGATTTGGACACGATGCAGTTACCCAGTAGTGTGCAGATCCTACGAGTTCCAGTGTTATCTCACCTGGAAGCAGAGACAGTAAAGGGAGATGTTCTCAAGAGAAGTATCATTCGTCACGATCAAGACAAGCTCGCTGCCGTGCTTGAGGGTGTTTTGGTAGTATAGCACTTCGTAAGAATCTTCACCAGAATTGTAAGAAAACCCAAATAGGTGTACCATTCTCATATATCCCAACTTTATGAGATAGAAGGCCATCATGTATGGCATATTTGAGGTTTGCAAATGACGGCCATGTGTACATCAAAAGGCGTGAAAACCCACCAATTATTGGCATGATACTTCATCGTAGCTTTTGAATACACCTTCGTTATTTGCACCCATTGTAGAGGAGATTCTATGACAAAAGTAGAAGGTGAAATATCTAAGCATAGTAAGCCAAATGACAAAGACGTCTGCTTAAATCACACCGAATGCAAAGGCGGAGGACAAGGAGGGGGTGGAGAGTCGTCTTCGGATATATTTGACAAGGATCTTGATTTTCTTACAGAAATACAGGAAATGAAAAATTATGTACAGGAAGCTATTAAGAAGTATAAGGGGAGAAGATAATAATATTTGTTGACAGGTCTTCTGTAGAGGTATAGGATTTCCAAAAGGAGGCCGTATGATCGAGAAAGATAGACAGTCTAAGATTGTCCGAACCGCAAGAGAAAAGGCGCTGCGAATGACGAAGCGAGATGCGTCTGATGGGATACGACTAGCAGCGACTATTACGGCTATTCGTGATATTGCTAATCTATCAGGTATAACAAAAGGAGACACAGAGCAACTGATTTTACTAGCAGAGCAAGAGTACGGATTTTTTGGTTTGAGGATGCCGTTCAATACTATGGTTGAATTTGATGAAGGTTGTGATACTGCTGCAGAAATGGCGGCAAAGATAGCATATTTCAGAATCCTCAATAAGGGAGCTTGAGAAAAACTGATCCATGCAACTTCTTTCCTCAATACCAGAGTGTACTATTTTAGTCTCCACGAAAGAGGATGGAAGTGTAAGTACTCTTGAAGATATCGATAGAGTCGTCCGTTCCGTTAGTAATCTTTCCAAAATTCCCGTTGTTCTTCCAATTCATGAACATTCCACCCGCCTTCGCGAAGTAACCAGAGAAAATGCAATTGAAGTCGAGTTTCCTGCAGATATCCTGCTTACTCGTGAAAAACAAATCGCTCTCGCGCATCAATTTGCAGACTGTGTTCCCCTTCTGTTTGTTGATCGAAAACGAAAAGCCATGTGTTTTGCACACGCTGGATGGAGAGGACTGTTGCAAGGCAGTGTCCAGGTAAGCTTGCTTGCGATGCAGGCTGCGTATGGAAGCTTGCCGCAAGATGTGTGGGTATGGATTGGACCTTGTATCCAGAAAGTCTCGTACAAAATGGAAGAGGCACCATGCCAATCTTCTCTTGAAACTTGGAAGTCCTCTATTGAAAAAGGGAAGAAATATTATCTCGTGGATCTTCCGGGATTTGTGACGAGTGAATGTACTCGTTTTGGAGTGGATCCGACGCAGATTATTAACGATGAACGGGATACGTATACACAGTCAGAAGTGTTTTTTTCTCACCAACGATACAAGAAGACAGAAGATGAGACAGAGAAAGGAAATTTTGCTGTCGTGTGTTGGATAAATTAAGATGCGAGATCGACCAAAAACTCGAACAGAGTTAGAAACAAAGTTTCGTGAGATGATCACAACCAAAAGAAAGTAACTATGCCTTCACACTCTCTTCTGCAAGCAACGAAAGTACATCTTACCGGAATTAAGGGTGTTGCGATGGCATCGCTGGCACAATGCCTTCTGGATAGAGAGAATGTTTTGTTAACAGGTTCAGATGTAGCAGAAGATTTTGTCACAAAAAAACAACTGGATAAGCTTCCAATTCACATATTTGAAGGTTTTCACCAGGAGCATATTACTCCTGATATACAGGCGCTCGTATATACCGGGGCACATCAAGGAGTACAAAATCCCGAAGTTGTGTATGCCAAAAAATTGGGAATTCCTGTTTTCTCGCATGCCCAGGCTCTTGGAGAACTAATGGAATCGAAACGAGCTATCAGTGTATGCGGGACAGGTGGCAAATCAACGACGAGCGCAATGATTGCTTGGATTCTTGAGTACGCAAAGCAAAACCCAAGTTTTTCTGTTGGTGTAGGAAACATCCCAAATTTTGGAAAAACAGGAAAATATACGCAAGAATCAAAATGGTTTGTTGCTGAGGCCGATGAGTATGCTGTTGATCCCACCACTGATAAGCGACCTAGGTTTGTCTATCAACATCCAGAAATTATAGTCTGTACCAACCTTGAATATGATCATCCGGATATATATCCCTCGTTTGAAGCCATGAAACAAACCTTTGTTGACTGGTTTGTCAGTAATGAAGCATTCTTAGTTGTGAACGGAGACAATGAAACATTACGAGGTATAGCGAGTGAAACCAACAATGCAGTCAGTGTGGGTATAACAGAAGGAAATGACTTCGTTGTCTCCAATATTCAAATCAATAATCAAAAGCTGACTGCTTTGCTCACTGTACGAGGCACACAAGTTGATTCTGCGTGGAAAGAATTCCAAACGCTCGCAATTGAGCTTCCTTTCCCAGGTAATCACAACATCACCAATGCTGCTGCTGCAATTGTAGCGAGTGTGCATGCTGGAGTCTCACCTCAAGAAGCAGTTGCTGCCCTGGCTCAGTTTGGCGGTACCATGCGCCGCTTTGAATATAAAGGGATGCTTTCAGGTGCGTACTGCTACGATGACTATGCCCATACTCCTACCGAGATTGAAACTACGCTTGCCGCACTTCGTTCCTGGCATCCAGGAAAGAAAGTAATTGTTGCCTTTCAACCTCATACGTTTTCACGTACACGCGCACTCTTCTCAGGTTTTGTGGATGCTCTCTGTAGTGCTGACCACGTATACTTG
>CAZNKS010000030.1:9537-12601 GCA_964574065.1 uncultured Pseudomonadales bacterium | reverse complement strand
GGCATCTCTTCCCGCTGTGCTTTGTAATTGGTGTACTGAGTATGGCGGAACGTTGGCTTGGGAAGATCAAAACAACAAGCTAAATATTGAGGCTCAAGGTCTCGAAGCACAGTCAATAGGATACGGGAGAACCCATACACTGCATTGACCAACTCCCCTCTACTCGTCGTCAGTGGAGGGAATGCGTGATACGCTCTGTATGCTAAGGCATGCCCATCGATAAGCATGAGAACACTGGGATCGGGGCTTTGGACAATAAGCCTTGAGCTTTTGGGCATACAAATTATTTCCAATACGGCGTAGTTTTTGATTGGTGGAGAAGCTTTTTATCAAAAGTAGCGAGCTTGTTACCTTGAGCATGTGCGGCAGCTATGCAGTCAACAATAGCAATACTGCTTTCTTCATACAACGTAACCGCAAAGGGAATCTCTGAGGGTACCCGAATGGAAATCGCGGATAAAAGAACTCTGTAGACATCAACGATACGCGCTCTAGGAAATTTATAAACCTTCTCTAGAACGAAACCAACCTCTGCACAAACAGATTCAGGAATAAAGAGGTCTTTTTCTCCCATAAGAAGCTTCTTGGCTTTCTGAAATTGATCTATGTTGTCCTCAAGAAAGAATCTTAAAAGCACGTTTGAATCTACAACCACCATAATTATTTTTGCTCAAATTTTTCTGTATAAAACTTTACCAGCTCTTCTTCTAATTTTCTCTCTTCTTCCTCAGGCGAGTAACGAATGCTCGTTTTTAACATTCCCGCCGCCTCATCAATAGTGGGGATACGTTTAAGAACAATTGAGTCCCCTTGTGCCTGCACACGAACACGATCACGAGAACGAAACCCCGCTTTCTTGCTAATCTTATTGGGTATGTATATCAGCCCCTTGGGAGTAAATGTAGAAAAAGCATCCATAATATGGATACTATATCGTGGTTTAATTACAAACGTCAAGTATGTAAAACTTAGAAAAGTTAGTAAACTGCTTCATAGTGTGTAGTCCGTACTGGAACCCCTTCTCTTGTCAACACAACCGCCACCACATCAATCCGAACCGGATGACCCTTGGGGTTTGGGTGGACTGAAGCGATTCGCTGAATTTGAGAAAGTTTCCGCCACCCCACCATTTCCTCTGGACTACCAAACAACACACCTCTCTTGGTCTTTACTTCCACAAATACAAGCACTCCCTGATCCATGCAAATAATATCAATCTCTCCCCATTTCTTCCCCCAGTTTCGCTGTACGAGTACAAAACCTTTTTCTTGCAAAAAACTCAAGGCGAGATCTTCCCCAATTCTCCCAATAGTTTTGTTCTCCTTCTTGGACATACGGATTTATAGTACTCGTATGCGATATTGCAGCGCTTCGGCAACATGAGTGGGCAAAATATCTTTCTCTCCCGCCAAGTCTGCAATGGTTCGAGCAACTTTGATTATGCGCACATATCCACGGGTGGAGAGATTGTGTTTGTCGACAGCCAGAGTAAGAAGTCTTTTGGCTTCGGCATCAAGCTCACAAAAAATATGAAGCTGCTTTTGCTTCATCTGCGCATTGGTATACACATGCGCTTGCTCCACAAAACGGTGCTGTTGGATGGTTCGTGCCCTGATGACCTGCGAAAGCATATGGCTGGAAGATGTTTGTGAGCGTTGTGTGGTACCAATCTGATTCGCCTCGACAGTGGGAACGACGATTTGCAGATCAATACGATCAAGGATTGGCCCTGAGAGTCTTTTTTTGTAGTTTTCAATCTGCCGAGTACTACATGTACATTCTTTTTTTGGATGACCCAAAAACCCACATGGACAAGGGTTTACGGCTGCTACCAGCATAAAGCTTGCAGGATACTCAATACGTCCAGCTGCCCGCGAGACCACCACCTTTCCGTCCTCCATAGGCTGACGCAATGCTTCTAGGAGTGACCGTGGGAATTCTGCCATCTCATCTAAAAACATGACTCCTAAATGCGCTAGACTAATCTCTCCCGGGATCGGACGCGATCCACCACCAATAAGTCCTGCGAGCGAGGTTGAATGATGTGGGAAACGAAACGGGCGCTTGCGAACCAATGCTTCTCCTGGCGCCAACAATCCTGTGGCCGAATAGATACGGGTAACCTCAAGGCTTTCTTCATTGGTGAGGGGTGGCAAGATGGAAGGAAGTGCTTTCGCAAGTAATGTTTTTCCGGATCCAGGTGGTCCGCTCATCAAAATATTGTGTCCGCCACTAGCGGCAATACACAAAGCTCTCTTGGCTTGCTCCTGCCCGTAGACATCAGCAAAGTCGACCTCAAAAATTTGGTCTGGTGTATGGGATTTTTCATCCACTATAAACGACAACACTTTCTCTTGTCCAAGCAAATGAGATACAAGTGTACGAAGATTTCTGACCCCAAATACACTGATTCCTTTTACTACTGCTGCTTGTGGGGCAGAATCAAGAGGGACAAAAACGTGCGAAAATTTTTTCTTCTGGGCAAATATTCCCACCAATAACACTCCTTTGGTATGGCGTAGCGTCCCGTCCAAAGATAGTTCCCCATAGAAGATGGATTTTTTTAAATCGACACATTCTGGCAACTGCCCACTTGCTACGAGTATCCCTATCGCAATGGGTAGATCGTAACAGCTTCCTTCCTTGGCAAGATCTGCAGGAGCAAGATTGACGGTAATTTTTTTCGTAGGAAAGGAAAAGCCACTATTTACAATGGCGGTTCGCACTCGTTCTTTGGCTTCTTCCACCGCTTTGTTTGGGAGCCCGACGATCGTAAATGCGGGAAAGCCAGTGGCGGCCACATCGACCTCTACCTCCACCGGAACACTTAAAAGCCCCACATGCGCAACCGAATTGATTCGGGAAAGCATACTATTTCTTACAATAGTACTTCCCCTCGTGCATAGCAATCACCCCATCAAGTTCCAGCATCGAAAGGGACGCCGATATTTCTTCAACTGATAGGCGCAGTGCTTTTGCAAGCTCATCAGCGGTAAGCGCCTCTCGAGAAAGGACATCTATAATTGGGTGCATTTTGGCCCCATCTTCAGTAATTGTTGGTGTG
>CAZNKS010000030.1:0-9437 GCA_964574065.1 uncultured Pseudomonadales bacterium | reverse complement strand
TGGGTCATCCTACGGCTACCAACGACCGCCACACAGGGCGTATGGAGTAATGAAGTATTTCCTTTGGTATATAAAACCACAGGAGGCTTGGGGATTGCTTGGAGTGTGGTAGGAATTGTATGTGCGCGTACGACCGAGGACGCCATGATTCCATACTACACCTACTCCGCCTTGACTTTGGGAGTTCCTACCACTTGGACAAACTCATCTTCATCCATACTTTCCACTTCCAGAAGACGATCTGCCACTGCATCTAAGGCTTTCTTATTCTTTTTAAGAATTGCCACAGCTCGTTCCCATCCATCATTGACAATCCGTTCCACCGAAGCATCGACTTTTTTCTTAAGTTCTTCGGAAATCTCATAGGGCTCCATCATGGCTCTGCCATAATCAGATACCTCATAGATAGGACCGTAGTTGAGGGGTGGAAGCTCTGACATGCCATAATCCATCACCATCGCACGAGCAAGTCTCGTAACTCGCTCCAAATCACTACTAACACCACCGGTAAGTTTGTTAAAAATCAATTTTTCAGCTGCACGACCACCAAGCATGACAGAAATTGTTTCTTCGAGCTCGTCCTTTGTCTGCTGATACTTATCCTGCTCAGGAGGAGTCATTGTAAAACCAAGAGCTCTACCTCGAGAAACAATAGAAATGCGATGCACTGGGTCGGTGTGGGGGAGAAAGTGTGCCACAATCGCATGACCACCTTCATGGTACGCGGTCATTTTACGCTCTAACTCACTTTGGAGTCGTTTCTTCTCAGGCCCAAGCTTGACTTTCAAAGCTGCTTCCTCAATGTCGGCGGACATAATTTTGTCCCGGTTCTCTCGTGCGATGAGAATTGCAGCTTCATTGAGCATGTTCTCAAGGTCAGCTCCCGAAAATCCTACCGTTCGCTTGGCAACGCGGTCCCAATTCACATCTTCCGCAAACGGCTTGTTCTTGGCGTGAATAGAGAGAATATATTTGCGTTCCTCAAGATCTGGCAGATCCAGCGTCACACGGCGATCAAATCGGCCCGGACGAACAAGAGCGGGATCCAGGAGATCTGCTCTGTTGGTTGCTGCCAAGACAACCACCGCATCGTTCGGCTGAAATCCATCCATTTCTACCAATATTTGATTGAGTGTCTGTTCACGCTCATCGTGCCCACCCATGCTTCCATGACCTCTCATACGTCCAATCGCATCTATTTCGTCAATGAAAATAATGGATGGAGCGGCTTTTTTGGCAGTATCGAACAAATCTCTCACCCGTGATGCGCCAACCCCAACCAACATTTCCATGAATTCCGAACCAGCCATGGAAAAGAAAGGGGCGTTCGCTTCACCGGCGACAGCGCGCGCCAAGAGGGTTTTTCCCGTTCCCGCTGGACCGACGAGCAAGGCGCCTTTGGGGGTGCGAGCACCAACATCTCGGTATTTTTTGGGATTCTTTAAAAAGTCAACAATCTCCTCCAATTCACGCTTTGCCTCTTTGAGTCCCCCTACGTCTGAAAACTTCACGTCTTGCTTGCCCTTGGCGAATAATTTTGCCTTCGATTTTCCAAACCCCATAATGTCACCCTGAGCACCTCTCGCCTGACGAAATAGGAAGAGGAAGAAAACGACCATTAATACCATGGGAAGAACGTTGAGGAGAATATCGAAGACAATACGTCCTGGCATTTGGTCTTTTACTAAGATATCTAGTGAAGTAAGATCAATGTCTGCCTGACGAAGAACGGTGGTAAGGTCTTGCCCGTCTTCTTTGCGACTGCCCCTTACATCTCCGTCTTTGTATTTTGCTGTAAGGGTGGGGCCGTCTATTTCAACCTTATCAATCTTGCGCTCTTTGATATCAGAAAGTAGTTGGGAGAGAGAAATTTTCCCACTATTCCCAGCTCGAAAGAGTGAAAACAAGAATGGAACAAATAAGAGAAAGATAAGGATCCATAAAATCGATTTTTTTGGATCAAAACGAAACCCCATCTCAAGCTTCACAACTCTAGGCTTCTGAGACGCCTTTGGGTGTTTTTCTTCTTTCTGAGGTTTTTTCTCATCTGACCTTGAGGATAGTTCGTTTTTTGTCATACTTTGCTGTTGTATACATACTCCAACTGATATTTTGCTGAAAAAAAACTTAACGAATTATGGTACCAGATTTCACATTATTTGGGAAAAGAAAAAGAAGAGGCTTCTCTTCTCCGTCTGCCATCAACATCATTCCTTGGCTTTCTTCTGATCCCATTTTTTTATGCTCAAGGTTGATTAGAAAGGGAAACTGTCTCCCTACAAACTCATCTGGACTATACCATTCTTTTATTCCAGAAAAAACAACCTTTTGACCAATCTCTCCCCCAAAATCAACTTCAAACCGAAGCAGCTTTTTGCTCCACAGGGGAGCGGATGCGGCAACAATCGTTCCCACACGTAAATCAAGTTTCTCAAAATCGAAATAGGTAATCTGTGGTTTCATGAAAGCTTATTGTATCATCAAACCAGAGGAGAATGAAGAAATGTTTTTGAGCACATTTCATAATGACGCGACCTGCTTTCTACAGGTATAATTAGGACATGCCAGCTGTTGCTGTACCCACCGCACAACAAATACAAGACTTACAAGCCGCAAACAAGCGCCTTCGAGAGGTAATTTTTACATCCTTAGATCTGCTCAAAGAAAATGTCTTTCCATATGTGGATCGATATTTTGCCAACAACAAAGTGCTTTTTGATGGCTTCGAACAACAACCCCAAGAATATGATCTGGATATTTACGCACACGCGCGGCAAGTCGCAACACACACACTTGCTTCTGAGTTTTTGCGCATCAATCAAAGTAAGCCGAATCGTACGCCTGAAGACGTGATAGAACTCGAGGTTACCAAACTTATTCAAGACGAGCGTTTGCAGGATTCGTATTCCCTTGCATTTGTAACGCATAGAGGAAAAATCACAAAAACATTGGAATATTTTCGTGAAAAAATCAATAAAAATAGCGACATAGCCAATGTTCCTCAGGAAAAGAAAAAATATTTTGTTCGTGAAAATTCACTTCTTGAGGCAGCTCAAATGGAAAAAGGGTTGCAGGATTTTTGGATAGCCTACCCAAGGCTCATGAAGCGATTAATCATCATGGCTAATGAACTTGAAAACATTTGCCATAGTGCACAGAGAATAAACATAGAAGAGATTCAAAAGCTTGATGCCAAGGTTGCAAGAGAAGAGCAAGAAGCTGCTCAAGCAGCCAAAGATCTTGCTACTAAAAGGAAAGAAGACCTTGCTTCTTTACCTGTGGTTTTTCAGGCGTCAACCCAGATGAAAGGACAGACTGAAGGTCAGGGAGAAAACAGCAGCTCAGCCGGAGAAGTGAGCAAGCGTGCTCGAGAAGCGGCACTTACGCACACCAAAAACTTTCAAAAGGACTCTGCCCTCGTTACTGCAGCCCTTGACACTCTTTCGTACGGAGAGACACCAGAAGCAGTGGTACTGCGCGCTTTGGGACCAAACATTGACAAAGACTATCTATCCCTCCTAAAAGACTCTATCTTGCGAGGGTATGAGAGTAAGCGACGCGAAGTAGAGTTAGCCCACCGGCAACAACAGTCCTCTTCACCCCTCTCCACTTTTGAAAACATTGCGGGATTGCTTGCAGATCCATCCCTACAAATAGAATCAAGAGAACTATTGCGCAACCTGGATAGCGCAGCACTGGCTGCACAAATCATTGCGTTTGGGAATAAGCAAAACGCAAGCACCGCTATCAATCTTGTCCTCCAAGATTTGGCAACAAGTAACCCCAACTTTAAACGCTCTTTGGAAAACCCCGTCTTTGCTTCGAGTGCACGAGATTGGATTGTGGAACACATGAGGTTTGCCAAAGTATCGCAAGCTGTCCTTGGGAAAGGGTTTTTTGGATTGAATGGAGAGCTCTCCAAAAACCCCATCCAAACCTACGCACAATTACGCACAATAATTGATGCCACAGGAGGATCACATGCTTTCCTTGCAACGATCGCACTTACTCCTAAAGAACTAGTACAAAAGACAGAACAATACAAACCGTCATCTTCACCACCCTCTTCTTCTTTGCCTCCCGTACAGGCAGCAACGCCTGAGCCAATTGTCAACGAAAAACCTGATTCCAAATCAATGAAGATCAACAAAGACTTTGGCATGGCTTTTTATGTGTACGAGCAGCAGTTGATTGATGCCACGCTTGGGAATGGGCAACCCATGTCTCTTGAGGAACTAAAAAGCATGACATTGGGCTCAGGAAAACTGAGTCGTGATAGAAAATTCAATGCACTTATTGAGGGTGTGTACTTTGACAAACTTGGAGAATACAAGCAAGGGATAGAGGCAGCCCAAAAAAAGTATGAGCTTTATCTTGGAGCACAATACTCTCAACAAAAGCTTGGGGAGCTGTGGGGGCTAGACCCAGAAATTGCATCAGGTCTATCTGAAGAAATTTTTGTCACGTTCGCCCCAGACAATGAAGAGACTTTTTATGAAGACCTTGCTGCAGAGCCTGGAGAAGAAAGCTCTACTCCCACCAGCAATCATCCCAACCTCTTAGGTAGACTTCGTAGTGTTGGGCGAAGTAGAAAGCAGGTTGCTCAGCTCGCCAAAGCTGCTAAAAACGCAAAGTTTTTTGCAAACCCTGCGGTGCTCGCGGGTGTTGCAGGAGGTGCTGCAACGGTTGGCGGAATAATAGCAGGCTTCATGCAGGGAGTGGCAACTGGAACAGGAACCGTAGTAAGCGCAATTGCAGGAGGTGCTGCTGGAGGGTTTCTCATAGGGGGTCCTGTGGGTGCCCTCGTAGGGGCAGGAGCAGCAACACTTGGATCCTTAATCCCAATTAATGGAACAAATATTGCAACTTGGATTGGCAACAATATCTTTGGATTGTCTAATGCTGCTCCTCAAATTGCGCAAGTCGCCGGAGGTGCTGTACCAGGAGCTGTTTCAAATGCTGCCACAGCTGCGGGTTCAATCGCCCAGACCGGAGCAAATGCAGCGGGTGCAGCTGCCACGAACACTCTCTCTGCTACCAACGCCTTCCTACAAGCTATCCCCAGGATTCCCGCTGCTTTTGGAAGCGCTGCGTCTGCTGCCACCGTCGTCGGTGGACCATTGGCTTTCACTGGTGCGACCGCACTTATTGTCAGCTCGATGGTCATTCCAGGTGCATTTTTGACGGAAGGAGAGCTTCGTTTTGATGAATCAAAATATTTTATGGTAAGCAAAACCGCAAGCCCCGCATTTGCTGAGGATCCCACCACTGTCTCCTATACCATCACAGTTCGTCCTAAGGCTGGATATGAAAACAAAATTACGATCCAGTCAATCACCGATGGTTTTACCTATATATCGAAGAATTCTACTTTTCCTCCCAAATCAGCTCCATTGACTCAATTAGAGGCAGATCTCATGGGTCCACTGGGTGGAAACGAAAAAACAACTACATATGCGGTAGATTTCACAGACAAAGACACATCGGGAAATTTTGTATTTGATGATACTTTAGTAACAAATACTGTCCAGTTTACATATGTGGTCACTGGAGAAGTTACTTCTCCACAAACATTTATTACCAGGGCTGCTGTAACATTTGGAAAACCACCACTTACTTCATGTTGGCCAACGTATGGAACCATAACTCAAGGTCCTTTTGGTAGCTATAGTCACCAAATCGGCGTTAGTGGTAATCCTTACTACCAAGATGCTATTGATATTGGGAATTCCGATGGGAATGCAATTCACTCACCATTTGAAGGGACTATTACCTTCCGGAACACGAACGCTGGCGGTGGTGACTCTCCATATGGAAATCATGCTATCCTTGAGTCAGGGGGAAATCGTTTTGTCTTTGCACACATGCAGAGCATGGCTGATCCTCCTGGTACCACCAGGGCTATCAGTAAGGGGGATATTATTGGATACGTTGGTGCGACTGGAAGGGTTAGTGGCCCACACCTCCACTACGAGCTTGTTAATAATAGTGGAGAATCACAACCCTCGATGTCGTTGCTCAATGAAATAGTCCCTGATCCAGACGTTCCTCCAAACGAATCTGGGCGTATCATTTCAAATGATCAGATGTGGTGCGGTTATGGAAAATAACAATACTCTGTCAAACAACTTTTTTAGTTTCTTCCTAAAATCAAGGAAACGAAACATCTTACTGCTTATTTTTTTATTACTTCTGTTATTACTCATTTCAATAATCTTACGAAAGATAACTCCCAAGACCGAAAACACAATCCCTTTTATACCACAACCCAAAATCACCAGTTTCAATTCAACCCTTCGCACAGACACCCAAGTAATCAAATCCTTTCCATCTCTTCAAGTCCCTCAAACAATGAGGGTATATCAAATTTCAAGTTCTATTGACCCAGCCGTGTTTTTACGAGAGAAAGAAGGGTTAAAGACCGCAAAAAACCCGGGGGTTTGGGTTGACACTAGTGGGAAGAAACGACTGGCGGTAGATCCATATACTCGAAGGTACAACTATACTATGGACGTAGAAACTCTCGAAGGTTCTCTCATCCCACTCGATTCAGCTCTAACTGAATCGAAAAGTTTTCTCACAAACTCCCTGAATACAAATAATCTTACCCCAATGGTTGATAAGGCACGTTTTTGGACTGATGGTGGTGGTCACTTTGAAGAAACCACTTCCGAGAAAGCGACGATTATCAGTATTCCATTCTCATTATTGATAGATGAAATCCCCGTGTTTTTTGAGGATGGAGTCGATTATCCGGTAGAAATCTATGTCAATAACAAAAAAGAGGTTGTTAGAGCAGATTTCCCCTTGGGGTTGATTTCTGTCATATCAATAGGAAACGTACCAACCAGGTCTATCGATCGAGCACTACAGGAACTATCAAATGCTACAGTAATCCAAGCTTCATATGACTTTCTTCCTATACCGCTTCAATCACTCACGTCTATCGAGATTACCTTGGTGACTCTAGAAAACAGGGGTTCCCAACAATCAAACAATGTGGTTCCCTATTATCGTTTTTATGGAAAAGCAACCACAAAAGATAAAAAGAGCCTTGAACTTCAATTTGTTATACCCGCAGTAGTCATTAAAGAGAATTCCCAATAGAACAGGCTTTTTTTTTACATTCCTTTTCTCTAGAATAAAGAGTACATGCAGGAACACCCAGTACCACAAAACGTCACCGGCTATGAGTTTCACCTTATTGGCCAGATGACCCTCAAACAATTCATGGAAGTTGCGGGAGGGATCGTGGTTGCGGTTGTTATTAATGCCACCAACCTTCCTGAAATCATCCGCTATCCTCTCATGGGTGTTGCAGGGCTTACCGGGCTTGCGCTCGCATTTTTACCCCTAGAAGGCCGTCCGCTCGATCGATGGTTTTTTGCTTTTATTCGTTCAATTTACCAACCAACTCTTTTTTACTGGAAGAAAACGGATACTACTCCCCCAGTCTTTCAGTACCATCCTCCAAAAAACCTTGATACGAGCCCGCAAGTTGATTACACTCCTATTCGCCAATCCCGAGTACAAGAATATTTAACGACTATTCGCCCCTCAGTTATCCCAGTGGATGAGGAAGACACTCGCGCACTAGAAGTTCTTTCCCTTTTTACCGCTTCAACACCAAAACAGCCTACACAAGAAGCAATTTCATTCAACTCCGTGCCAAGAACCGAGACAAATAAGGCAACTCCAGTTGGTCATGTTGTCGAGATGGTGTTTGAATCAGATGTAACCCGACAATCCGTACAAAAAGAAAGAGAAGACACGCAAACGACCGTTGATGTAATTCCTGAAAAAATCACACCCGTAGGGTATCAAAATCATGCGGGAATACATGTAGACCAACAACAAACAACTTCAGGTCAAAAAATAGCGGGTGAATTCACAATAGTGAACCCTCTCGATAGGAAAACAACTGAGCCCTTGCTAGTAAAACCCGTTCAAACTGTCAAAAACCTTCCCTTCCCTAGTAAACCAACAACTGCAAATATGATTGTGGGAATGGTCGTCACAAGTGATGACAAGATCTTAGAAAATGCCATCGTAACAATTATAAAAGCTGCTGATAAAACACCAGTACGAGCTTTGAAAACAAACGCCTTGGGGCAATTTGGAGTAGTTACCCCACTAGAGAGTGGGTCATATATTATTGAAGTTGAAAAAGATGAATATCGTTTTGACAATGAATCGTTAGTCCTGAATAATCAAGTGGTAGACCCTATTTTAATTAAAGCGGTTTCTTAACACGCTCTTTTGAGCGTGTGTGTTGTTTGTTTCATGTATGATTAATCAACCGAACGCACTCCAGTCAACAACTCAAAAATACCTAGAGTTGTTCGATATAACAAATGACGTCATCATCTTACAAGATGGCTCGGTGTCCATGGTTTTAAACTCAACTGCAATTAACTTTGACTTATATTCAGAAGAAGAACAGGATGCTGCGATTTATGCATATGCCGCCTTGTTAAATTCACTCTCTTTTCCAATCGAAATTGTTATTCGTTCTCAGAAAAAAGACGTCACTTCTTACTTAGACCTTTTAAAAGATGCGGAGGTGAAAGCATACAATCCAGTAAACAAGAAGAATATTCGCGAGTATCGCCAGTTTGTAGAAGAGCTGGTACAAGAGCGAAATGTTCTAGAAAAGAAATTCTACATCATAATTACCTATTCTGCACTTGAGGCGGGAATTATCTCCGGATCAACTTTTATTCCTGGCATGACCAATAAAAAGACTGCCGACACATTAGATAAGACATCTGTTCTTGAAAAGGCACTTACGAATTTGGAACCAAGGCGAGAACATCTAATTCATCAATTTGCTCGGATAGGATTATTCCTACAGCAATTAAAAACGCAAGAGCTCATCCAGCTTTTTTATACAATTTATAATCCCGATACCACGAAAGGGATTCGACTTGGTACTTCTACAGATTATTCTCACCCGTTAGTAGAGGCAAACATCCCCCCAATCGATCTCGTGCGCTCAAAGCTTGCCCCAGAAAAAGGAGAATCAACGCCGTCTCAACAAGTTCCAACTCCAGAAACAAACTCAGAACACCCATCCTCGGTAGCCATACCTACGCAAGCACAATCGGTGCCTTCTGCGGTTGTGACTCCACAAGTGTCTGTAGGTGTTCCACAAGAATCTCCTGCAAAAGAGGATTCTTCACCACTTCCTCTCCCCATCCCTCCGACACCATCATCGGGAGGCATTGTGGGTACTCAAGACTTGAATGTACCTCAAACTATTCTAGAGCCAAATCTTCCAAATGCTCCCCAGACACCTTCAGCTGTTCCTCCTACAACAACTCCTAACATGCAAGGAGGCATAAAAGAGGACAGCTTTTCTATTGCATCTAGTGATTTACAGCCACCAGTTCCACCGACAACGGCGCCTGGTGTACAAACATAACAATACTATGGCA
>CAZNKS010000029.1:0-12653 GCA_964574065.1 uncultured Pseudomonadales bacterium | reverse complement strand
TGAGTTTGTAGTATATCAAGAGTAGGCGTTTCTGTTGAGAACCAAAGGGAGGAAAAACCTATTTTTTGTGGTAGCATCAACAGCAAGATACCTTTCTTTTCCAAAAAAGGACTTGCAATGCAGTGAAAGGACAGACGTATGGTTTTTTTAGGCGCAGATCATGGCGGTTTTGCTTTAAAAGAAAACCTCAAAACGTGGCTTGCAGATCAAGGGATAGAAGTAGAAGACATGGGTGCAGCGATCCTGGATCCTGAAGATGACTATCCTGTATACGCGAAGCAAGTTGCCAAGAAGGTACTAGAGAATCCAGAATATCGAGGTCTTCTTTTCTGCCGGTCTGGGGGAGGGATGACGATTGCAGCGAACAGAGTAAAAGGTGTCCGGGCGGTTGAGATATTTGATGAGAAGAGTGCCCGTCATGCAAGAGAGCACAATGATGCGAATATTGCGACCATATCGGCAGATTGGTTAACAGAAGACCAGGCAAGAGCAGCAATCACTGTTTTCCTACAAACTCCATTCTCAAAAGCACCCCGCCATATTCGTCGGATAGCACAACTTGAAGAATAAATTCACAGTGGAGGAAGAATGCAAAAACTACTTTCCCAAGTAAAGGGTTTCCATATCGCGAGCAATTCTCATCTAGAGGAGGCCCCTACAGCAAGCGTCCCGAAGGAGATAAAGGAATCTCGCATTCGTCTCATAAGGGAAGAGGCTACAGAAGTGTTGGAAGCCTTAGAACATGAACCTATCGATCACATTGCAAAGGAACTTGCTGATCTCCTCTATGTGACACTCGGGACCGTTCATGCGTACGGGCTAGGCGAAAAATTTGAGAAAGTATTTGATGCCGTGCATGATAGTAACATGCGCAAACTTCAAGGGGGAGCAAAACTCAATGCCCAAGGAAAAGTAGTAAAGGGCGCAAACTATACAAAACCAGACATTAAAAAAATTCTTGAATGGTGAGAACGCTATTCTCTTTTTTGCCTTTCTCCTGTTATGACAACTGTTGGTTCGTTTAGGAATGCGGCTATTTTTTGTTTTACGGTTTGGATGAGTGCTAGTTCCGTTGAAAGCACTTCATTAGGGTGTGCTATTAAACGAATACTCGAAAGAGTAATTGCTTCTAGAACAGATAAAAATTCTAATTTATGTTGTAACTTATAGATGAGTTCGGTCGATGGTATTTGAGTACGATAGTAAACTGTCACATACTCGATTTCATCATTCAGTTCATTCGTTACATCTCTTACAAGTTTTGAAAATCGCAGAGGGGCACGAAGATAATATTTCTCATCAGTTCTATCAACAACTGGTGTAAATTGAAGAGCGGCAATATCCAGTTGGGAATCATCTCTAACTCCCTTTGCTAATAATCGAAGAGAATGATGAGCTAACCAATTATACCCATACGAAAACGCTTGTTTTTTTTCTGCAAAAAAATGAAGAAGAATAAGAAGTTCTTCAGAAAGGAAGCTGTTATTTCCAAAAAAGTTGTCTGTCTTAGTACGTAGTTGTATTAGATTTGAATTATTCAAAGTTTCCCGAAGAACAGTGGCAGCAAAGCTGTAATGACCCTTGTCAACATACTGGCCTATCTTCAGATAGGTTTCCTCCGGAAGATCGGTAAAAACAAACGGTGTTGCAAGATTGTAAAGAACATCTTGAATAGTTCTTCTATATTGTTTGACGCTACGAGCGATGCTCTCAGTTTTTTGATGCATAGAAGTTTTCGTGATTGTATCACAAAAACAATTATCATCTTTATTACCTCTATACCTAAGATTTGTATTATAATAACTCGATAACAAAAACGTATGATTATTCCTGCAATTCTTTCAGACTCTCTTGAAGAGATTCAACAGCAACTAGACCTATCTGTATCTGCACATTTTAAACGAGTGCAAATTGATATTATTGATCCTGAATTTGCCAATAATGTAACAATAAGCCCTATTGATCTTCTTGAGGTAAATTTGCATAATCTTCAAATTGACATGCACTTGATGACAAATGAGCCGATTAATGATGTTGTAGAGTGTTCACAGATTCCAGGAATCTCGACCATTATCGCGCAGGTTGAGCACATGGATAGCCAGCAAGACTTTACTCAACATATACAAAGCTACAAATTAGGAGTTGGTTTTTCACTTGATCTCTATACTCCTGTAGAAGCTATTGAGCACCCTTCTTTTGAAGCCGCAAAAATAATTCAAGTTATGGGAAACAAAGCTGGAGAACAAGGGAAAGAATTTGCCGGGGAATCTGTTTTGGCAAAGATTTCAGAGCTTGTGGAAATGAAGAGAGATCTTGGATACTCCTATACAATTGCAGTTGATATAGGGATGAATCCTACAACTATCCAACAATGTATAGAGGCTGGGGCAGAGGAGTTTTCTGTTGGAAGTTTCCTCTGGAAACACGCATCATTCGAGCAAGCCGTCCAACAAGTACAAGCTTCTTTATAGTTGATCTTTCCCACACAGGTCTAGTAGACTGAATGGAGTCTTATCCATGAGGCAGTTTTTTCTATGATGCATGTTGTATCAAATATTCCAACTCCGAAATATTCGCCCTACATAAAGAGGGTTGCTATTTTTGGATCGGCTGACGTAGATGAAGAGACGCAAGTATATAAAGACACCTTTAAAGTAGCTCAACTCCTTGCAAAGGAAGGGAAAATTATCGTTGATGGAGGAGGACCTGGGGTCATGTTAGCTGCTACTCAAGGAGCCAGATCAGTTGGGGGCCATACGCTTGCTGTTACATTTTATCCCGCTGACATGCCCAACTTTGAGGGGAGAGCTGAAGATAACGTAGTTGATCAAGAGATCAAAACCAAAAACTATATCGAACGCATGTTCACCCTAATGGATAATGCAGATGCGTTTGTTATTTTTCAAGGTGGGACTGGAACGCTTTCAGAATGGGCTACTGCCTGGTTATTAGCGCACTTATATTATGGTCATCATAAACCCTTTATCCTCTATGGCGATTTTTGGGAAGAAGTGGTAGAAGTGTGTTTTAAACATTTCTTACTTGGTGCTCAGGAACGACAAGTTTTTAAAGTAGCACATAATGCACAAGAACTGCTATATATTTTGGATGAGTTTGAAGATGAAATGCGGGAACGCAGTTTGGAACAATCTTAAATAGTATGACGTATGACATCGTATCCATAGGAAGCGCAGTACTTGATGTACTGCTTCGCTCATCACAATTTACACAGCATCAGGTGGGCGGAGAAGTGATGCTCTGTGAAATTTCCGGCGGAAAAGTAGATGTGGAAGAAGCAGCTTTGGGTAGTGGAGGAGCCGGAACAAATACGGCAGTAGGATTTGCTAGGCAGGGATTACAAAGCGCTGTTGTGGCCGAAATAGGAAAAGATGTCCCTGCTCAAATAATCATTGATGAACTCACTCGCGAACATGTATCCATCGATCTACTTGTAGAAGAGCCTGAAGAGCGAACTGGAATGTCAGCAGTCATGGTTGCGAGTGATGGTTCCAGATCTGCAATGACATTTCGTGGCGCTGCCAAGATGCTGTCCCATAAAGATGTTCCTTTTGAGGTTTTACAATCTGTTCCCTTCATTCATCTGTCATCGATTGGAAATGTTGATTTAATACGAGAACTCTTTCTTTTTTGTAAACAAAACAATATCAAGCTGTCTTGGAATCCGAGTAGTAATGAACTCAAAGAAGTTGTCTTTCAAGCAACCGAGACATTCCACCAAGCATGTAATGTCATCATTATGAATGAGATTGAGTATGAAGCGGTAAGCAGTAAACACCACCTGCTTGAGAAACTATCGAAGATAGTCATCGTTACCAGAGGTCGTGAAGGAGGAGAAGTGTGGGTTGATGGCAATAGACAAACATATACTGCGCATACAACACAAGCTGTTTCTGAGCTCGGAGCTGGTGACGCATTTGCCAGTGGCTTTGTAGGGGCTTTGGTGAAAAACTTGCCTATCGACGTCGCAATCTCTTGGGGCGTGCAGAATGCCGCGAGTGTCGTTTCTCAGTTGGGTGCAAAAAAAGGATTGCTCAGTTTTACAACTCCATAATATGTGTTCTTCCTCACTTCTCCTTTTCTCTCAAGTTTGCTAGGATAGTAGCCTATATGTCTTCACCTTCTTTTCAAATTGCTATTGATGGCCCTGTTGCAGCAGGAAAGGGAACTGTTTCACGCCTAATTGCGAAACGCTTGGGGTTCCTCTATGTTGATACGGGAGCGATGTATCGAGTCTCAGCCCTTCTTGCGCACAGAAATAATATCCCCTTTGAGGAAGCACAAAAAGTATTAGAACTTGTGCAACAACACACTATTTCTATGAGACCACCGACAGAAGAAGAGAATGACGGGAGACAATGTACGGTACTTCTTGATGGGGAAGATGTCTCTTGGAAAATTCGCACAGAGATCATAAGTCAGGGAGCATCAATTGTGGCATCACATAAAATTTTGCGTGCTGAACTAGTCCGGCAACAACAAAAAATCGCAGCAGAGCAAAGTGTAGTTATGGAAGGAAGAGATATTACATTTCGCGTGCTTCCAACAGCAGACGTTAAAATATTTTTAACCGCAACCGATACAGAACGAGCAAAACGGCGGCATGTAGAGCTCTTAGAAAAAGGCCAAGATGTGACTTTTGAGCAAGTGTATACCGATTTACTTGAACGAGATAAACGAGATATGGAACGAGACGTTGATCCTCTGCAAATTGTCCCTGGTGCCTGGGTAATTGATACAACCACCTTATCGATTGAGGACGTTGTTGATGTTGTGGTTGGGCGCATTGAAGAAATACGCAAGACGAAAAACGCAAAATAGTCTATACTTTTTTCCTATGCGTAACCTGGGCAAGTCTAAAAAGAATTCTGAAGAAGAAAAAGAAATTGAATCTGAAGCTTTGGAAGACAAAGACAAAAAAACAAAACGAAGCTCTACTCGTACGCAAAAGAAAAGAGAAGAGCCAAAGGATCCTACCAGATGGCTTCCTTTATTGTTTTTGATAATTTTTCTTTTTACTTCCTATCTTTTTTGGGTCAGATAGTTCATACAGCTTTTTAGTATGTATTGCGTATAATCTTGTCCACGTACGGTCATAATTCTTAATTTTTTCCGGAGGCAATACACATGAAAGAGAGTACCTTCAAAAAAACTGTCTACGCATTCTGCAGTCAGATTCCAAAAGGTAAGGTCGCAACCTATGGACAACTTGCAAAAATGGCTGGGAGCCCTGGAGCGGCTCGAGCGGTTGGTATGTGTATGCGTACCAATCCGAATGCTCCAATTGTTCCTTGTCATCGAGTAGTTGCCTCCGATGGGTCGTTACATGGGTATTCAGGTGGAGATGGACTACCGACAAAAAAGAAAATGCTTCTTGGAGAGGGAGTACTATTTACAGGTGATCGCGTAGATTTATCCCGTTCACAGTGGGTTTCCCAGGATTAAAGGTTCTTCCAGAACATGCTGTTGCTTGGGCAGCAGTAAAAAAGAAGTACCACAAAAGTCCCAGTGGAAAATGGGAAGAGAATCAAGACTAGTTCCTGTGTAATCGGTCCTCGTTGATTCTTACTTATAAAAGAATTCGTGCATCGAGTACTCGTACTCCTTGTCCGTTTGGTAGGACTAGGAGCGGATTGATATCTAGTTCTTGTATTTGTGGGTTATCAGTAACAAGCTGCGATAATCGACCAATCACATCGTAGATTCCGCTGATATCATACCCACTTTGTCCTCTTACCCCTTGTAAAATTGCAAAGGAATGAAGTTTTTCAACCATTTTCTTCGCATAGTCTTGCGAAATCGGTGCATATCCACATGAAACATCGGCAAAGACTTCTACATAAATGCCACCCAATCCGACTAAGAGCATTTTCCCAAGCCCAGGAATGGTATTACACCCAAGGATCATCTCAATCCCATCTTTTGGAGCCATTTCAACAGCAAGAACCCCTTCCAGTTTGGCAGTTGGAACATTGGTATGGACTCGCTCTAAAAGTTCTACATATTTCGTTTCAATATCTGATGGCGAAACAAATAATGACACTCCTTCCGCATCGGATTTATGAACAATGTCGGGAGAGATAATCTTTAATGCAACCTCACTTTGAAAATACGTTTGTGCCTTATTAACATCCTTTGGGTTTCGTAGTTCCATTCGTTTTAGTGTGGGGAAACCATAGCTTTCCAAAACTTGGAGTGCCTCGGCTTCCGGCAGATGTTTTTTATTTGAAGCTAGTGCCGAATCCAAGATGTTTTTGGCTTTCCCTTGCTGACACTCAAATGGTGTGAATGGTGTTTGAGACTTTTGTCTACTCCAAGAAGAAAAACGATGGAGAGCTCCTAGTCCTCTTGCAGCTAGTTCTGGAAAAGCTGTGGTGGATATAGAGTTCTCTTCAAGAACAGAAATTGCTTCTTGGACGGTTTGCTGTCCCATAAAACTTGCAACCACAGGTTTATGACAACCCTTCTTAAATTCAACCAAAGCCTGGGCGGTTTCAATCGGTTGTGTCATGCTCTGAGGGGTAAGCATTACAAGCGCTGCATCACTGTGTTCATCATCACAGAGAACTCGAAGCGTTTGTTGATATCTGTCTGCTTTGGCGTCACCAAGAATATCTACAGGATTTTTCACACTTGCAGCCGGTGGGAGAAAACTTTTTAATTTGTCCTTTGTATGATCGCTCAAGTTTGCCAGTGTTAACCCACTACGAACAATTTCATCTGTAGCAATGACCCCAGGTCCACCTGCATTGGTAACAACGGCAACATTTTTAACATCTTGCAACTCATTTTGTGAAAAGATAAGTAAAAACTCAATCATTTCGCGAATTGTATTAACACGAATAACCCCTGATTGAGCAAACAAGGCTTCGTAAGCTGCATCTCCCCCTGACAAAGAGCCAGTGTGGGATGCAATTGCTGCAGCTCCAGCAGAAGTACGTCCTGATTTTAGGATAAAGATTGGTTTGGGATTTTCACCTTGTGTCACCTTTTTGCACACCTCTATAAAACGAGGAGCATCATGGAGTTCTTCTGCATACATGGCGATCACTTTTGTCTTCGGATCTGAGGCAAAGTATTCAAGCAGAGTAGATTCATCAATTAAGGTCTTGTTTCCAATACTCATAAATTTTGAAAAACCCAAGTTAAAGGAGCGTGCATAATCGAGAATACTCGTACATAAAGCTCCGCTTTGTGAAATAAATGCCACATTCCCTGTACGTGGCATGATCCCAGCAAACGATGCATTCATGGAGATTTCTGGGTTGATGACTCCTAAACAATTTGGTCCAATCAAGGCAATTTCGTTCTCCGTACAAACTGTCGCTAATAAATTCTCAAGCTCACTGTTTCCAACCTCTTTGAAACCCGCAGAGATGACGATTGCTCCTTTTGCACCTTTTTTCTTTGCTTTTTGCAAAGCTTTAGGAACAAATGCAGCAGGGATAGCCACTACTACCAGGTCAATCTCTCCAGGGACATCTTCAATATCAGCAAACATGGGGAGATTATAAATAGTCTCAGCTTTTGGATTTACAGGATAGATTTTCCCTTGGTATCCTTGCGCAACAAGGTTTTTTACTACATCGTTTCCAACAGATTTTTCTTTTGTTGAGGCGCCAATGATCGCGATTGAATTTGGATAAAAAAGCGCACGAAAATCTAATAGACTCATATCGGTCCTTTCTTATGTACTTAGCCAACCACAACATTGGATAAATATTTTTCAAAAATAACTTTTGCTTCTTCTATTTGCTCCGCTGAAGGTGTAGGGACACCTTCTAATTCGTACGCAAGTCCTAATGCTTCATACTTATGAACTCCTAATGTGTGATAGGGAAGTATTTCTACCCGTTGCACTGTTTTATAGGAGGAAAATGTTTTTGCCCATTCTTCTAGGTAATGTTTTTGATCTGTCCATCCTGGAACGAGGACATAGCGAAGCCACATTGGTTTTCCTGATTCTTCACGGTACTTTGCATTCCGTAACACATTCGCATTTGGAGCTCCAACAAGTCTCTTATGCCAGCTGTCGTTGATATGCTTGACGTCAAGAATAACTACATCAGAAAGATCATACAGTTGGTTCACCTGCGGGGTGAAAATTGCACCGTTGGTGTCCAATGCAACATGAAAACCTCTTGCTTTAGCCGCAATAACAACTGGAATCAGTTCGCCAGCCTGTGAAGTTGGTTCACCCCCTGACAGCGTAAGGCCACCTTTATCCGAAAAATAAGGGCGCTGTTTTTCTAAGAGCTCAACAATATCCTGCGCACTCATGCTTTTTGCTTTATCGCTAATGAAGGATTGTGTGTCGGGATTGTGGCAATATACACATTTGAATGGACAGCCTTGCAAAAATACAACAAGTCGGATGCCTGGACCGTCATGAGTGCCAAATGTTTCTATTGAATGAACTCGAATCATAGGTATGTGTAAGCAAGGCTTACATCTTGTCATGGAAGGTGCGTGCAATCACTTCCATTTGATGTTCACGTGACAGCCGAACAAAGTTAACTGCATATCCTGACACGCGAATCGTTAGCTGTGGATACTTTTGGGGATGCTCCATTGCATCCAATAAGGTTTCTTTATTCAAAACATTCACGTTTAGGTGGTGGGCATGCTTTCCAAAGTAACCATCTAGCAGGGAAACCAAATTTTCTGTTCGATCACTGACAGTATTTCCAAGAGACTTTGGAATTATTGAGAATGTATTCGAAATCCCATCTCTCGCATCGGCATAATCAAGCTTTGCGACACTATTTAAAGAAGCAATTGCACCACTATTGTCTCTCCCATGCATGGGATTAGCACCAGGCGCGAAAGGCTCTCCTTTTTTTCGACCATCCGGTGTGGAGCCAGTTTTCTTGCCATATACAACATTGCTGGTAATCGTTAAAACCGAAAGCGTAGCCATTGCATCTCGGTAAATGTGGTGTTTGTGAAGCTCTTGATTAAAATCATGGACCAATTCTTGCGAAATTTTATCGACGCGTTCATCATCGTTTCCGTAAGTTGGAAATTCACCTTCAACAATAAAGTCTGTTGTGAGTCCCTGATCATTGCGAACTGGTGTAACACGCGCATACCGAATAGCAGATAAGGAATCGGTAACTACAGAGAGTCCGGCTATACCAAATGCCATCTTTCGATGAACCTTGCTATCCATGAATGCCATTTGCGCACGTTCGTAGTAATACTTATCGTGCATATAATGAATAACATTCATGGTGTTCACATAGTGTTCAGCGATCTTACTCATTGCAATATTGAAGCGTGTTGATACATCTTCATAAGAAAGAGGACCAGCTGGTAATGGATCAATTCCATCAATAAGTTGGATCCCAGTAATTTCATCTTTTCCCTCATTTATAGCTAAAAGCAAGGTTTTCGCTAAGTTACATCGTGCTCCGAAGAACTGCATCGTTTTGCCTGTTTCCATCATGGAGACACAGCACGCAATACAGTAATCATCTACATTTTCGCAATCACTCATGACCTCGTCGTTCTCATATTGCAAAGAGGATGTGTCGATACTGACTTGGGAACAAAATTTCTTAAATCCTTCTGGGAGTTTTTCTGACCATAAAATAGTTAGATTTGGTTCTGGGGCGGGACCAAGGTTATACAAGGTTTGTAAAAAGCGAAAAGACGTTTTCGTGACTTTATGCCTGCCATCCCGAAATACTCCACCGATGGATTCGGTTACCCAAGTGGGGTCTCCTGCAAAGAGTTGATTGTATTCATCCATGCGAAGGTGGCGAACTAAACGCAACTTCATGACAAACTGATCAACCAATTCTTGAGCAGTCTCTTCAGTCAGGACCCCAGTATGGATGTCGCGTTCAATGAAAATATCAAAGAAACTAGAGACATTTCCTAAACTCATGGCAGCACCATCTTGTTCCTTAACTGACGCTAAGTATGCAAAATATGTCCACTGAATTGCTTCAAATGCATTTGTTGCAGGCTTGCTCACATCATATCCGTATGTTGCGGCCATAGCCTTGATATCTTCTAAGGCTTTTATCTGCTCGCTTATTTCTTCCCGAAGTCTGATGAGTTCATCGTTCATTGAACCGACCAGTTTCCTCTTATCTTCCTGTTTGGCCTCTATCAACCGATCAGCTCCATACAAAGCTAATCGCCTGTAATCTCCGATGATTCGTCCACGTCCATAGTTATCTGGAAGACCAGTAATAACCCCTGTTTTTCGAAGGTTTCGCATGTCTTGGGTATAGGCATCGAATA
Source organism: uncultured Pseudomonadales bacterium (assembly GCA_964574065.1). Classification (GTDB taxonomy): domain Bacteria; phylum Patescibacteriota; class Microgenomatia; order UBA1400; family UBA12028; genus CAZNKS01. Next base: position 2,381 of record CAZNKS010000029.1, on the reverse strand, counting down.
CTCCATCGTTATGAGTTTTCCGGTATTTTGTGCACAGCTCAATAACAGCAGGGTCTAGGGTATACCCATTTTCTTTACAAGCTGCTTCAACGACTCTCCATCCTCCAAACGGCTTAATGCTTCGTTTTAATGGAGCATCTGTCTGAAATCCAACTATTTTTTCAAGCTTTTTATTAAGGTATCCTGGTTTATGTGAAGTAATCGTGGAAATTGTTTGTGTATCGACGTCAAGAACTCCTTTTTCTCTTTCTTTGGCTAGAAGCTTGGCACATTCATCCCAGAGCTTTTTTGTTGTGTCGGTGGGACCGCTTAAAAAAGAAGCGTCTCCATCATAGGGAGTGATATTGGTATAAATAAAATCCCGAACATTTATTTCTGTTTGCCAGGTATTTTCCTTAAAGGTTAATGTACCCGAGGATGAAGACATACATGGAATCCTTTTGACTAGAAAATGAAGAGTGGTATAAAACGCCAGAGAGCTTGTTGTGCACTCCTTTTTAGGTGAGCACTCTGCTGTATTTGGTAACTGCACACTTTACCAAATAGGTGAAAAATACTCGAAGGTTGCAAACAAGCTCTTTCTGACTAATTGCTATGGTAGCCTGGAAAGCACCATAAAAAAGTGACATTCGTCACTCTTTTTTTAATCTGGGGTATAATAGTGGGGTGAATTCACCCAAAATCCGCACAAAATTAGATCAGTTTTTTACGCAGTATACCCGGCAGACCTTTCCGCATGGGCATATTTTGATTCCTGCTTTTAGCACCCCAGCAGGCGCGTACTATCTAGCCAGTGGACACGTCAAACAGTATTCCCTCACTCCAGATGGACATGAACTGGTGGTGAATATTTACAAGCCAGGAACATTTTTTCCTATGATTTGGGCAGTGACGGGGTACGCAAACAACTTCTTTTTTGAAACACTCGATCCTGTGACTGTCTTTCGTGCTCCAAAGGATGAAACTATTGCCTTTTTGAAATCGAATACCGATGTTTTATACGACTTGTTGACCCGGCTATATGTAGGATTAGACGGCATGTTGGTACAGATGACTCAAAATGCTCTGGGCGATACCCGTAAGAAGGTGGTGGCCAGTCTGCTCATGGCAGGGAAGCGCTTTGGAGAATCAAAAGGTGCCACAATTCACATTCATAACCACTTCACACATAAGGAAATTGGACTTCTTTCAGGGACAAGTAGGGAAACGGTTACGCGCACACTTAGCCAGTTGGAAAAAGAAAATTTAATTGCATTTGATCACAAAACAATTATCCTTCTTTCTTTGGCGAAACTGGAACAGATACTTGTTAGTGAATAACTTTACTACTTTCTTTTTGTTCTTTTGCATAAACGAAAAAACCAGGATGAAACATCCTTACTTCATTTTAAGCGTCCTTTCAGGGAAAATAAGGTAGGATATACGATATGCGCATACTAATCGTGGAAGATGAACACAAAATTGCTACATCCCTTAAAAAGGGTCTGGAACTTGAAGGGTACACAGTCGATGTTGCTTTTGAAGGCATTGAAGGATATGACATGGCAAGCACTGTGAGCTATGACGTTATCGTGCTCGATCGCATGCTACCAGAGATGGAGGGAAGTCTTATTTGTCAAAAACTACGTCAAGAAAACGTCCATACGCCCATTCTCATGCTGACGGCCAAAGGTGAACTCTCAGATAAAGTGGAAGGACTTGATAAGGGAGCAGACGATTATCTAGTGAAGCCTTTTGCATTCGCAGAGTTACTTGCTCGAATTCGGGCCTTAACCAGGCGTCCAAAAGATTCCTTCACTACCCATCTTTCATACAATGGTCTGCAACTAAATCCAACCACATTTGAGGTAACTAGAGATGGAGAACTCATCAAGCTCTCTCGTAGAGAATTTTCTCTCTTAGAGTATTTGCTTCGTCACAGCGGAAGAATTGTTACGAAAGATCAAATAATCGAACATGTCTGGAACTACGATGCAGATATTTTGCCGAATACAATCGAAGTCTATATAGGTTACCTGCGACAAAAAATAGATAAAAAATTTCCTGATAAAGCATCTCTTATTCACACGGTGCGTGGTTTTGGCTATAAGCTTGGAGAAAAGTAATGTTTACAGAAGCACGGATACGATTAACTGTTTGGTATGTGGTTGGAATCATGGTTCTCTCGACACTTTTCAGCATAGTTGTGTATCAAGGGCTTGTATCAGAACTAGATAGAGGTTTGAGGGTACAAGCTCTACGAGTTGTGCCTAAAAATGAACTCCGATGGAAGTTTCAAGCCTCACCTTTAGCTGAATATCCATATGGAGTCGGGTTTCCGTTACCAATTTCTCCCATCCAAGTTCCTTTTGATCCAGATTTAGTAGCAGAGGTAAAGAGCA
>CAZNKS010000028.1:12437-12816 GCA_964574065.1 uncultured Pseudomonadales bacterium | reverse complement strand
ATTTTGTTCCCTTGTAGCGCATGTCTCTATAAATCGATGGAAGGGAAGAGAAAGTCTTCAATTAATGGTGAAGGAGATTTTCTCTTAGCTTCGAAACAAACCCAGGCTGTGGGCATTCCGTAGAAGCATCCACAACTGAATAGCTCCTGATAGAGTCGTAATGTCTATGCGCAAGCGCACAATGAGTTCTTTGTACTTTTCATTCTTTGCAATTTTTCTTAGATTTTCTTTTTGGGCAGTTGAAAAATCTCCATCTCTTGGAGGTGGGAAGCAATTTAATTCATTGAATAGTTCAACAAGGGTATAAGGAGATAGGCTCAGATTCTTCGCCTGTTCAACTAGATATTGTGGTGATAACTCTTGAGTAGCACTCATATGA
>CAZNKS010000028.1:4489-12427 GCA_964574065.1 uncultured Pseudomonadales bacterium | reverse complement strand
TAAATTGCCCTAAAATATACCTCATTGCTAAAGCAAAAGGCCTATAGTAATTATAGCATAAAGGGACAGTTTTTTCTCCTTAGGTACGGAAATACGGTTCTGGTATGTTATAAAAACGCAGTCTGTTTTCAACGAATTCTTCTACATTTTGGAAGAGATGTGCAGGATAGACGGGTACTCGATTTTTCTCTGCTAAGCCATAGGTATGTGTCTCAGTATAGTTGGAAAAGACAATCGTTTGAGATCGTCCAGTTCGTGCATATCTTTCACATTCATCCCAAGCTTGAGCTTTTTGTAGCAAAACCATTGGATTGACCGGTGTCAGTGCAATGACGTGTGATGTTGGACCAAAGGTGTTTAATGCAAACATACCAGTGGAGTGAGAGCGTTTTTGTTGATCCCAGATGACATACAAGAGTGCTGCACCAGTGCAGGAAATTGACCTCTCTTTTTGCATCGAAATGGGATGTAACTTCTTCCATGCGACTTCCTGGTACGAGACAAATTTTCTTTTAAACAATTCATCAAACTCCTCAATAGTTGAAGCTGCACTAAAATACGCAGTCGCTAATGACCGACATTCCTGTATCACTTTTTGAACAAGGATCTTGTATTCCTGAGCGGATAGTTGGTTAACATCGAGCACTTCTGGCATATCTTATTGTCTACGATTTGATTTCGGCCCTTTTGAGCCAGTAGCAGCTAATAGTCCTTCGCTTTTTATTCCAGCTTGAGCCATTGGATGACTATGAAATTGATCTCCTGTATCGAAGCTCCGGGCACTCAAAATACTCATTACTCCAACCTCTTCAGGCGGCATTCCATAGGTTCTAAGAATACGTTCGGCATCTTCCTTATTTTTCCCAGTACCGTTCATCAAAAGCCAGCCAATGCTTGCCTGAAATATGTCTGGAAAATCTTGATATCGATTTCTTGCTGCCTCGAAGGCGCGCCTTTTTGCCTGCTCATTCATATAACGAAAAACCCCGCTTTTAGGCGGGGTTTGTATTTCTAAAGTATTGTTTATTTCACTTTATCCCATACAAACCCCATGCCCGCGAAGGACATTAAGAGCTGTAATGGTAATAAAATGAACGTTCTGCATAGAACCTGAGTATTATACGGAATACATTTTGTCCTTGTCAACCAGAGATAAAGGGGAGTACAATAAGGTCATACTCTATGAAGTACTCAGTCTGACACCTGAAGAAATAGAGACGGGTATGCCCGAAACAGCTGGAATAAGTACGCCTTCAAGAAAACTGAAGTGCATGGGATGGCACCTTCCCCGAGTGGGAGCCCAAAATCTGGGTACAGGTGTCTTTTTTTGTATCCAGAAGAAAGAGAGGAACTATGGAACGCACACTTATTGCGTCCACACTCCAACATATTGGATCTGAAGTTACAGTCATGGGATGGGTCGATACGAAGCGAGATCACGGCAAATTAACCTTTATAGATCTTCGTGACCGAAGCGGGGTTATACAGTGTGTGGGATACCAGAAAATGGGGGAGCTATCTACCGAATCCGTCGTGCGTCTGACTGGTCAGGTGAAACAGCGAGGGGAAAAGTACATCAATTCGAACCTCCCAACCGGCACGATTGAAATCGAAGTGACTGAGTACGAAGTCCTTGGAAAGGCCACAGAGCTTCCGCTTCATGTTCAAGGGGATGGATTGGATATTAATGAGGAACACAGGCTTCGCTACAGGTATTTGGATATGCGTCGAGAGCGAATGGCAAAAACCATGCGACTTCGCTCTGCATACTTTCATGCATTACGACAGGCATTGGTGAGTCGAGAATTTTGTGAAATAGAAACACCAATTCTTTCAAAGGCAACGATGGAAGGAGCGCGAGACTTTTTGGTTCCCAGCCGTTTTCAGCCCGGGAAATTTTATGCTTTACCCCAGAGTCCTCAGCAATACAAACAGCTTCTCATGGTGGGTGGAATAGAGCGATACTTCCAGTTCGCTCGCTGTTTTCGTGATGAGGATCTTCGTGCCGATCGAGGGTTCGAATTTACGCAACTTGACTTAGAGATGAGTTTTGTCACGCGTGATGAAGTCATGGCTACCGTCGAGGCAGTCGTAAAAGAATCTATCAATGCTGTAGGCGGGAAATTACAAAATGAACAGTTCCCGGTGTTTACCTACAAAGAGGCCATAGAGAAATTCGGCGCAGATAAGTTTGACCTTCGAAGTGAAGAAGAGAAGAAAGATGGGACACTTGCTTTTGCTTGGGTAGTGGATTTTCCGTTCTTTAAGAAAGTGGACAAAGGTGATGCAGCTGAAGTCCGTGATGGAAAAAGTGGCTGGACTTTCACCCACAACCCATTTAGTTCGCCAAAGCCCGAACATATAGACTGGCATCTTGCAGGTGAACATGTTGATGAAATCCTTACTACCCAATATGACCTCGTATGCAACGGTTACGAGGCTGGTGGTGGAAGCATTCGAGCCCACAGGCCAGAAGTATTGGAAGCTACCTACAAGATCATGGGATACACAAAGCAACAGACACAAGACAGTATTGGTCACATGCTTGAAGCTTTCTCATATGGAGCACCTCCACATGGAGGAATCGCATTAGGACTTGATCGTCTCGTTATGTTGCTGTCACAACAACAGTCACTTAAGGAAGCAATTCCTTTCCCCATGACCTCAACTGGAAGAACTGCGGTTATGGATGCACCAGCAGTTGCGAGCAAAGAGCAGTTACAAGAACTAGGTCTTTTAGTGGTTACGACAGAGTAGGGAGAGACACCTGTGGATACACTACTGCACCGTTTTGGAAGGAGAGAAGATCTTCATCAATCACTCTCTTATGCAAAAGTCATGGAACAGATTGGCTGGAGTAGCATTCCTGTTTGTGACTCAAGACTTGCTGTCCGGAGTTTGGGAGTATGCTCTCTTGCAAAGTTCCAACGTCCACAAACGATTGATCTGCCTGAGTTGCTGCGGCTTCGAAAGAAGCTTCTTCTGTTCCACATTATTTTGGAACCGGCGTTAGTCACAACTCTTATTACATTGGAAAAAAAGAGGATTACATTTGATCTATCAAAGGAAAAGAATCTCGTTTTGTTTTCTAAAGAAGTTCGAAAGACAGGATTTACTGCTACCAATGAGCACTATGCACATAGTAAGACTGCACTCCTAGATTTACAGCACCCTCTTGATCAGACAATTCAAAAAATGCCATCAAAAGCTCGCTATAACATACGGTTATCACAAAAGAAGAATGTTGAATACATCACGACACAGCTTGGACTGTTAACGAGAACACAACAACAAGAATTTTATGTACTCCATGACCAATGGAGCAAGGAACGCAAGATTTTCGGATTCACCAATTCATTTCTTGCAACTATTTTTTCTTGTTTCCCAGAAAATGGGTATCTTATACAAGCATATTTGGCTGGAAGACTTGTTGGAGCGATGGTAGTTCTAATTCATAACCAGGTTGGATACTACTATTACACTTGTACGCTTAGTGAAGGAATGCAAGAACACGTACCAACCGGACTGCTCTATCAAGCCCTGAAACTTTCGAAGGCAGAAGGCTGTGATCTCTTTGATTTTTGTAGTATGTATGATGAGCGATATCCAACAAGAACTCCACGTTGGCAAGGTTTCTCAGAGTTCAAAGATCGTTTCAAACCGTATCCTATCTACTATCCTCATTCATTCTCACGCTGGATTCTCTAGAAGAAATCCAGGTACAATTAAAGTATGCACGGCTTGTTATCGCTTCTCATTACAACTTTTCTTTCGTGGCATACAGCGCTGTATGAGCCACAGCTGCCACAATTGCCAGTGGTATCTGATTTTGTTTTAGATCCAACTCTAACGCTTGCACAAAAGAGGCTAACAGGCGATGCAATTCCACTCACTCTTGCCCAGAGCTTTATTGTGATGGATTTGCATTCTGGAGAAATTTTGCTTGAAAAGAATGCTGATGTCAGATTGTTTCCCGCTTCGACAACAAAGGTCATGACAGCATTAGTTGCGCTGGAGGCATTTGACTTGTCATCAGTCGCGTCAGTTAGTGCAACAATCAGTCGTGATGGGAGCCATATGGGTTTGCTTCCTGGAGAGAGAATTACCATTGAAAACTTGCTTGCCGGTTTACTCATTCAATCAGCAAATGATGCCGCTTCGACACTGGCAGCAGCATATCCTGGAGGTGAAAAGGCCTTCGTTGCAAAAATGAATGAAACTGCTAACAAACTATCATTACGAAATACTCACTTTACAAATCCTATCGGATTTTCCGAGCCAGGACATGTTACAAGTGTTCGTGATCTAGTCATTCTCTCAAAAGAAGCCATGAAACAACCAGGGTTTGCAAAGCTTGTCTCCCTCAAACAAAAAACAGTTGCGAATGTGGATGGAACAATCTCACACAAACTTACTACAACAAATGAGCTTTTAGGAAGGCTTGATGGAATTGAGGGAATAAAAACGGGTTGGACCCAAGAATCAGGAGAATGCTTTGTAGCACAAGCGACGCGAGGTGATCAGACTCTTTTGACTGCTGTTTTGAATAGTCCAAATCGCTTCCAAGAAACCAAAAATCTCATTGAATGGACATTCGCTAACTATACAGTTGAAACAAAACCTCTTTCTTCTTGGGAAAAATAATTAAGGTACCACAAATCGTGGATCTACAGCAGGAACGTAACCAACAAATCCCCCATCACCTTCAAGAATATAAATAGGTTGTAAGTATTGTTGTTGCTTACTGCTATCAAAATATCCCAATGAGATGTTTCGAATAACTGCAGTTGAGACTCCTTCAGAGACTGCAAGATATCCTTTTCCTTGTGAGAGTAATTGATACGCAGTTTGCGGCGTGATGATGTAGTAGGTATGAACAGTTTGGTAGTTTACGGGGAGGTAATTATATTCAAGGGTAACAAGCTGTAAAGCTTTATTGGGATTCCCTGAAAGAATGGCTCGGACAATACCTTTGGATGGCCTGTCGCTGACGACAGCATGTTGTCCATTAATGGGTAAGCGGAAAATATCTACTTGGAGAAAATCCGCTTCTGACAGACTTACGGTGTTTGTGTACGTACTACCGGTAGCTTTCAAATAGGTCACCTTTGCACTGCTCGTTGCGATGTCTTTTTGTAGGAGTCCTACAGAGGAGAGTGTCTGTCTGGTCAACTGGATGGCTTGGTCTTCATTTGGCAATCTACTTCCTTGGAGGAAGGCTGGATCTGACTGCCAATCAAGTCTTTGAAGAAACGTTCCTGTGACGATGTTGTAGTCCAAAATGGCCGGAATAGGTAACGTTTTACGCCATCGATATGTCTCAGACGAAATTCGATCTGGTTCAAGAATAAATCCTAAAGTTTGTGCTTGTTCTTTGGCTTTATCTACTGCTAAAAGACTTGCTCGTTTTGAGGGTTGGAAGAAAACGAATGCCCGGTCTGCTGGTGGTTTGAGTTTTGCTGGTGGCATTTCTAACTTGTACGCTTGTGGTGCAGTTGCCGAGGGTGGAAATTCAATTTTTGGTAACAGTCCGAATCCTGCAGTGGGTGGAGGAGGTGGTTCAGGGTGGGTTGCCTTCCAATAAGCGACTGCTGCTTCGAGGAAGACTCGACCAACCATAATCACGACCACACAAATTCCACCAACCATAATTATTTTTCGCATGGCATAAGCTGCCTGAGTAAGCGTAAGTGGTTTTGGTTTGTTCCCCGTAGCCATTTTTTTAGTATATCGGATCTTGTGTATAGCGACTAGAGGAGAAGAGGTATAATCAACCTATTATGACTGTTCGAACCCGTATTGCTCCCTCACCAACTGGAATTGCACATATAGGAACCGCCTATATGGCTCTCTTTAACTATGCATTCGCTAAAAAGCATGACGGTGAATTCATTATTCGTATCGAAGACACGGACAGACAGCGATTTGTGGAAGGGGCAGAAGCAGTTATTTTTGATTCCATGAAATGGCTTTCAATTCCATATGCTGAGAGTGCAGATATTGGTGGCCCTCATGCTCCCTATCGACAATCGGAGCGTCTTCCTTTGTATAAAAAGGCAGCTTTGGAACTCGTAGAAAAAGGTCATGCATATTACTGTTTTTGCACACCCGAGACTCTTGATGCGATGAGAAAAGAGCAGGTAGCAGCTAAACAAATTCCTCGCTACGACCGCAGGTGTCTTCATCTTTCAAAGGAAGAAATTGAAAAAAGACTTTCCACTGGAGAACGACATGTGATCCGCATGAAAATGCCTGACGACGAAATTATTGGATGGGAAGATCTGATCCGTGGACACGTAGAAATTAATACCAAAGAATTGGATGATCAAGTACTGATGAAATCAGACGGATTTCCAACCTATCATCTAGCTGTAGTTGTCGATGATCATGCAATGGAGATCACGCATATCATGCGTGGGGAAGAATGGATTAGTAGCACCCCTAAACACATCCTCTTATATCGCTATTTTGACTGGGAACTCCCATCGTTTGCTCACATGCCACTCCTTAGGAATCCTGATAAAACCAAGATGAGTAAACGCAAAAACGATGTGTCGATTCCAAGTTACAAAGAAAAGGGATATCTGCCTCAAGCTCTGCGCAACTATTTGTGTTTGCTTGGATGGTCTCATCCAGAAGAGAAGGATATTTTTGAGATCGATGAGTTTATAGAAAAATACACGGTCGAACGAATGGTGAAGAGTGGACCGATCTTTGATGTCAAAAAATTACAATGGATGAACGGAAAGTATATTCGGGAAAAAGTTTCTACAGAAGAATTGATCGAACTTTTGCAACCGTTTTTGCCGACAAATTTCCCAACAGAGATTTTGCCGAAGGTACTGCCATTAGTACGTGATCGTTTGGTTCTTCTTTCTGATATCGGTCCACTCACAGAATTTTTCTATCAAGATGTGAAGCCGCAAAAAGAAGAACTTATTGGAAAGAAAGCAACAGTGGAGGAAGCAAAAGCCTTTTTGCAGACATCTTTTGAAAAACTTTCAGCTGTTACTCCACAAGACTGGAAAGCTTCCTCAATGGAAGTAATGCTACGAGAGTATTGTGATATGAAGGGATGGAACCGAGGTGCATTTTTCATGTGTCTTCGAGTCGCAGTAACTGGTCGAAGCGTTACTCCACCGTTATTTGATACGATTGAAGTACTCGGTACAGATACAACGCTTGCGCGATTACAGTATGCAATTGGGATTCTTTGATAACACTAGTTAGAAATAAAAGGCTACTACTTTAATCAGTTTCAAGATCTTCTAGAATCTCTTCGATGATCCGTCGCGAAAACCCTCGAATTTTATCTTCAATCGGAAAGATTCCGTTGCCATGTAAATAGGTGAGGTGCGTGGAGGCGTATGGGGCTGCTAAAAAGAGTTCGATAAATTCATCATGCTTTTCATGTGGAAGGTGATCAAGAATCACTACAAAGATTTCGGTGTGGAGTGTCTCTTCGGCGAGCTCAACTATTTCAATTCGGTCTTCACCTTCTGCTCCTAATTCGTCAAGACCTTTGATCAAATGGTCCCATTCAATTAAGTGATCGTAAAAAAGATGTGCCATATTATTTTTGTGCAATGAATGCCGAAACTGGCTGTGTAACTGGTCCCAAGGCAACAGCGCGGTCTTGATCGTCAATAAAAAACAGCACAACCGCTCCTTTTTGTTTTCCGTCTTTGAGCTCTAAATGTGCCATCAGTTCTGGAGAGCCTCCAAAACTCTTTCCAGTCCATGCGGCTGGTCCTGCGTCACCAATAACTGCAACTGCAGACTTTCCATTTTTTGGATTCACAACTATTTTACATGAAAAAAATCATCCAGTCTGCGTTACTTTTTGCAATTGTTTTTAATGTTGCGACTGCTTTCGCCCAACAAGATTCTCTTTTCCATAAAAACCTGGAAGAACTGGTAGTAACCGGCCAGTACAAG
>CAZNKS010000028.1:0-4479 GCA_964574065.1 uncultured Pseudomonadales bacterium | reverse complement strand
GTTTGGAATGAATTTGTATCGCGATTCTTTGACTTCTTCAAATGTCGGGCATCTTTTGCCCAATTCGGCAAGTACATTGTCTGCACTGCAACATAGTATTTCTCGCGCAAAATGTCCTCTTGTGTGAGTTCTGCTCGGCTAGGAGCGAAGTATCCAAAAGCACCTCGTCCAGCTGTAATTCCCTTTACTTGTAACTCATCATGATGGGCAATCGTGTCACCAGGGTAGCGAGGGAGGTGCTGTTCCTGTCCAATATATCCATAGGTAGTATATAAATGTTTTCCATCAAGCATTCCGTATGTGTTGATTCCTAACGTCTTTTTCAAAGTATGGCTAATATGATTTTCTTCTTCGGTCGTAAGAGGGCGTGGTTTTTGAGGAAGTAACTTTGCGAGCTCTTCCTTAACTTTCTGTTGGACTTCTTCTTGCGATCGAAACGACTGTTGGTGACTAGCTTGATCAAGGGTAGAGGAGATGATCGGAGCAGAGACAACTGATCCACCTGCCAAGAGCCCAGCAAGGAGCATCTTCGCACTGTGCCGACGTAGGTGTTTGAAATCAAATGAGTGAGCGGCTAACTTCTCAATCACGTGCGGATGCTTCGTAGCCAGCTTTTCTCGAGATTTTTGAGATTTTTTGTGAGCCTTTGTGAGGAGATGGGAAGTTTGTTTCTTCTTTCTTGGCATATCGACACTGGCTCATCATAGTCAGGGAGCACTAAAATATGCAAGTAGGAGCCTCCAAACTGCCGATATCTGGTAAAATAATGTCTTATTTGCCAGATCGTCTAATGGTAGGACAACGGACTCTGAATCCGTTTATCATGGTTCGAATCCATGTCTGGCAGCAAACTCTGAATTTGAAACTCCGTAAGCATCTTTTAGCTTGAACAGACAGCATAATTTGGCTGTTCCAGAAACCAACTCGTCATAGGTTGGAAGAGCTTCAAACAACAAGCCAAACATAGCAGCATTTTGTAGGGGATTAGCGCTTCCCATCAACAATTCCTCGATGTGTTCCATAAAGTAATTGAACTCGTCTATGACCTTCTGAACCTCCAATTTCGTGCGTTCATGTTTTGTCTTCGCTGTCTTGGCTTTCTCCAAATCTTGTTCCAGCTTGGCGTACTTTTCCTCTTGTTTTCTGATGAGTGGTACAAGCGTCAATTTCTCTATTTGTTCACTGATACTCCTCTGTTCCATCTCTACCTTGGTAATGTACTCATCGAATGCCAATCCATCAGAGAGCGCATTGGTGCGGCGTTTCTCAAACTCACGCAAAACAGTCTCGCGGAATTGCATAATGTAGTCATCAGTGAAGCACACCTTTTGGACAAACTCTTTGACTGCAGTGGCAACCAACTTTGCATTCTTCCCCCAATACTTATGTTTACGGCTACAGTGATAGGCGGGGACATGTTTGCTCCTGTTCCCAGACCTTGAGCCACTAGCATACGGAGTCTTGCGACAAAGTGGGCAAACAATGTAATTTTTGTATGGGTAGTGTGGATTGTTCTTATCCTTCTTCTTTCGCCATGCTGCAATGTCGCCCTTCACAATCTCGTAATGCCCATCAACCTCCATAATGGTCAGTTTACCTCTATTGGCTTTGTTGAAGAGGTCAATACTCACGAGTCCATCAAACGTTTTATCCAATGGCTGTCCCTCACGCCATTTGTGCTGATAGATTCCACAGTATATGGGATTACTCACAAGCGTCTTCATGTATTTGACTGTTAGTTGCTTTCCACCTTTATGCCCCACAATGACTCTGTAGTCCTCCTTATCATGAAGGCGTTGCGTCCTGCTCTTAAATCCCATCGCGTTGACCATGTCAACAATTTCTTCGTCTGTCAGATTTCCCTGGTCAAGTAACTCAAACATGCGAATCAACCAGGGTGATTCTTGAGGATGAGGAACAAGCGTCATACGCATACCACTCACAGTTTCAATCCGCGTAACATTGAAACCAATGTTTGTCTGACTATTCCAGTAGCCCATGCGAACATACGCTATCTCTTTACGAAACAGGCGATTGAGCGTTTCTTGTCTGTCAGTTTTAGCTCGTTCAGCTTCCATTATTTCAGCTAGCCGTGATGTCTTGGAAACGGAGAACGATGGGAAACGCACGCCTAAATCTTCCAACGCGTTCACTTCTTCATTGCGAATAACACCGCGCGCATCCCACAGTAAAACGCCTTTGGATTCTAATGATGCTTTGAGCAATGTGTAGACAGCAGAGCCTGCGCGCGTAAAACGGTCAATTGATGTAATGAAAGCGTGTTTTACGTTATTCTTAGGCTCACTACAAAATGCGATGACAGCCAGGATTGGTTGGACTTCAAAATCACCACTTGCAGACTGGACAAGTTCAAAGTTTTTGATAATAGGAATATCGCAGCTGAGTTTCCGCTCGACATCCACAATCTTTGGGGTGAGTTGGTCTTGCTGTCCCAAAATGCTATCGCCCTGAATGGCTTGTTTTTGTGAAGAGACCCGACCGACTGTTACTCCATTCTCAGATGCTTTCATCGTGTCCATAGTATAGCTCCTGTTATCGTTCGCTCCGCGATCCAGACTACGTCTGGTCGCTTTGCTCACTTTTTTCTACTGATAAAACCGTTTGCGTAGAATGTTTGGTTCGATAGGTAGAAAGTATGTCTTTTGTGAAATCATCTTCCCCTGGATTATTCTTACTATTGCGTTCTTCTACCAAATCCAGAAAGTGATTCGCAAGAATTGTCATCCGTTCTTCGAGGGTGAGGAGGTGTGGCTGGAGTATGGCTTTTTTCGCATCAGAAATCATGGCTATAGGCAATAGCCAAGTGAGAAGGCTCCCTGATAAGAGGAGAAAGTTTTCGATTCCAAACCACTATCTTTCGATAGTGGAGGTTTTGCCTACCAGTAGTCTCACAAACCATGTGGTTTGCGCTTCACTACAATTTGTAAGCTACTAGAAGTCTGTGAAAAATGCAACGAGATATTGTCATGTATCTATTGCAAGCGCTTAGCGAAGCGGCTATAACGATTCACTATTCGATAATTACACTGTATCTGACTAAAAAGTTGCCTGTCAAATATAAAATATGGCTCGCGCAACACTCTCGTCCCATAGTAAAAACCAGAGGTTTAGGGTGTTCTGTCATAACAGGGGGTACTAAACTACCAAAAGATATACTTTCTGACAACTGAATAGCATCTTATATTAAATGCGGATTGAGTCATAGATTCCTGAATAAGCCCTGTACAGCAAGCAGGAACTTTGTGGACCTATACACTACTTTTTCACTTAGAATCTCGGAGGTACTTTTCCATCTTCTGAGATATTCTCCGCATTGCCGCCTGCATTGGATTTTTTAATTCCAACATTCTCTCTGAGATTGCATAAATTATGCCTTCTCCATATGCTTTCGTTGCGGAATCAAGAGCGCTTGCTTCTTCTCTTCGTCCATCCTTCCCAATAGCTCCACCTCCTCTTATTTGGTCATCTATGGACTCTGCAATGAACATTAAGTATGTAGGGTCATCAATATTATCTATATCGTTTTGTAAGTTCCCTCGTGTCCCATATTTTCGATGGATATCAACAAGGGAGGCAGTTGCCAAATTAAACTCTGAGCGTGAGCGGATAGCGGCTTCTACTGTTTGAACTTGCTCTGGAGAGAGGTAAGAATAGGATGCATACTTCCGCATTTCCAATCCTATTATCTCTGGGTCAAGCGTTGAGGCTTTAGCCGCTCGAACTAATACTCGAGTCATCTTTTCCGCTATTCGAACTTTTAGCTTATCGTAATACTCACCTACCAAAGCACCCTCTTGATTAGACGTACGAATAAGGTCTAAGACTGGATATAAGTCCTCCACACCACGAATCTCATCAACCTTTGATAAGAGAACGTCTGGCATTGGAGGGAACTTCTCACCAAATTCACGGTTTTCACCCCGCTTGATTTCAATGACAGGTTTGAATATATCTCCAGCTCCAGTTTCTTGATGAGCTAAAGGTACTGAATCAGGAACCGTAGATGCCTCGATAATAGGTTTAATACGTGCATACTCTGCATCAATTTCTGCTTGAGATTTCTGTCCAGCGTTAGAAGAATCTCCTTCGTTTTTAGGTGGGATGGGTGGAGTGGGGATTTCAGACATATAAGCCTCCTATTTAAAGAGGTAGAAGCCTCTTTAGCGTCTATGATACCATACTGGTTAAATAGGATTTGCTCGACTGTATTCAGGCATAATCCCAAACTGGTCAAATACGGTAGATAGACGCTCAAAGAAATTCATGACGGAGTTCCAATTTTCGGTAAGTCTGGCAGCACCCTTGTTGATGTCAAAATCTCCTCAGGATCTGGGAACTTCTCCAGTTCGAAAAGTGGATAACCCACATTTAGATTCGAACCAAGAGTTCGGCGTATTGTTTGATATACTCAATCATAGCCACCGCCTCTGGCGGTGAGTGCTCAAAGAAGTTCGACTA
>CAZNKS010000027.1:0-13231 GCA_964574065.1 uncultured Pseudomonadales bacterium | reverse complement strand
GTGATTGGCAAAAAGTAGAGCAAGAAATGAAAGCATATCTTGCAGCAGTCCAAAGCATGATTAAAGAATAAAAAGAAAAACCCGCTATCAGAAATGAAGGCGGGTTTTTTTGTTTAGAAAGGGTTATATGTCAGTTAGGGAGGCAAAAACTATGTCAGAACCTGTTTCAGAACAAGTCAAAAGGTGGCAAACCGAAATAGAGAAAAATGAAGTAACATGGGAGAGTTTTTCTCAGGCTAACGCTGTCTTCGGGGGAGATTACAGTATTGTTCGTCATCCAGATACACCGGTTCGTGGAATTTTTGATGTTCCAAATGATCAAGGAATGTATTCACTATCAAATGTCGAAAGCTTAAATGAGGAGGAGTTTCTGCAAAGAACTGAAGGGAAAGAAGTTGTCGTTTTAGTTATGTGCATGGATGCTCGTGCCCAGCGACAGACGTATGAAGAGATTAAAAAGAAACACCCAGAGAGTGTCCTTCTTGTCCTTTCTATGGGTGGTGGAATTGTTCAGCAAGATAACATTGTTAGAGCAGGTAGTAAAGTTGATGTTTATCGCTCACAAGCTTTAGCAACTGAATTACACTATATTCAGTCACATGTTCAAAATGTTGAAGCGGTGTATGTAACAGGACATGATTGCCAATGTGGAGCATGTAAATTTTTCAATGATGATGTAGCAGTACATGAAGTGTTAGGAGTTGAAAAGGGATCAACTCAAGAGACTGATGAAATGGCAAAAAGAATTCAGGCAGGAGCAACAGAGCTTATGCCAAAAGAATGGCAACTTGCTGGGAAGGTGAAACAGTACGTCGTACATATTGACCCCAACACAAATGTTTTTGCTGATATGAAAGAAGTTTAAAAATTATTTAGAGACAAAAATCAAAGCCCTACATTATGTGGGGCTTTTTGTTCAGACTTGATTGTAAGAATTACTTGAGGTAACATATTAGTTTCCTCTCAAAAATGGAGGGAAATTAATTTTCAACAGACGCCCGTACAAGCCCACGAGCGCCTATGTATTCATAGGGGCTTTTTTATTTTTATATGCCAATAAATACTGAAGTAGTCCGTGCACGAAATCGTGCTGACGCAACACAAATAATTCGAGAAGAATTACATGATTTACAAGTTAATTGTAGGGATTGGCAAATTTCGGAAAGTGAAAAGGGATGGATGTTCGTAATAAACGTTCAACCGCATCATAATACAGACGCTATCACTAATAAGCTTGTATCACTAGGATTACTTGCATATAAAACCTTATGTGCAGGGGAAGTAACAGGTGTAACCTGTCACATTATAAGAAAATAGACAATTACTTATCTTTGCTACCACGAAGAATTATTGCCGCTACTATTGTGGCAAATGGAACTGCAAGAACAAGCCCTATTGAGCCTGAAAGAGTGCGTACAATTTCCTCGGCGATCATTTCGTCATTGAGCACGACCCACCAGGGTCGTGTGTTATTTTGTGAAAAGAGAAGAAATAAAGGGAGACTAGCACCTGCGTACGCAAGAATGAGCGTGTTTACTAGAGATGCAATGTGGTCTTTCCCAACTGCAAGTCCACTCTGTAATAATTCTTTGAGAGAAATATGTGGTTTTGCCTTCACCAATTCTTTGACCACCGAGACTTGTGCGATACATATATCATCCAAGATACCTAACGTTCCTAGCACAATTCCTGCTAGTAAAAGGCCTTGTAAATTTACCTTATTTGCTGGATCAACAAGTAAAAATATAGCCTCCTCACTGCCAGTTCCATTCATATGAGCAAAACGAAGCACCAGAGAGGAAAGCAGGCCAACCGTGATAAGAGTAATTACGATGGAACCAAACGCAATGTGTGATTTGAGATTGATTCCATGGGACAAATACATAGAGGCAGCACCAATAATCATCGCGGCCACAATGCTAATAAGAACAGGGTTTGCTCCTGACAATACTTGCGGAAGAACAAAAATAATTAAAATCACAAAGCTTACCAGCATCCCGACGATTGAAAAAATTCCTTGCAACCTTGCTACTGCCACAACAAGGAAAAAAAACAGAAGAACTAAAAAACCCAATACTGGGAGTCGATATGACGCATCAACGAGTACCCATTCCTCACCATTCTGCGTCGCTTGTTTCGAGACAATTACCTTTCTTCCTACCGGGATCCTTCGAAAGTCTTCTAAGGGTTGAAACTCACTTCCAGCATGTATTTGCACTTTTTCTTTGGTATCATCACGGGTTACTTCCAAAGTCTGAATATATTTAGGAGTATCCTCTGCAGACAGTTCTTGTTCTTCAATAATTGCGGTTACTTCACCTGTGACAAATTCTTCGCTTTGTGTTTGGGCAGCTATTTGCACAGGAAATATAAAGCTAAAGACAAAAATGACTAGTACAAAAAGGAGCTTTCTCATGAGAGTAGCATAGGGAAAATTATCACAGATTGCAAAAGGATATTCTGTTTAGCAACAGTTTTTACAGGTCCCAAATAGGGTCGTATGGTGGTGGTTGACGACAAATCCATCAATATTTTTCTTTTTCATCGTTTGACACGGTATTGCCTCCACCGTTCCGCACGATTCACATACGAGATGATCATGATGATCACCGTGACGCAATTCGTACATGAGAATATCATTCCCAAATACCTGTCGACAAATTTTCCCATCTTCTAGAAGTTTATCGATAGCACGGTACACGGTTGTTTTGTTGACGTTTTTTTGCTCTTTTTGAATACAGGCAATAATGTCGATGGCTGAAAGGACATGATGCTTTTCCAAGGTTTGTAGAATCCAATTTGAGACTTGTGGTTTTCTTGCCATGGGGACATTATACTCCTGTACTGTCTAAGTGAAATCAATGATACAAAAAGAGTGCATATGAAGAAACAATTATCAATAATATTAGTAACTGGCTTTTTAGGTTCAGGGAAAACGACGTTCATTAACTGGCTGCTTCGAACTCATCCACAAGAAAAAGTATCTATCATATTAAATGAATTTGGAGATGTGGCATTGGAGAGTCAGTTCATCCAAAAAAAAGGTGAGGATGTCATAGAACTATCCAATGGATGTATGTGCTGTGTAGCAAAGTCTGATATACCACGGGTTATCTCTCTTATTGCAGAGCAAAGTACGGAAACAGAATACATTCTTATTGAAGCTTCAGGTCTTTCTGATCCCGAACCAATTCTTGAAAGTTTTGCTGATTCGCGAATTAAAGATACCATCCGATTAGAAACCATTGTTTGCATTGTGGATTGCCTACACTTTCTTTCAATGTGGGGAAAGCATGCAATCATTTCGGCCCAGCTTGCCGATAGTGACATAGTTCTTCTCTCAAAAAGCACAAACATTCCTACTGATCAAAAAGAGAAAATAAAGAGCGTTCTGACAAATGCCGTTCCTCATGTGCATGTGATGGAGATACATGAGGCACTTCCTCCCGAGCTTTTTCTTAATCCTAATCAACAACGAATAATTCATTTTGATACTCCATCCGCACATGATCATATACATGAAGACTATCAAACAATTTGGTACTCAAGCGAAAAACCAATCGATTTTGAAAAATTTTCACACTATATGCGAAACCTTGATCCACGGATCATTCGCGTAAAAGGAGTCATTGCAGCTAAGTGGCAGGATGGGGTAACAAAAGTCCTCATTCAATATATCGGAGACCGATTTGAGCCGGTTGAAGGTGAGTGGAATCGAACCGAGTCTCAAAAAACAACTCTCTTATTCATAGGTCAAGGTATTGAAGAAGATATCCTTCGTTCTTCTCTCGATAGTTGTCTTGCGAACTAAGAAAACGTTGGAAGCGCTGCATCTTGAGGGGACAGGAGAGGCTCTCCCTCTAATGGCCACTCAATTCCAATCTGTGGATCATCATAACGAATTCCGCTGCTTGCTTCTTTATTGTAGTAGTTTGAGCATTTATAGAAGAATTTTACTTCTTCTGAGAGGACATAAAATCCGTGTGCAAAACCCTTCGGGATAAAAAACATGTTGTGTTTTTGTGCTTCCAATATGACCGAGGTCCATTTGCCATAGGTGGGAGAATTGGCCCGAATATCGACTGCAACATCAAATACTTTTCCACTCAAAACGGACACCAGTTTATCTTGAGCAAACGCATCAGTTTGGAAGTGAAGTCCACGTAAAACTCCTTTTTTACTGATACTTACATTGTCCTGAACGAAGTCACAAGTAATTCCTAGTTCGTTCAATTTTTTTTTGCTGTAACTTTCAAAAAAAATTCCCCGTTCATCAGGAAATATATCAGGGAGTATTTCAAAAACATCTGGAAGTGAGGTGTCAATTCGTTTCATATTGCCCCTGATTGTACACGGCAAAGGCAATTATTTGCTACTAGAAATCGTAGATCCCATTGTACAAAGGGGTGAGTTCTTGGAATAATGGAGGATGGTATGGCACTGGATCCACACACGGTAGCACAAATTCTCTTGCAAGCGAACCTTCTTACAAAAGAAAAACTTGCAGAAGTCACAAAAATAGCACTTTCTTCCGATAAATCGATAGAAAGTGTCCTTCTGGAGCAAAAAATTCTAACAGATCAGCAAATAGGTCAGGCATTGGCAGCTGCTTTTAAAGTCCCCTATGTATATTTACGAGATATCTCGATACCTGATGAGGTGTTTGTTTTAATTCCAGAGCGTGTTGCAAAGTCAAATCTGATGGTTACATTTGCGCGCGATGCACAAAGCATAAGTATTGCGATGGCGGCTCCTGCTCAGAATGAAACACTCCAGCTACTCATGAAAAAAACTGGATTACCGGTGAAAGTTTTTTTGGCCACTGAGCAAGATATTGAGAATACATTAACCCAATACAAAAAAGATCTCCAGAAGATTGTCGACGGACTTATTAAAGATGATGAACTCATTCATCCAAATGAAACTGATGATCCGCCGGTCGCAAAGATTGTAGATGCATTGGTTCAGACGGCATATGAAGATAAAGCTTCTGATATTCATATGGAGCCTGAAGAGAAACGAGCAATTGTCAGGCTTCGTATTGATGGAGTCCTTCACGAAGTTCTTTCGGTTTCAAAATATCTACACGACCGAATGGTGACGCGTATTAAAGTCCTTTCAAGTCTTCGTACAGATGAGCATCTTGCAGCTCAAGACGGGAAAATGAAATTTGAATTTGATGATGAACGTCTCGACATCCGTGTTTCTATTTTGCCGATTGTTGAGGGTGAAAAAGTTGTTATGCGACTGCTCTCTTCCAAAGCACAAAAATACACTCTCGCAGACTTAGGGATGAGTGAGGCGGACCTTGCAAAGGTACAGCGAGCGTATTCGAAATCCTATGGGATGGTGCTTTCCACCGGTCCTACTGGTTCAGGGAAAACAACTTCCATTTATTCGATGTTGAAGGTAATTAATACTCGAGAGAAAAATCTCTCTACTATTGAAGATCCGGTTGAATACAGAATACTTGGTGCAAATCAGGTTCAAGTGAATCAAAAAACGAATCTTACCTTTGCGAATGGGCTTCGGTCTCTCTTGCGTCAGGACCCCAACATTATTATGGTGGGAGAAATCCGTGATAATGAGACTGCAGGAATCGCTGTGAACGCAGCTTTAACTGGACACTTAGTTTTCTCAACACTTCACACCAATGATGCCGCAACTGCAATTCCACGTTTAATTGATATGAAGGTGGAACCATTTCTAGTTGCTTCCACGGTGAATCTCATTATTGCCCAGCGTTTGGTTCGAAAAATATGCAGTGTGTGTCGTATCTCTCACACAATCACGATGGAAGAGCTTTCCAAAAACTTACCAAAACCGATCATTGAAAAGCATTATAAACCGGTTGGAAAATCTCAAGAGATTCGTGTGTACAAAGGAAAAGGGTGCAAAGTCT
This sequence comes from uncultured Pseudomonadales bacterium, assembly GCA_964574065.1. Lineage (GTDB taxonomy): Bacteria > Patescibacteriota > Microgenomatia > UBA1400 > UBA12028 > CAZNKS01. The sequence continues at coordinate 7,329 of CAZNKS010000027.1, read as the reverse complement.
GTCATATGACAGGATATCAGGGACGCATCGGTGTCTATGAAGTTTTAGAAGTCAGCAAATCCATTCGAGAAATGATTGCAAAACGAGCTGAAGCTGATGCGATCGGGGATGAAGCCGTGAAAGAAGGGATGACGACCATGCTGGATGACGGTTTACAAAAAGTAGCGACTGGTTTGACTACAATTGAAGAAGTCCTTCGAGTGACGAAGACAGAGTTTTTATAATATGGCAAGAACGACCTATACACGTATCACATTAACAAGTAATGAAAAAATTAGTCTTATTAGTAATTTGTCTACGATGCTTGCTGCCGGGATTCCAATTTTGGAGTCAGTTAATTCTCTGTTAGAAGATTCAAAAGGGAACACCAAGAAAGTTTTAGAAGTACTTCGTGATGATTTAGGGCAAGGTGAACGCATTCATGTGACATTCTCAAAATTTCCACGTGCATTTGATAGTGTGACAGTAAATCTTATTAAAGCCGCAGAACAAGCAGGGACACTTACAACCATCCTGAAGGATTTGAAAGAAAATATTCGAAAAGAAATGGAGTTTACGGATAGGATTAAATCTGCATTGACGTATCCTGTGCTGATTACATTTGTTTTCATTGGCATTTTGGTGATGATGTTAGTTGTCGTGATTCCGAAGATATCGGGAGTATTTTTACGTTTGAATGTGCCATTACCGCTGCCTACAAGAATTTTGATAGGAATGTCTGGGTTCTTGCTCCAGAATACAATCCCAGTTCTCATCGGTATCTTTATTCTGGTAGCACTCATAGTGTATTTGTTTAAATGGCATCGTAATGTCATCCTGGGACCCCTCTTTAAGTTGCCTCTTGTTTCAGACCTGATACTTGGAATCGACCTAACGCGTTTTTCTCATAACATGTATCTGCTTTTAAACTCAGGGCTACCTATTACCGCAGCACTTGAGTTAGCCCAGGAAGTTGTAATGCGTTCTGATGTGCGTACCATGATTAGTAATTCGAGAAATATGGTGATTGCGGGGAAGAAGCTGTCTGAAGGATTTAAAGGTGCAAACAAAAAAAAGATTCCATCAATAATGGTGAAATTAATGGAGGTTGGAGATAAAACTGGGACGTTGGACAAATCAATGCAAGATATTTCTGAATATCTCGATTATCAAGTGTCATCAACATTAAAGACAATCACTGTTATGCTCGAGCCGATAATGCTTGTCTTGGTAGGAGTTAGCATTGGAGGAATGATGCTCGCAATCATTGCTCCAATTTATGGTTTGATTGGACAGGTTGGTGGGCGTTAATTAACTAAGAAAACTTTTAATTTTATTTAAAATAATTTCCGGTGTGTAATCACTTTTCACAATAAAACCCGAGGCTCCCTTTGTCATACCTTCTTTTACAGCAGGATCATCGTGTAAGTTTGTAAAGAGAATGATTTTTCCGTTTGGATTTTTGGGTCTTTGAACAGAAAGTTCCTCTAAAATGCCAATGCCATCAATTTTTGGCATCATGACATCTAAAAGAACAAGATCGTATCCTCCCTGATTCAAATACGCCAAACCTTCTTCTCCGTCAGCTGCAGTTGTAACTTCAAATGCATCATTTGAGAGGGTTTGCGTTAATAGTTCTCGCACAGAACTGTCGTCATCAACGATGAGGATTCTTTTTGCCATGTGCGTACTGTAGTATGGAATGATGTGGAGATCAAGAGGATGTGTTCGATCAGGATTTACTCTAGTGGAAATGTTGGTCGTTATGGGAGTAGTTGGAATACTCTTGTCGTTTACGACTGTAAATCTGATTAACTTTCAACGCAGAACGCATGTACAAACATCCCTATCGACGATTCTAGCCGATATTGCACAGCAGCGAAGCAGAGCAATGAATGGAGACACGCAAGGGAGAGAAACTGCCGATGCATATGGTATTTACTTTCAAACAACAAGTTATACGCTGTTCCATGGAAACACATATTCTGCTGGGAATCCCGATAACGTCATTGTTGCATTTGAGAATCCTATTGCGTTTGCATCGACTACTTTTCCCAATTCACAAATTGTTTTTTCAAAGGGGAGTGGAGAAGTTGCAGGATTTCAACCCTCTCAAAACACAGTAACTTTTGTGAACACTAGTAGTAACGAACAGACAAGTATTCAATTGAATGTGTATGGAACAGTTAGTAGTGGATCGCAATAATGCGATGACAAGAATGCATATGTATTTTAAAAACATATTCTCTATCGTTTCGAAAAGGCGAGGAGCATCTTTAATAGAACTTCTCTTAGCAATTGGAATTGCAGCCGCGGTATTGCCTGCAATACTGACAGGTTTTGTTACTTCACGACAAGGGAAAGTGCAAACAGATTCTAGAGCTTCTGCGCTCGTTCTCTTAAAAGAAGCGAGTGAAGCCGTCCGAAGCGTTCGAGAAAGGGGATGGACCTCTTTTGCTATCAATGGGACATACCATCCCGAAGTTTTTGGTGGACAGTGGACACTGGAAAGTGGAAGTGAAACAATTGACGGTTTTACCAGGACTGTTGTAGTAAGTGATATTCGTCGAAATGAAACTGGAGATATTGTCAGTTCTGGAGGAACTATTGATCCCTCAACAAAACAAGTTGTTACCACAGTTTCCTGGTCAACACCATATGCATCATCAGTCAGCACAACGCAATACTTAACGCGGTATCTTGAAAATCTTTCCTATGCGCAAACAAGCTTAGCAGACTTTAATAATGGAACAAAAACACAAGTAGATGTACGAAATACGAATGGAGGCGAGCTTGTCATCGCGGCGAACACCAAAGGTCAGTGGTGCCAGCCCAATTTGTCACTCACATCACTTGACCTGCCTGGTGTGCCAAATGCGGTATGGGCAATTGAAGGACATGTATATGCTTCCACTGGTCAAACGGCTCAAGCAAGTGAGACCTCATTTGCACATGTCGTCGTTGCCAATACGAATCCACCTTCAGGACAGCTTGCTGGAATTATCAAAGGATATAAAAGCAATGCTGTGTTTGGAGAAAGTAGTTGGGCATATCTGGCTACTTCAGATAACTCTAAGGAAATTGTCATCATTGATCTCAACGCAATGGATGATCCTACAAATAAAATTTATACCCAGTCGGGATATTTTAATACGCCTAGTAATACCACTGATGCCGATACAATTTTTGTTCACAGTGATCGCGGATATATGACCGCTGGAAACTATCTATATGTTTTTAATCTTTCCAGCAAAACTGGTTCTCGTCCGCAGATTGGAACTCGTATTTCCTTTGCAAACACAGGAGATGTGGCGGGTGATTTGTATGTACGTACAGTTGGAAGTAGCACCTATGCTTTTGTGGCAGTCCAAGGAAGCACTCCAGATGAGTTAAAGATTATTAATGTAACGAATAGTGCCCAGTCATCTCAGTGGAGAGTGGTCGGGGGTATTAATATTGAGCCGAATAACTGCAGTGCGTTAGAATCTGGTCAAGCTGTATTTGTAAAGCCCGATGGGACTCGTGCATACATCTCTTCTGTCAATGACACATCCTTTAAAGAGTTTTTTACGTTGAATACAAGTAACAAATCAAGCCCAACACTCGTTGGTGGCTTTGCTTCCAATCCACCGTGTACCAACGGAGGTGGGTATGAAGCTGGCGGAATGGATCCAAGACAATCAGTTGTTGTTTCGCTTGCTGAAAATCGAGCGATTCTTGTTGGCGTTGATACTATAGCTGATAGTATTGATGCAGAAGAATATCAAGTACTCGATTTAACCAATGAAGGTGTCCCGAATCGATGTGGTGGCATGCAGTTTAACCAAGGTATTTTTGGAATTGCAAGTGTGAAAGAACTAGATGGAGATGCATACTCGTATATTATTACTGGGGATGGGGCAGCTGAACTTAAAATTATCCAAGGAGGGCCGGATGGAAGCTATCAAGAAGAAGGCTCTTATGAATCGGTAACATTTGATGCCGGATATAGTACAGCCTTTAACCGGTATCAAGCTACTTCTACTACTCCTACAAATACTTCAATTAAATATCAATTTGCAATTGTTGATGCGATCAATAATTCTTGTGACGGAGTGATATTTTCATATGTTGGGCCGGACGGCACGAGCAACTCATACTATACGGCAACGGAGAGTGCAATTTTGACAAATAATGATGGTGTCGGATATGAAAATCCTGGCCGATGTTTTCGCTATAAAGCAATTCTTTCAACAACGGATTATAACCAAACTCCTGTGTTGTCTGACTTACTCATAAACTACTCGCCATGAGCATCGCCACTATGCAACGTATGAATGAGAAAACTCAAAAGACAAGGGGATTTACTCTCATAGAGATGATGATTTACATGGGTTTATTATCAATCTTTCTGTTTGTCCTAACTGATCTGCTCGTTTCTACTCTTGATGTGCGTTCTGAATCAACCAGTGCCTTTTCCGTTGCCATGGACGGGGAATTTTTACAAAAGAGAATAGAGTACGATCTTCGTAGAAGCGAAAACATTCTTGTACCAGCGACCACTGGAACCCAGAGCAACAGTGCTGCAATAATTATTGCTGGAACAACCTATTCATATGCTGTGGAAAATGGGAACCTTCTTCTTACAGTCGGATCACAAAGTAATCAATTAAATAGTGACGGGACACAAGTAAACAATTTTGTTGTCACTCGGATTGGAAATGGAACATCAACAGATACGCTTCGTTTTTCGTATACAGTATCGAGTCGTACGCATATTCGAGGTGAAGCTGGAGAAAGTACATCCTACTTATTTACAGTTGCGGGTCGATAGAACATATGCTGGTACAGAAACACACACAAGCTGGACAAACCCTCGTCGTTTTATTGATGTTTGTTACTGTAGCCATGATGGTATCGTTGGCAGCAGCAGCTCTTTCTGCCTATACAATAACTTCAACCTCAAAAACAGAAATATCGAGTGTTGCCAAAGATATTGCGGAGAGTGGAATGGAAGAAGCACTATTACGATTGCTACGGGATCCGTATTACACTGGAGAAACGCTTCAGTTCCCGGATGGACAAGCTACTATTACTGTGAGTGGTAGTACAACAAAAACAGTGACTTCCGTTGGTCGAAGCGGAGATTTTATATGGACTGTACGAGTTAGTGCTGGATACACAAATGGAATTCTAGGAATCACTTCCTGGAATGATGTTTTTTAGTCGCTCTGGATCATACATTCAAAGCGAAATTTCTGATACCATTGATTGGGAAGCAAAAGTTCCTATGTCCAAACAGCAAGCAGGGAAACCAGTTCTATTTTTCTTAGAAACTACTCAGTTGAGTGTATATGCCCCTCACATTTTAAATGGGGTATCATTCCCGTTTCCTGACGGTATCATCCGAAACATGGAGATAATCGATAGTCAAAAATTATTTGAGTTCATTCAATATGTTATCGATTCACAGAAGCTACACGATGCAAATGTGTTAGTTGTCTATGGACAAAGTTTGTATTTTGAAAAGCGAGTTCCAGTTTCAACTGAAGAAAAAATCGAAGAGGAACGAAAAAGATTTTGTCATGATACGCCTTTTGACCGTGTAGCATCAAAAGACTACAAAGTAAGTGGGGAAGTCTCACTCGTATCTATTAACAGTGATTTTTATGACTCTCTAAAGCAAGCCTGCACCCGAGCAGAAATTACTGTGATCGGAGTGATCCCACAGTTTCTTCTCGCAGCATCATTGCCAAAAAGTGGGATGACTCCACAAGCTGTAAAAAATATCCTTGCAAAGCTTGATTCTTTTAAAGAACAAGCAATCGTATATAGCAAGGTAAAGCTACAAACACTCCAACAACACGAAGAATACCTATCATCACATTATTCTGGGTTAATAATTGTCATTTTTGTTCTTTTCTTGTTAGGAGTTTTTGGAATAACAGGTTTCATTCTGCGTCGGCAATTCCAATCGACAGCAGGGCCATCTGGAACAGTAGCGCCTATCCAACTTGCAACAACAATTCCTACTTCGATTCCTAGCGCATCGCCTATACTTCTTGCAAGTTCTTCTGCCACTGCATCAAACTCTGCAATTCAAATCCAGATACAGCACACATCTCAAACAGCAAGTCAGTCTGCGCTTTTGTTACAAAGGTTAACTGATAATGGATTTACGAATGTTGAACGCAGGACAGTTTCAAATGTAGCGACGCAAAATCCTCTTCTTATGTACTCAGCATCAGTTTCAGCTGATATTCGATCAGAAATAATTGGAGTTGTCCGAGAGGTTCTCCCATCTGTGGTTACACAACAATCCAATGAACTTTCTGCTGATTTCCTTATTCAAATCGGACGATAGTGTATCTAGATATACGTCTGACTACGTGTTGACAATGATTCTCAAACTCACTACGCTGATATGTATATGAAAAGAAATCTTCTGTCCCAAACCCGGAAAGGGTTCACCTTAATCGAATTACTCGTTGTGATTGGTGTGTTAGCAGTGTTGCTTGCTATCGTTTTGGTTGCAATCAACCCAGCTCGCCAGTTCTCACAAGCAAATAACACGAAACGTGCAAGCGATGTGCAGGCAATTTTGAATGCTGTTACGCAATATGCAGCTGATAACCGTGGAACACTTCCAACTGGAATTACTTCTTCTGCAACAGCAGTAAGTAGTACTGGTGTTGATATTTGTTCTTCACTCGTACCACGCTATTTGGCAGCTCTTCCAGTCGATCCTTTAACGAATAATGGAACACCTGTTGCAACCTGTTCAGGGGCATATAACACCAACTATCAAATCTCAGTCAGTGCGACTGATAACCGTGTAACTGTCGCAGCTCCAGCTGCAGAGCTCGGTGCAGCGATTAGCGTTACTCGCTAACTAGTATTGAAGATGAAAACCGCCCCTTATAAAGGGGCGGTTTTGGGACAGATACAAAAAACCCCGGTATTTCCGGGGCTGTTTGTGTATACAAAGCATTTATTTTCCGCTTTTCTTTACGGATAATTTTTTGGGCTGTGCTTTCGCAGATTTTGCGAAAGTGATGAACAGAATCCCACTTCGTAAATCCGTTTGAGGATCGACATTCATGTCCACATCTCCTGGGACTGCAAGTTGGTACGAAAAGTATCGTTGTGAACGTCTAAAGAACTTCTTTCCTTCTTTTTCTTCTTGTTTGCTTTCTGCAACGATGCGAAGAACTCCTTTTTCGAAAGTAATATCAATATCTGTATCTTCAACACCCGGAACTGATGCTTCCACATAGACATTTTTTTCGTCTTCTGCAACAGTCAAGCCACTTGGAGTATTCGTCATCATTCCCCAATCTTCATCATCAAGAAGTGATGGGAAGCTTGGCA
>CAZNKS010000026.1:11509-13457 GCA_964574065.1 uncultured Pseudomonadales bacterium | reverse complement strand
GTAGGTTGCAAGCGTTGCTTGGATTGCAACAATATTTGAGTTGTTCTTAAACTTTTTAATGTACGGGCTTGATGAGCCTTTCAGCCATATTTTTAGCTCTGAATCTAAATCAAAATGACCCGCAGACTCGATTGCGAAATGCGAGATGCTCTCATAGGGAAGAGAGTGATACTCAGTTTTTTTTCCACTCATACCTTGTTTGTCAACCAAAATTAAACGTTTCGTGGTGAACACAAACAAGTCACGGATAAGTCTGAAGGCTTTTTCCACTTTTTCACGTGGAGCAAGCAACGGAGCAATCTCATGCTCTACTTCAACGATGTCAACTTCACTTGCATTTCCAAGCAGACCTGAAAGTAATCCCATATATGGCATAGTATACAACTGTTTGGAAGCCGTATCATGTGGTAGTATGAGTTTGACAATAGGTGTTCCGCATGCACACGAAAGAATTTGTATGTATTCTGCACTCCAACTTCTCATAGATATATTGATTTTCCCGCGATGCAAGAATATGCCAAAGCTGTCTTTGCCGCCACTGATGCCTATATGGCAACTCTTTCAGACACCGATATTGAACGCGAAGTAGATCTTGGTGGTTGGGGAAAGAAGACTGTAGCCGAGCTTCTCTATTCATTCATCATTGGACACACGAACAATCTTTCGGGTGAACTTTCTGCACTCAAAGGTGTGCATAGCTTAAAAGGATATCCGTTCTAGAGTGACGCTGTGTTGAACTGCATGGTATAGAACTCTATAGCTGCTTGCACCGCAGGTGACCATCCGTTTGGCATCAAATTGTGATCTGCCCCAGGGTATAAAGTGTACGAGATATCTTTATCCAGTTTTTTAAGTTTTGCATGCAGTTCATCTGACCACCAAAAGGGAACTTCTTCATCTGCTTCTCCTTGGTGAAGCAATATGGGAGCGTTGATACGATCAAAAAATTTGGGAGGAGAAAACGCATCGGTATCATAGTCACGTTCAAACAATGAAAGCGATGCACGTAACAACTTTCCCTGATCATCATATTCATCTGCATAGGAAAGGATTGAATACGGAAATGATTTGGAAACTGGATTCCACAAAACGGTTGGATATGCCTTTTTGGTAATCGAAAGCGTCGCAAGGGCAATGTGTCCACCATTACTATGCCCCCAAATACCCACTTTACTGGTGTCCGCAATCACTCCTGAAAAACTGGCTTCAACAGCAGACTGGAGTGTGCTCAAAGAAGAAAGCAGCGAGAGAGTGGTGGAATAGGTTTGAAACCGAGCTTCAAACGAATTTTCTGATGGTTGATCAGAGGACCCGTACCCTAAAAAATCAGGCGCAAGGGTAATGAATCCGTTCTTTGCAAAACGTTCGGCCACTCGCTTGGTACCAACACCTGGTGCATAGCTTTCTTTTGACACGAAACCACGAAGCAAGATAAGCACTGGATAGGTGCCAGGTTGTGTTGGCACATGCATAAAACCACTTACTCGCTTCATCTCTGTTTTCCCAGGATATGAAGGCATAGCAAATGAAAAGTGAGCTGTTTGAATGCTTTCCTCACTGGTAATTGGTTCTTCAATTTGAATCGGTTGTGGCGAGAATGATACCTTGGCTAAATTTTCAAACGAGTAGGCAGATAGCGGAGTTGGTCTGGGAGTAGGAGAGATCACTATCTTTACAGGGACCGGTCGAGTTCGAAGAAAGAGAAGGAATCCTCCAATTCCAACTAGCATGCCAATTACCAACAAAAGAAGCTTCTTTCCCATACGTGTATCCTACACCCAAGCCACGATCCGATCACTCCCTTACCGTTGTCTTACAAATACACGGTATACTACCGATAATTCTTGCTACTTCATATTCATACAAAGGGCCACCCTGTGCACATGAAAAAGCTTTTTTGGTACCTTAATCCTATCGCCCATCTGGGTGAACAAAAGTACAACTGGAT
>CAZNKS010000026.1:0-11409 GCA_964574065.1 uncultured Pseudomonadales bacterium | reverse complement strand
GGTGGAATTATTGGCTGGTTAAAACAAGCCATTGATAGTCTCATCGAGCGAGAAGCGAATGAAAAACAACGACTGTTAACAATTGTGGAGCAGCTCCCGGTTGGCGTTCTCATTACTGATAAAAATGGATCAATCGTGCAAGCCAATAAAAGACTCGAAGAGATCATGGGTATGCGATTTCCCAAAGGGACGACCGCAGGAAAAGACATGGTCGTATACAGCGAGTACAAAGGGAATCCAGCCAAACCTTCTGATTCTGCGACAGCACTCGCCTTATCAACAGGAAAGCCAGTTTTAGGTAGAGAGTATGTTGTTACAAGAAAAGATGGACAAAAACGACATGTACTGGTGAATGCAACTCCGATCATTGGAAAATCTGGCAGAATTTTTGCAGCCGCTTCTATTATTTCTGACATCACCACACAAAAAGAACTGGAGCAACGAAAAGATGATTTCTTAAACATGGCATCTCATGAGTTGAAAACTCCGATTACAAGTCTAAAAGTATATCTGCATACATTACAAAACTCGGTGAAAAAATTTCGGGATGAAAAAACCAATAAAATGCTGGCGGGTACTATCTATCAAATGGATAAGCTACAAAAGCTCGTTGTCGATCTTTTAGATGTATCGCGGCTTCAAACGGGCAAGCTCAGCTTCACGATGGAGGAATTCCGTTTGGATGAACTGGTCGGAGAAGCAATCGAGGAGCTCCAAGCAACCACCACTGATCATACGATTACCTATATTGGTAGAAAGGCGATGTTTGCACATGGAGACAAGTTTCGTATTTATCAGGTCCTTACAAATTTGATTAATAATGCTGTGAAATACTCTCCGGATAAAGCCAAGGTTGTCGTGCGAATCCGTAAAGAGGGTCGCAAAAATATTGTGAGTGTGCAGGACTTTGGTATCGGAATTGATGAAGGGGAAAAAGAGAAAATATTTGAACGCCTCTATCAGGTGAACGACGTTGTCGGTCAATCATTCCCAGGATTTGGAATGGGATTGTATATCGCCCGAGAAATAGTCAAACGCCATAAAGGCAATATTTGGGTGAATAGTACCAAGGGAAAGGGATCTATCTTCTATTTTAGTCTTCCGGTTCCCAAAAGCAAAAAACTCAAGCAGGAAAAATAAGGTTATTTCTTCCAGCCAATTAAGATTGCACCAAGAGACATAAGGATTGCGCCAGCGATCACTGGCAAACTCACACGTTCCTTCAGGAATAAAACCGCAAGAACTAAGGTGAGAACGAGACTCAATTTATCAATCGGTGCAACCTGTGATGCTTGTCCAAGCTGTAGTGCCCGAAAATAAAAAAGCCAGGAAAGACCCGTGGTTATTCCTGAAAGTATTAAAAACAGTAGAGAGTATTTAGAAATCGATCCCAGTTGTTTATAGGTTCCTTGCGCAAAGACAATTCCCCATGCAAATAGCAAAATGACAATTGTTCGAACAGCAGTCGCCAAGTTTGAATTCACATCTTTGATACCAACCTTGGCGAGAATAGCAGTGAGTGCAGCAAAGACAGCGGAGAGAAGAGCAAATGAGAGCCAGTTCATAGACTTTTAGTATACTCGTTTCGTGCTACAGTAAGAAAAGGGAGGGAATATGAAAGGATTTGTCACAAACATTGAAGATACAACACTTCAAAATACGGACTACAGACGAGTTTTGTATACAGGCAAACATACGCAGCTCGTCGTCATGTCCATACAACCTGGTGAAGAGATCGGAGAAGAACTCCACCATTTGGATCAGTTCATTCGCATCGAGCAAGGACAAGCCAAAGCCATTCTCAACAAAGGAGAAACTATCTACGAGCTCGCTTCTGAGTATGCACTTATCATCCCCGCGGGAACTTGGCATAACATCATCAATGTTGGTGATACAGAGCTAAAACTCTACACTCTCTATTCACCCCCAGAGCATAAGGACAAAGTAGTGGAACATACCAAAGCCGATGTCTATGAAGAGGAATTTGATGGGAAAACTACAGAATAAGGAGTGATATATCATCAGCTTTTGTAGCAGCACTTCGCTACGCCATTGAGAAAATGCCTGAAAACTTTCGCAAAGAAGCAATGAAAAAATAGGTTACACCAAACTCACTTGGCTCACGACATCTGCAGACCACACGCGTACTTTTTGTTGGGGAAGCAATACCACACGGTTTGGTTTCAACTCACTCACAAATTCTTCTGTGTGACTGACTAGAATTAAGGTGCCAGTGTAGGCTTTGAGTGCTTCCAAAATGATACGCTGACTCATCACATCCAAATAGGTTGTCGGTTCATCCAGTACCAATACGTTGTACGGATGAATCATCAGTAGAGCAATTGCCAGTCGGGTTTTTTCACCACCCGAAAGCGTTCCAATTCGTTGATTCAAACGCTCAACCGAAAAGAGGAACCGTTTCAAAAACCCATAGATTTTATCGCTTGGAATCGCATGTGTATCTTGCACCGCTTCAAACAAGGTCTTCTCATCATCAAAGGTTGCTGTTTCTTGGGAATAGTATCCTAGGGATAAAGATTCTGATTGATGGACTTCACCAGAATCAGGGATAAGGTTTTTCGTGAGAATTTTAATCAGGGTTGTTTTCCCAACTCCATTGGGACCAATAAGTGCTAATCGTTCTCCCCGCATCACATCCAATGAAAAGCTGTGCAACACTCGTTTGGTTCCAAATGATTTGGATACTTCATGCACACGGAGTGGTACTTGCCCAACAGGCAAGGGCTGCGGAAACTTAGCGGTAAAGAAACGAAGTTCTTGTGGCATTTGGGGCAGGCGATCTTTCATGCGAGTTATTTTTCGTTCTTGAATCACACGCTGACGAACTCCTTTTTTGGAAGTATTCTTGCGCAGGTTCACCAGTCCCTCTTCCATTTGTTTGATGTGTTGCTGTTCATTGCGAATCTTGCGCACAAGCAATAATTCTTGCTCTCGCTTCGTTTTCATACACTGTGTGTAATTCCCGGTGAAAGTCTGGATTTTGTGCGTGTGTGGATCTAGATACAGGACATGTTTGATGTGACGATCCAGTAAATCCAGATCATGCGAGACAATCAATAAAGTGTGTGGATACTTTCCCAAAAAATCCATTACCCACCTTTTTCCTGCCTCATCCAAGAAGTTGGTTGGCTCATCCAACAGCAAGATTTCAGGTTTACTAAGAAACGCCCGTGCCAAGGCAAGCTTGGTTTTCTGCCCACCTGACAACGACAAAAGATCAGTTCCTATATTCTTCAAATCAAACTCCAATCCATGCAAAATTTCTTCAATTTTTGATTCGGGGAATTGATGAGTGGGATCAACATAGTCATACAAATTGGTAGCAGCTTGTAGCGCAGGGTCATATTTGACTTCCTGGGGCACCATAGAAAAGGGAGCGTCGATGGTGAGCTTGCCATCCAACGGAAATTCTTGACGAGTCAGCAATTTAAACAGAGTTGATTTTCCCGCGCCATTTTGTCCTACGATCCCAACCTTGTCATTTTTTGCCACAGTAAAATCAACCCCATCAAACACAGGGCCATATCCGTAGGAAAATGAAACATTTGTGGCGCGAATCATGTTGAAGCTATTATCGCACAAGAGAGAGTGAGGAGTTGCTACTTCGTTACATCTGCAGCATTTCCAGCACTCGATAGAGGATCACAGCAGGCCAAAAGACTGCTTTTCCAAGTCCAATCACTCCATCCATAAAACCGCTTGCGTGCTGGACATAGTAGACAGCGGCACCAATGACTCCAAGGCCATAGAGTGCACCAGAGTTTGCGTGACAAGAAATTGATTGTTTGCTCATATACATCAAGTATTCTCTTGCAATGTAAGAAAGTCAAGACAAGAGCAACTGGAGAGGAGTATAGTGAAAAGTGAGTACAAACAGGGGAGGGTCGTATGCAAAAGCAACTTCTCAAAGACACGTTTGGCTGGGGATTTGTGTTGTGGCTATTTGGCTATATCTTAGGAATTGTATTGATCATGCTTGTGCCCAAAGACATGATTGGGTGGGTGATAATGCCAATTGGGACGATCGCTTCGCTTCTGGTGCTAACCAAGATAATAAAGGGAACAGGAATTGGATACTATCTCAAACTGTCTGCAGTCTGGACCCTGCTTGCCATAGTGTTGGATTATTTTTTCATCGTCAATGCCTTCGGCGCCACTGACTACTATAAGCCAGATGTCTATCTGTACTATGCCTTTACATTCTTGTTACCGGTGATTGTTGGCTGGAAGAAACGATAATTTTCAATAGTCTTCCACAAGAAAATCAAATGGTGACCCTGGAACAATGGATCCATTTGTTCAAACTGTTAACTTCCTGAGAATCCGGGAATGTTAAAGATTCCAACGGCTACATCTGCCCAAATGAGCAGCATGCCCATTAAAAGGATAATACCAATAAGTATCTTGTACTTTTGTTCCTTAATTCTTCTGGAAATGAATTCGTAGGCAAGACCTGTTCCCAAAAGCAAGCAACCAATCAGGACAAAATCAAACAAATTCCAATCCACTTCATTCGTAAACTGCATGGCAATGAGCGGCACGAGAAGAATTGCTGCTGTTCCTAGTACTATGCGAACGATATTTCTATTTTGGGTGAGAAAGTGTGCGCTCTTGGTACTCATAGAATCCTCCCTTTTTTGATTGTCTACATGTTGGGTTACAAGACGCTCCTGCAGTGGCATTTTTCAAAGAGGGAATGAATAAAAAATATTATCAAAAAGAAGTTTTCAGATTGCTGCTGAGCGTACCGGTCGAGGACCATTCTATCACTATAACGGATGTCTCACCTTCGGGCTAAATGAGACATTTGAGACAGTATAAAAAGGGATGTCTCAAAAACTAATGATGTATTTTGATACTGTTACTGCTCTGGTTTTCTGTTTTCTATACCCTTGGGTAAAATTCGCCATCTTCCTTTTTGGACAGGAACCATGTGTTTGATAATCACATGATCAGCCTCATCCATTGTCTCAAGGAGCTTGGGATCGACTGCCCGGGATTCCTTGTCGAACTTCTTAAACTTTTCCAAAAGCTCGTGTTCAGCTTTCTTCGGTACTATTTCGTCTTTTTTCACTTGTGAAGCATCTTGTCTCCATGGGATAAGATTTGCATCCCAAAGTTTATGTACGATCGTCTCAATACCCAATGGAGGATTGTGAGCAAATTGTATGACGCCAACTTCAGCAATCTCATCCTCGAACTGAAGGTAGTATTCATTGATTTCAGACAGCCCTTGTTTGAAATCACTCGCTTTTACAAAAGATTGATCACTCCTCAAGAATAATGGGACGGTTTTAACATGAAGTTTATCCCCTGACACGAACACGTGGCAAAACGGGAGATAATAAAGATATGCAAGATCAACCTTATTGGTCGGTCGCTCCTTGGCGATAATTCCACGGAGCGCGCCAATATAGAACACTAAATCGACAGTTAGTATATACGCTGCGTAAGGTGCAAAATGCTGAAAAGTGGGTCGTCCTTCTTTCTCCCACCGAGCAAGGATTTGAAAACGCATGCGGTCGGGAACCCCCAGAAAGTCAAGTGCCAGAGACAATAATTCCCTCGAATTACCCTGAACAAATGCGTCCGCAAAAGTCTTAATCTGCTCTAAAGTGGTAAATTTTTGATCCTTGGGTAAGATGTTTTTTACTATCCCAATGGCGGTTTCAAAATCGAGTGCTTCGATTGTTTGTCTCCACTCTCTTGCAAATTCTCGCTCAATCTCGTGGTATTCGCCTTTGTGCCAGCGACGCAAAGCCTGTGATTCTGGCGATTCATCAAATTGCACACCGATTTCTCCGTTTGGGGCCCGTTTTGTCTCACCTCGATCAACAATAGGTCGACCATGGCCCATTTCCGCTGCATACCCAAGCAAATCACCTAAAACAAGCTTAGAATGATGTGCGTTTGGTACTGCGTCAGGAGTTTTTGCTGCCAGTTCGCTGATAATTTGTTCTGGTGGCCTCTTTGAATCGGGAAGTGAGAGATCTGCAAGGGTTTCGACATAAAATAGAGGGGTAATATTTATAAAGAAGAAGTTGCCGAGCCACACTGACTCGTCGATACTCAAACTTTGAAGGGCTGATTTGTCGAAAATGAGGACTGGTCCCATGGTTGCGATTATATCTCCTCGCCAAAATGGGTAATCGGCTTTAAAAATGAAGGCACACCCGAGAACAAGTTACTTAAATCTTTACTGCCATCTCGATATCTCTTGGCGTAAATCCATATTTTGTGTAGACACCCACTGCGATTTTGTTGTTATGCGCGACCTTTAAGTGCATTGATTGACAATTCTTCGACTTAAAATATTCTTTCATTTTGTCAAGCAGTGCTTTCCCAATTCCTCTACCTCGAAATTCTGGATCTGTAAAGAATAGTCCTATCCAACCCTGAGAGCCTCTATAGTGAGTGAGATTGTGCATCACATCTTGGTCATGTGTAATAATGACACCCTGGATAAATCCAACAACGTTTCCATTCTCTTCACCAACGAATATTACTCCGTCCATTTCATGCACATCTTTGAGAGCTTTATCCACGTAGACTCTCGCATCTCTTTCTGAGGCAAACACCTTTATTCCGCCGGTTGAATCGAGTTCGGCAAAATATGATTGGAGGGCAAGCATAAATTCGACCACTTGTTCGTAATCGTTTGATGAGTATTCTCGTATTTTGAGTGGTATCTTGTTCATCACATTGGTTTCTTGATCATGTATACGAAGTGACCGTTTCGCTTGCGTATTTCCTTCAAATGAATATCATGTTTCCTAGCAACACCAGGGATGAGGCGATTAAGTGCGTTGACAATGACAAACCAATATTCACCACCAGGATTGAGATGATTGTATGGATGGAGGATGAATTCTTGTGCGATTGCCTCATCACCAATTTTGGCTGGGATATTGGAAACAATCAGATCAAATTTCTTGTCACCGAGCGACTCCATCCCTAAACTTCCTAGAACAGCAGCATTTGAGACGCTATTCTTTTCAATATTAAAACCCGTGTATCGCACTGCGAGCAAATCTCTATCTACCATTACAACCACAGCTTGAGGATTTGTCTTCGCCAGCATGATGCCCAAAGGGCCGTAGCCGCAACCAATATCTAAAATGCTCTTGGGAGATGAAGGAACGATTGCACGAATGAGGATATCTGTTCCATGGTCAAGGTCAAAGGTCGAAAAAAGTGTATTGGCAATATCGAACTTAAAATCCTGATTTGCAAATTTGTAGGTGATTTCTTTTTTGAAATAATGATCCATTTAGCGAAAATAACTTACTATCTACTCAGATTGTGCGAGCGTTCTAATAATCTCTCGACAAGTGTCGATATATGAAGTATCTATTTCGTTATCTCTAATTCGTGGCAACATGCAGCTTCCCTCTGTCATTTCATTCCAGGCGTTAATCGTGATGATCTTCTCTTCACTTGAAACCACTGAATCACCGACAATATCTGTCAACTTCTTTAGCATTACTGCAAATGTTTCTGGAGTACTATTGAGCACGATAGAAGAGTGGGGATATTTTCCAATGAATGGCCGAAGCTGATCCACACTAGTGGGTTGAAATGGGTTTCCATCTTCATCTGTATACTCACATCTTGGAGATGTGTCTAGGCCAATTTGGGCGGTTGGTTGTACTGGTATATGCAGCAAATTTCCCATTTCTCTCCACTCACTAACACGGGCATCAATAAGAGGAGCATGATCAACGGCAGGCTCAACTTGGGGGAAGTTTAAAATATTCGAATACCCAGTAACAGCATCAACTCCGATACTTTGAAGCGCCGGGGCATCTGCCACTGGAGTTTTATGACTTACAACACCAACAATATATGGTTCAATTCCGAAAGCATAGAGGCTATGTTGTCGGAGTTCATTGAAAAAAGATCTGAACTCATTTGCATTTTCTCCTGTTGCGCCGGTGCCTGGTAAAAAGAATGAAATGTAGGGACGGTCCCAAATCCTCAAATAGTTTGGGTGATTCCAGTACTCTATAGCGCTGTGATCGACAATAAATCGAGCCGTGTCGAGTGATGCATCAAATCCACGATTTTTTTCGAGGTCTCCAGGGCGAATTGCCATAATCGTCCTCGGCGCTCGGAAACAGCACATCATCCCAAAATGAATGTTTCCCAATCGCGAGGATGGAAGATTAGAAATCCGAGAAAGAAACCCGCCGGATTCTTGTATTTTCATTCCATTTCTTATCCCCAAGTAAGAATCAACAATGAAGAAATCCAGTGCCGCATCATTTGCAAGGTCAATATGCCTCTCGGCAACATTAAGATCCGAATCATCCCAATCATTCCACCTTGCATCACCTAAGCAATATGATCTTGGCTGGTCGTGGCCTGAAAAAAGTGATCTTGTTTGACGGGATAACACAGGCTCACTTTCAACCCGCTTGCCACCAGCCCTCTCAGTCCTGACGGGACAAGAAGGTTCGTTTGGATAAAAATAAGAACCAATTCGTGTTTCGTTTTTCATATTAAATTTCACAGAGTATAGTCCGTTCTTGCCCTGTAGTCAAAACTCGAGTTGAGTGTAGTCTATATAAAACGATATAAGATGTGATACGATCGGATGAATAAAATCTTTGGAGTAATTCTATGTCGAGCAATGAACTTATTAAGAACATACAACAGTATTACATCGTATCAGCTCCCGCATACCAAAGTTGGGGAAAGGATGAAGAAAGAGATGGTATCTATGCTCTCCATAGCGGTTTTGAAAAGCCTGGCGAAACAAAAACACATCATGAGTCTGTAAAAGCATTAACCAGGGAACTCGTAAGTTTCGCAAATATTCGTCCGAACGATTTTGTGTTAGACGCAGGATGTGGGACTGGAGCCATTGCATATGAGGCAAAAGCAATGCATCCCTCTGCACACGTCTTCGGCATTAACATTGCGACGAACCAGTTACTACGGGCTCAAGAATTTCAAATGAACTTCTCTCCCGACCAACGGCTTGTTAATTTTAGCCTTCAAGATTACGAACAAATTGGATTTGCGCCAAACAGTTTTGATGCTGCAATTTTTTCGGAAAGTTTAGCCCACGCCGAAAGCAGAATTACTGTATTAAATGAAATTTCTAGAATTCTACGACCAGATGGCTCCGTAACAATAGGAGAAATACTCCAACTTCGACCAACAGCAAACGAGGAAGAAAAAGAATTACGACTTGAGCTAGCAACGGGATGGGTCTCACCCGGCATAGCAGATATCTCTGATTTGCATCAAGAACTATCCGCATCAGGTTTTACTCTATGCGATGAAAGAGTTGTCACCCCATTCGTTTTACCTTCGACAAGACGAATGCGTAAGGATGCAGAACAAAAGTTCCTGCTTGGTCAGATTACTCCAATGGTTGAAGTGAGCGGTAAGGCTGCCATTGCACTTAATAAAACTATGGAGTCTGGACTCATTGGTTATGTGTTCTTACACGCACAGAAGACAGAGAGATGAGATTAGCTGCACGATTTGTTTACACGTGATGCTTGATTTCCTTCACAAATTCCGCGTGTACTCCATCTACCTTGGTAGTTAAGAAGTTTCGTATTGAGGGAATACCCAAGATTAGCTTTCCAAAACGTACATATTTTTTCAACTTCTTGTTATCTTTCAATTTAGGATCGGAAAGCAATACGGACTCAACATGGTGGATCGTGGGGTTTAATAGTATCGATTGCATTTTTTGCTGATATGCAACGAAATCTTTTTTACGAATTCCAAATTTTAGGAATTCCTTATGGAAAGTGTCGTCAAGATAAATAGGAGAGTATTGCTTTAGCTGCTCTAAACAATAGAGTTCAATAATTACATTGAGAAAAGATTTGGCGAGCAATTTTCTCAATAAAAAGGGAAACCGTGCTCTCAACTTATCATAAAAACCCCAATCGCCCATATTCTCATCTATCCACAAATGAAGGAAGTAGCCTTTATAGAGATCGGATTCTTTCCCAAGATATTTTTGTAATGTATTTGACGGGACATGAGTTCTCTTCCTATCCAATGTTGTCGTATATCGAATGTCTGGAAGGATTGTTGCAAGGTAATACGTTTCCTTCTTTTTGACTTTCAACTTCGCCATGAGCCTATTCGCAGTATAGATGTGAGATATAGATAGCATAAGTGTATTTTATCGTAGTTTAACACTTCTTGAAGTGAAATATTATTCCCTCTTGATTTTACTCCAAACGGGGAATAACATGTTTCGTATTTTGTACGTACAAATCAATAAATGGATTGAGAGAAGTGAACATGAGAGAAAATGCAAAAGATGAGCCTCAACCAATTGAACAGTTAATAGAACAAACCCGAGAAACATGGAAACATATTCCCACTGACGTTGATGCGTCAAAAATTAACCATTTAGCTTTGATTTGCGATGGACATCGACGTTGGGCCAAAAAACACAACCTTACCCCGGGTGATGGAGATCGAGTTGGAATGGAGGTTGTTTTGGGGCTAATTCGAGCTTGTAAGCAGTGGAACATCCCGCAACTGACCACTTGGGTATGGTCGACTGAAAACTGGAGACGAAGTCAGTCTGAAGTCGAATCGGCGATGGATTTGACGGCAAAGTATATTTCGAATGAAGCTGTAAAAGGCTTTTTTGTAAAAGAACAGGTAAGATTTCATCATTTTGGGAGAAAGGATCGCTATCCTCGAAGTGTTGCCAATGCAATTGACGAGTTAGAGGCGTTGACTTCGGGCTTCACAGAACGCCAGATGAACCTTGGTTTTGATTATGGCGGACTAGATGAGATCACAAAAACTATCTATCACCTTATAGTGTTGTCTAAAGCAAATGAGTTCGACCCAGAACAGTTGCTTATCAACCCAAGTATTATCTTCAACTACCTCGAAAACGCATCATCAGGGAACCCTGAGCTTGTGATACGCACTGGAGTATTTAAAAACGGCTTGCCTTATACCAGCGGATTTATCCCTTTACAGTCGTCATTCTCATCATGGGTGTTTTCAGAAGGCCTGTTCCCAGACCTAACTCCCGACATGCTCGCTCAGTATATATCACAGTATTCAAACGATGAAAAACACAAGAGAAACTAATTATGTCCGCAAGAAACTGATATGAGTCAGAAAAAACACTTCCTCCAGATTTAACATTTGAGAAGGATACTTTCTTTTGGATGAAAACTTTTGTTGACTCCTTAGCGCTCCACACCTATACAGAGCGATACGTTAACAAAGGCGCATATCATTCCTATCGCCACTACTCCGAGGTAAGCAAGGAATATCGTCCACTCGACGGAGCTCCTAGTTTTTTGTTGCCATATATCGTCATACCCGAGGAAAATGACCCGCTCCCCTTAAACTAGACACAAATTCTCGTACAATACGAGGTGTTAG
>CAZNKS010000025.1:1577-13576 GCA_964574065.1 uncultured Pseudomonadales bacterium | reverse complement strand
GAGCGGGTAAGGGGAGTCGAACCCCTCTCTTCACCTTGGAAGGGTGACATTGAACCGATCAACTATACCCGCTACATTCCAAGTGATTGGAACCCTTATTGTAGCAAAACCTTTCAAAAATCCAATGCCCTTGTCCATTTTCCTACAGATCTACCACGTGTTTGCCTTTTTCTCTGGAAATGATCATTGTGAGGAAGAACATGAGGACTATAGTTAGGCCGGCCCCATAGAAGGCAAACGAGACGTGTCCTGCTGCTAAAGCTCCTCCAATTATGGGACCTATGATATTCCCAAGGCTCATATAGGACTGGTTAATACCCATAATCCCACCCTGATCCTCTTTTTTCGTGTGTTTGGACAATAATGCCGTGATGAGCGGAGCCAGGAAAGAGTTACCGACTGCGAGTGCGACACAAGCAAGAATAAACGCAAAAAATGTCGAGGTCAGACCCATGGCAAAAAAGCTAACTCCTGTTAAAACCACTCCAAAGATGAGCAGCGAAACTTCGTGGAAAATCTTTACAAGCTTTCCAGTTGCAAAGCCTTGCATAACAAGTCCAATCACCCCAAACATTGTGAACAGCAAAGCCACCTGCCCTGGGGACAGCAAGAGAATATCGTTTGTGAAGGCTTGGAATCCAAGGATAAAGATTGAGAATGCAAATGCGGAAATGAACGTTGCAAGTAAAAGCAATCCAACGAATGGCTCAAATAAGGCGCGTACAAGAGATTGAACATCAAATAATTGCCCTGTTTGTTTCTTCTCTGCAACACTCTTATGTAGAGTCTCTTTTTGAACGAAGGCAATGATCAGACAAGCAAGGAACGAAATGGTTGAGGCAAAATAAAATGGCATTTGCAGCGAGATCGTACTCAGTACTCCTCCAATAGCAGGTCCAAACACAAACCCAAATCCAAAAGAGGCACCCAAAACTCCAAACCATTTCGCACGATCTTTTGGTTCCGTCGTATCACTAATGACCGCTTGTGCCACAGAAATATTCCCTCCTGTGATTCCATCCAGAATTCGTGCAATGAAAAGAAGCCATGTGCTTTGAGCTACGGCAAACAAAATAAATGAAACTGCGGTACCAAGCACGCTAAAAAAAAGCAGTGGTTTTCTCCCGTACTTATCGGAAAGTCGTCCAATGATTGGAGTAGCAATAAATTGCGCGAGTGAATAGGCAGCAAAGAGAATGCCAAGCCAAAATGCATCAATTCCGAACCGATGTACGTAGGAATACTGAAGCGGAATAATAATTCCGTAGCCGAGTGCATTGACGATTGCAACGAGCGAGATTACCCATAAAGACCGATTGTTTGATGACCCTGTGTGTGCAGACATATGTTTCCTTAACGAAAAAATTGACGATAAGCACGAAGTATCTATTATTGCATAGCTCTCTGCAATTTGTGAGTATCAAGCGCTGTATTTCGATGATACGGACGAGGATTCGTTTCTAGATATCTCGTGAGACTTCCCTCTTCTACATCTCCTGATAACCCATACTTCTCCTTCACCCAAAGAGCAAAGGTATAGTCAGAGTATGGCTTTTCTGTCGTTGTATGAAAAATACCTATCGGATTTTGAATACAGAACCAATTCAAAATGTCTGAGAATTTTTCAATCGATGTTGGAGTCCAAAAGGTGTCGGAAAATTGAGGAGGCAATGTTCCACTCTCAATTCCTTGTTTTACTTTATGCAACAAGTCTAGCTTAGGGAATTCATCTTCTCTATACGGCCTATCAATCCGAAGTATTGCGTATCGATCACAAGTTTTAACTACTTCTTTTTCTGCCCAAGCCTTGGTTTGTCCGTACCATTCAATTGGGTTGACCGCATCTTCTTCTGTATATAAACCGTCTTTCGTTCCATCGAAGACGTAGGCAGTTGAAATATGAATGAGATATTTACCAGTTGCCTTCGCAGCATTGGCGATAACTTGGGTACCAGTTACATTCACTTGATATGCAGGTCCCGACTTATCTCCTTCCTGCTCAAATGCCTTTTGCGTATCGGTATACGCTGCGAAATGTATCACGACCGGAGCATCGTTTTGTTCAAAGATTCCTTGAATTTGAGCTTGATTCAAAATATCAACACCTTCAGTTCGATCTAAATTTGTGAATGTATGCTTTCCGTTATAGAGCTCGACAAATTTTGAGCCCACCAAACCAGAAAGACCTGTTCCAAGTATATGCATAGGTTTTTCTAGACTTTCCCTTGGTATTGCTGTTGATAATAGTTTTGATATTCCCCACTCTTACATCGTTGCCACCATTCTGTATGAGAAGTGTACCAAGCTACTGTTTTTTCTAACCCCCCATCAAGGGTAACAGAAGGAGACCAACCCAATTCACCGTGAATTTTATTCCAATCGATTGCATACCGAACATCATGGCCAGGTCTATCTTTGACATATTCAATTAAACTCTCATCTTTCCCCATCAGTTGCAGAATCTTTCGAACCACATCGATATTTGCAACATCTTGCGACATACCACCAATACAGTACGTCTCTCCAACTTTTCCTCGAAGTAATACTGCTTCAATTGCGGTGCAGTGATCATATACAAATAACCAATCACGGACCTGTAATCCATCACCATACACAGGTACCTTCTTCCCCTCCATGATATTGGTAATTGCAAGGGGAATTAGTTTTTCCGGGAAGTGATACGGTCCATAATTGTTACTACAGTTCGTTATTGTGACTGGAAGACCATATGTGTCCGCGAAAGCACGAACTAAATGATCAGATCCTGCTTTACTCGCAGAATATGGAGAGTGAGGATTGTATGCCGTTTCTTCCGAAAACTTTTCAGCCGAACCTAATTGCAAAGATCCAAACACCTCATCGGTACTAATATGATGAAAACGCTTTAATCCTCGCTTTTGTGCTTCTTGGAGAAGAACGAGGGTTCCTTCTACGTTTGTAGTCACAAAGCTTGATGGATCAATAATGGACCGATCGACATGGCTTTCAGCCGCAAAATGGACGACAACGTCAGCTCCTTCCATACCTTTGGTGACATCCTCTCTGTTACGGATATCACCTTTGATAAAGGAATAGTTGGGATTGTGTTCAACATCTCGCAAATTTTCAAGGTTGCCTGCGTAGGTCAACGCATCAAAGTTAACAACTTGATCTTGCGGATGCTTCTCTAACCAATAATGAATAAAGTTAGAGCCAATAAAGCCAGCTCCTCCCGTTACCAAAAGTTTCATAGTATACCTCTATAAATATCTAGTACGTACTCGTATGCTACCAGGTCATTTTTGTTGTGCATAGCCACATGATTGGATCGCTTGTCGTGCACGCTCCCAGCCTAACCCACCCCACAATGCCAGTGTAACAACCAAAAGAAATAATATCCTCGTAATTACCTTTTGAGTCATCGGCATGTTTCCTTTTTTGAGCGAATCATTTTCTCACTCATCCATAATAAGTACTGTTTTTATCTGGAATTTTTCACCCTTTGTCAGCATCACTCTGGAGAATGGAATATCCAGATGATGTGCAAGTAATTTTAATGCATTCTTGTTCGCAATACCTTTTGTTGGTTCAGCTTTTACACGAACAATGAATTCGGTCTCACTAACTTGTTCTACTTCATCTTTGTTTGAACGTGGCTTCACGTGCATCGTTACAACTTTCATATTATTCCTTTAACCATGATTGAATTTGCTGCTGCATTTTCGAATACGTTGGATCAACCGGTATATACACCCAGGCTCCAGATACATGCCGCTGCGGATGGAATAAAAGTCCTTCCTTTCCATTTTCTTGAATCGGAAATTGGTAGGATACAAATGAAACTTGCGCATTCTGCCGTATCATTTGATACAAGGTGCTCGTCAGCTCAGAAGCAGGTAAAGAAGTTGAGAAATTCTTATTGTAGATTGCAAGCAATTTTCCTAATTGTTCAGGATTACGAATAAGCATTGGGTCTTTCATTTTACTGATGAGCGCTGCAATGACTCGCTGTTGCCTCCGGACTCTGGCATCATCTGTTCCTTCAATAGGATCTGTCGACTTTCTCGAACGAATATATCGTAGCGCCCTGTCCCCACTCATGTGTTCAGTTCCTTGTGTAAATGCTACAACTTCATACAGCTTTTCTGGATCTCGTTCTACTCTCACATCCACATCAGTTCGAGGAAAACGATAATCGACAAATGATCGTTCTACATCAATAGATAGACCTCCTAGAGCATCAATAATTTCTCCGACAGTTGAAATGTTGAGTACTACTACATGGTGAACTGGGATACCACTAATATCTTCTATCGTTTTCGACATTACTAATTCCGGCTGTTGAGCACTCAATGCCTTCCCCTTTTCGTACAAACTATTGATTTTTGCAGAATGTGACGCAATGTACATGTCGCGAGGATACGAAACGGTGGCTATTCTTCCGGTTCGAATATTCACAGAAGCAAGCATTATAGTGTCGGTTAGTATGGTTGATTCATCTCTATTTGATAAAGCGTCAATTCCAAGAATAAGGATATTTTTGTGTTCACCTGTTGTTATAGGAGCTTTTGTTTTACTTTCTGTGGCCAGAGAGAGAACTGATGGCACACTCATCTGTGCGTTCACAGCAATGATCCGGACATATAAAAGACCGACTACAAATAGAATGATTCCTGCTGCGACAATTCCACCAAATATGAATACAAGGCTGTATGTAAATAGAGATAGAATACATCGAAAAAAAGTGAGGAGTCCGTTATCTATTCCTGAAGGTTTTACTTGCACTATTGATACATGTCCAGGTTGTACAGTTTTTTTTCTTTTCTTTTTAAGCGCCATACTCGTATTATCGTACACCAGTTAATTCTTTTTTTAAGAACCTTCCGGTGACAGACTCAGGATTTTGGGCAATATCAGCGGGCGAACCAACGGCAACAATTTCTCCACCAGCATCTCCACCTTCTGGACCAAGATCAATTACCCAATCGACATTTTTGATAACATCCAAGTTATGTTCGATCACAACTACTGTGTTTCCACTATCAACAAGTCGGCGTAGAACGAGCAATAAGTTTTGGACGTCTTCAAAATGTAAACCTGTGGTTGGCTCATCTAACAAGTACATCACATGATCGGTGGAACGAAGTGACAATTCACGAGCCAACTTTACACGCTGGGCTTCTCCACCAGAAAGAGTCGGAGCACTTTGCCCTAAAGTCATGTAGCCAAGTCCCACATCAGCAAGCGTTTGTAACTTGTGTTTAATTGAATGATTGTGCTCAAAAAACTCAACCGCTTCATCAATTGTCATTGCCAGTATGTCCGCAATATTTTTTTCTTTATACCGAACTTCAAGCGTCTCTTGGTTATATCTTGATCCTTTACAGACATCACATGTCACATAGACGTCCGGCAAAAATTGCATTTCAATCTTTACTTGTCCTTCACCCTGACATGCTTCACAGCGACCACCTTTCACGTTAAAACTAAACCGTCCAGCTGAATATCCGCGTGCATGGGCATCATTGGTACTTGCAAATACAGATCGAATCAAATCAAAAATCTTCGTGTACGTTGCCGGATTACTTCGTGGGGTTTTTCCAATTGGACTTTGATCGATCAATGACACTCGTCTGACTGCAGGATCAATTGAGATGGAATCTATATCTCCAGGAGTTTCATGAACTACATATCCTAACTCTCGAGCCAAATTCATATACAAGGTCTCATGAAGCAAGGTTGATTTTCCTGACCCTGAAACACCGGTGATACAAATGAACTTTGAAAGTGGAAAGTCCACTGCAACTGACTTTAGATTATGCTCCCTTGCACCAACGATACTGACAACTCCATCAATAACTTTTTGTTGTTCTCTATCTTTGGGCAAGTGCACTGTTTTCTTTCCAGAAATGTATTTCCCTGTCAATGATTGAGAAGACTCAAGAAGAGTTTCAAGCGTTCCTTGAGCGACGACTTGCCCACCATGGCTTCCAGCTCTTGGACCAAAGTCCACAACCCAGTCTGCAGCTTCGATGGTTTCCTTATCATGCTCAACTACCACAACTGAATTTCCCAATGATTTTAAGCGCTGTAAAGTTCCTATCAAACGTTCATTGTCCCGAGGATGGAGTCCAATTGTGGGTTCATCCAGGACGTAGAGAACACCAGTTAACCCAGTTCCAATTTGGGAGGCTAAACGGATACGCTGCGCTTCTCCACCAGCTAAAGTGGCAGCCTCTCGTGAGAGGGTTAAATAGGTTAATCCAACTGAAACCAAAAACTCTAATCGTTCACAAATTTCTTTCATGATTGAGGAAGCAATAAATAATTCCTTCTCTGTAACAATTCCTTCTTTTACCCCTCTATCTGATATTTCTTGAATCCATGTTTTTGCTCGTGCAATCGGAAGATCACAGACATCAGCAATATTCTTCTCATGGATATGGACTGAAAGGCTTTCAGGTTTGAGACGTTTCCCATTACAAGCGGGACATACTTCCTTTCGCATAAAGCGCTCTATCTCCGCTCTCACCCATTCAGATTCGGACTCAGAATATTTTTTTTCTAAGTAGGGAACAAAACCCTCAAAGGTTTCCCAAATCGCGGTTTCTTTTCCAAAGCGATTGGTTCCTTCCACGTAATGCTTGTTCGGGGCGTCTCCAAACAAAAGAACTCTCTTTAGATCTGGATCGAATTGCTCATAGGGAGTCCTCATTGTTCCCCCATATGCTTCAACCACAGTTCCAACAAGCCTAGTAAACCAGGTGTCATTACTCATAACTCGCTCAAAAGGAATAACTGCTCCTTCAGCCAATGTAAGACCTGGAGCAATTATTCGGGAAGGGTCAACTTTGAGTAAAGTTCCTAGCCCGTTACAGGTGGGACAGGCACCGTGTGGAGTATTAAATGAGAAAATTCTCGGTTCGATTTCTGGCAGAGAAATTCCACAGTTTGGACACAAGAATTTCTCACTAAAAAGGATGTCATCCATCTCCGCGGGCTTTTCTGGAAAGGAAAACCCTGCATCGGTCACAAAACTTGCGATAGCAAGACCATCTGCTAGTTGGAGGGCTTGTTCAACGTCTGCGGTCAACCGAGAACGAAATTCCTTATATTCTTTTTCGTCTCGTAAAATGGTCTTATCGACAACTAAGCGATCAACAATGACACTGATCGTATGTTTATTATTTTTTAGAAGAACAAAATCTTCGTCGATTCCATACACTGTTCCATCAACGCGAACTCTGCTATATCCTTTTTTTCGTATGTTTTCAAATAGAGCTGTGAACTCTCCTTTTCGATCCCGAACTACAGGGGAGAGGATCATGAGTCTTACCCCTTTTGTAATTTCTTCTCGTTGCTCGATTTTGGAAATAATGGAATTCACGATTTCGTCAATTGACGAACGCTTAATCTCCTCGCCACATTGTGGACAGTGTGGTCTTCCAACTCGGGCAAATAATAAACGTAGGTAATCATAGATCTCGGTAATGGTCCCCACTGTTGATCGCGGGTTATGAGAGGTAGTCTTCTGATCGATAGAAATTGCCGGAGAGAGACCGCCAATAAAATCAACATCTGGCTTTCCCATAACGCCCAAAAATTGCCTAGCGTATGAAGAAAGACTTTCAACGTAGCGTCGCTGTCCTTCTGCATAGAGGGTGTCAAACGCCAATGAACTCTTTCCACTACCGGACATCCCTGTGAGCACGACAAGCTTGTTCTTCGGGATATCAAGATCCACGTTCTTTAAGTTGTGTTGCCTTGCTCCTCGGATTGAAATGACATTGTGTTCTGGTTGATCCATAGTTGTGTGCATCCTGTTACTTGAAAAACTGGATTTCCCGCGCACCTACACGGCACAAGCGGATTTGTCATTGTACCTCATCTGTGTCTCGAGTACAATACTAGGGGTTCAACACAACTACAACTTGATAGAAGTGAAGTTTTTTATTCATAAAAGCACGTATGTCCAAATTCTATATCACCACTGCCATCCCCTACGTCAACGGGAAGCCTCATATCGGTCACACCCTAGAGTTCGTCCAAACAGATGTGATTGCCAGAGCACGTAGGCTTCAAGGTGATGATGTCCTTTTCTTGACTGGATCGGATGAGAACTCTCTCAAAAATGTCCGTGCAGCCGAAAAAGAAGGCATTTCTACAAAAGAACTGCTGGATAAGTACACCGCAGTCTGGAAGGAATTTAGTACCTCTCTTGACATCAAGGTTGACGTCTTCCAACGAAGTTTCAACCCGCAGACGCACTTTTCAGGGGTTCAAGATCTATGGCGAGCATGCGTTCAAACGGGAGATATTTACAAAAAATCATATCAAGGTCTCTATTGCGTTGGGTGTGAACGATTCTACAAGGAAAGTGAGCTTGTAAACGGATTGTGTCCTGACCATCAGGTGCCGCCTGAAGTAGTGAATGAAGAGAACTATTTCTTTAAACTCAGCACATATGCAAATCAGATTCGAGAATTACTTTCTTCTGATACGGTTCATGTGGTACCCGATAAAATTAAAAACGAAATGATTGCCTTTATTGATCGAGGACTTGATGATTTTTCAGTGTCCAGATCGGTTGAACGAGCACGAGGAGTCGGTGTTCCCGTCCCCGATGACCCTTCACAAGTCATGTATGTATGGTTCGATGCGCTCACTATTTATATGACGGGAATTGGATTTGGGTACGATCAACAAAAGTGGGAAAGATACTGGCCTGCTGATGTACATGTCATCGGAAAAGACATTGTTCGCTTCCATGCAATTTACTGGATTGGGATGTTGTTGTCTGCAAATCTCCCTTTACCCAAAAAGATATTTACCCATGGACACATTACCAGTGGTGGTCAAAAGATGAGTAAATCCATTGGAAACGTGATTGATCCATATGAAGTTGTGGCGCGCTACGGAACAGACTTTACACGTTTCTACCTTATCTATGAGATTCCAACCTTAGATGATGGAGACTTTACGTACGAACGAGCGAATGAACTCTATACATCGGAATTTGCAAACGGCATCGGGAATTTAATGTCTCGTGTAGCCGCACTCTGTGCAAAGGCTGGCGTGACCCTACAGGAAAATACATCAAAGGTATCCATTTCCCAAGAAGTGATTGACACCATCAATACGAATGATTTGCGAGCAGCTCTTCATGTTGTTTGGTCAAAGATGTGGAATTTGAATAAATATTTAAGTGACAATGAACCATGGAAAATGGAAACTGCGAATTTGCAATCTTTTCTTATTCCTGTGGTTGAGCAGATTCGTCAATTGACAACAGATCTTGCACCTTTCATGCCGTCATTAAGCGAAAAACTGCAAGCTCATTTTGGAAAAGAGAAAATAGAGAAGTTACCACCACTCTTTCCAAAACTTTCCTAAAGTATAAAAGCAGTATACTAGCGTTGTGAAACAGTTGTTCCAAACAAGTTACTTTGTCCTTCTTTTTTTGTGGGTCTTTTTTATTCCTTCTTCCCTGGCATATCATTTCAATGAAGCTGCAGGAATTGTACATGGAGTTTTAGTGGATTATCGTATCCCTACCATCGCAGCATCTGCTATTTTTTTTGCTGCTGTCCTACTGTTTTCCGTGTATTGGCTGCAAAGAGTCAATATACATTCATTACTGCGAGTACTTTCTCTTTCCATTGGAATTTCCTTTCTCTTTCAAATTTTTGTTGGGGCGTATCAATTTTTATTCCAACGTTCGTTGTTCGGATATATTCCGTTTGGAGAAGTAGATTTTTCTGTATCACAAATTGTGAAAGAAGTGAATGTGTTCGGAGAAATGCATAAAGTTCCGTATGGGACGACGGCTCACCCAAATATTTTGGCTGGTTACTCTGTAGTTTCCTTCTTGATCTTGCTTCTTCACAAAGAGCACCTTGCCTTCCATAGGTACATACTTCCGGTTTTTATTTTGTTGACTATTCTTTGCATCCTTTTAACACAGTCGTTTTCTGCTGGAATTGCACTAGTGTTTGGAATGTGTATGTATGTGGCCAGCAAAAAAAAAGAACTAAAAAAGACACTTGCAATAGTAATCATTCTTTTTTCACTCATGCTCACGACATGGTTCTTTTTTGTTCCCACAAATGGAAATGGGAATCCTTCTATTCAGCGCCGCGCACAATTGCATCAGATTTCAATACAGATGACACGAACGCATCCACTTTTTGGAGTTGGCTGGAATAATTTCACAGCGGAAATGGAAAAGTACGGATATGTGCAAAGCACGGTCCGGTTTTTGCAACCTGTTCATAATGTGTTTCTCCTCCTCATCGCAGAAATGGGAATCATAGGATTCCTGATTTGCTTGGCGTGGATATATCTTTTGCTTCGATTACCAGCTGCCTATTTGCCTGTATTCTCAGCCTTTAGTATTCTTGGTAGCTTGGACCACTATCTAGGAACCATAACCACCGGAAGAATGCTGCTCTTTTTGGTTGTTTTCATCTTGTTTCAAAGCATAAGACAAAGGCATAGCCTGTCAAAAGTTGACAGGGTATAATACCTACACTGCCCCCGTAGCTCAATTGGATAGAGCAGTTCCCTTCTAAGGAAAAGGTTGTGCGTTCGATTCGCGCCGGGGGCACATACAAAGAGCCCTAGTTACAGGGCTCTTTTAATAGGTTTTTTTCGTTGACTATCCTACTTCTGTCACCGATTCAGCACCTTGGGTATTGAGAGTTTGTACTGCTGTATCACTCGATAATCGTTGAGTAGACACACTGGTACAAATGAATCAGCCATATTCTTCCTCCTTTTTTTCTTTATTTTGTAGCAGCAGGTTTATTACTTCCTCTTGTTGTTTTTTGCTCATCCAATTTCTTAGGAAGCTGTTTGCGAACGTCTTCAACTTTTTTTTCTGCGGTTCTGGTAGCTTCATCCATTCTTTTGGATACTTTTTCCTGCAACTCCATCCCTTTCTCTCGCAATGTGTGTACTGATTTTTTAATTTGTTCGCGCTTTTCTTTGTCAGTTAGCACGACTGCAGCAGCTGCTCCTACTGCGGCACCCACAGCAGCACCAGCAAGGCCTGCAGCGACTGCACCTCCTCTTCCCGATCCTTTTTTATTTTGACTGGACGTCGGCATAGATACTCCTTTCTTCATTGAGAACACAATAACTATTTTTAATTTCCAAAACATGAACAGTGAGTAAGAGCAATGGAAGAATAGATTTTCGCTCTATTGCATCTTGCATTTGAAAAAAATTTGATCCACACTTAAAAGAAGTATCAGTACTGCCCACTGTACATAAAAAGGAGAACCTATGAGCAAAAAACCAACGATGGGCGTTGGCACATTACTTGCAGCGGCAGCAGGTGTTGTAGCAGGCGCAGTCGGAATGTTTCTTTCCGACAAAGATAATAGAGAAAAAGTTGTGCGCGAAGCAAAAAAAGTTGAACGAGTGATTGAGCGAGATGTTCGCAAAGCATCCAAAAAAGTTCGTTCGGCTGTAAAGAAGTCCGTTCCCAAAAAGAGAAAGACAGCAAAACGTCGCAAATAAAAACACTTTGTATGCACAAGAAAACGCGAGGAATCCTCGCGTTTTTTATTGAATTGCTTTTCCAAGTCTAATATCAACCCTTTCAAATTCGTCATAAGTAATTTGCGGATATGTCATAGGCCGTATTATAGCCTGAAATGAGAAATCCACTCCTCTTTCTCGAGAAAAAAGACGTTCTTGGAACTGGAAGTGGATAAGCAGATCTGGTAAAATACAGTCCTTGCCCTCATGGTGCCTGTAGCTCAGCTGGTTAGAGCGCCGCTCTGTGGAAGCGGAGGTCGCGGGTTCGAACCTCGTCAGGCACCCCTAGAAAAGCTAAATAGTATTTTTTGCTCCTCTTTGAGTGTCCTAAATATTGGTGTATCAATGATTTCTACGATTTTTTTGTCTTGAATATATATCCTGTCGAAGAATAATCTGAGATAGTGTCGTTTCAAAAAGTCTGGTGCATCCAAATAAGATTGATGTAGATTGCGAGTCATCGCTAAGACTTCCTC
>CAZNKS010000025.1:0-1567 GCA_964574065.1 uncultured Pseudomonadales bacterium | reverse complement strand
AAAGTCTATATCCTGTTGGTTTGCTATTGTGTGTAGGTCTTTTTCAATCTTTAGGAGATCCTCCTTTAGTTGTTGATGTTGACGCTTGTATACCTCACGATCAATTGTGCCAGCCACCACTAAGTCCTCTATGTTGTTTCGTTTTTGTTCAATACCATGCTTTTGATTGAGGAGGGCTTGTTTGCGAGCTTGCTTATCTTTTCGTAAACCTTGGAGGTGTTCTTTGGCGTGGGACTGCACCAAATCTATAAACTCAGACGAAAACTCGTACTGTTTAAATAAGTTTGCAACTTTCCGCTCCAGTTTTTGAGTGATCCAGTAGGACGACTTGCAACCACCACGATTGGAACAACGGTAATATGAGACTACTTTGCCCGATTTAAGGTCGTTACGATCTGCCAGGAGTCTACGATTATGGATTGGACAGTACACGAACCCACGAAGCAGGAAGCTATTCTTCCTCTTACGGATTAAAAATGAGTTGTTACAAGTTGCTACATGCTGAACTTGGTCAAATAAGCTTTTGTCTATAAGTGGTTCATGCTTTCCAAAACCCTCCATGCCTCCCCACCGCATAAGTCCATAGTAAATTGGGTTGCCAAAGATGCCAGTGAGAGTCTGAGGGCTAAAGTGTTGCTTACTACTTTTATTGCGTCTGCCTCGTAGCCCTTTTTCATACATAATCTCGCACAGTTCCAACTGTGAGTACTGACCAGTAGCATATAACTCAAACATTCGCTTGATGATTGGACCATCAACAGGGTGTGGCTCAATAAACTTTCGCTCGTTGCGTTCGACATTCATGTAACCAAGCGGAGCTAAGCCAGGATAGATGCCTTCACGAAACTTTTGTTGCATACCGGCTTTGGTACGATCTGAGTTGACTTCTGACTCCCATTCAGCGACCGAAGCAAAGATGTTGCCGATTAAACCCGAGGTTACATCACCACCCTCGTTAATGGAGAGGATTTTAATACCCATTTTCTTTAGTTTTTTACGAGTTTTACTAAAGTCGGTTATATTGCGGAACATTCGATCAATTTTTAGACAAATCACTGCGGAAGGCGGATCTGCTTCAATCGCCTTAAACAACCGTTGCAGTTCTGGACGATTTTCTGTTCTGGCACTTTTACCTCGTTCAGTAAAAACTTCTTTAACTTCATATCCCTGTGTTTTCGCATAATCTAGGCAAACACGTTCCTGATTATCAATCGAAAACCCTTTAGTTTGTTCCTCAGAACTGACTCTGACATAAATATAACAATCGTTCATTTTGCCACCTCACTTTCATATTGGGCTAGGGAAGCTAGGATGTTACTAACCAAATCAGAAGTTATCTCGCCACCCTGATTAACAGCTATTAACTTTATTCCACATTTCTTTAATGTATTTTTCATTTCACTCATGTCCCTTATATTGCGAAACAAGCGGTCAAGACTGGTGCATATCACGACATTGGGCGGATCAGTTTCAATGGTTTTAAATAGTCTTTGTAGTTCTTCACGATCGTGGTCATTACCATTCTTTCTAGCATCAATAAATAAGTCTTTTACTTTGTATCCTTTGG
>CAZNKS010000024.1:0-13664 GCA_964574065.1 uncultured Pseudomonadales bacterium | reverse complement strand
GATACCCAGAGACGCTACGGAATTTCGGTAACAGTTTCTAATGATCTATAGCGTACCTACTATAGGCTGTGAAAACACGACGGTTTCATAAGAAAATTGAAGGGACCCTGAGGATTAGTCAAGAAGACTTGCTGGGCATGGAGACGAGCTCTAAAATACTATGGGCCCAAATTAGGCGGTCTTGATTCCCGCTACTTCCATGATTCGATCAAGAGTTTTTCGACGCTTTAGCATCAGAGTTGCCTCTTCCCGGATACGCTCTTTTGATTTCTCTGGCAGCTTCTCGTAGGAAGGCCCTGCAAGCTTTACAATCTCTTTTTCCTCTACAGTAGGAGCTAGTTGTTCTGTTATTGCCAGAAGGATAAACTCAATCTGCAAGGTGGTAAGGCTTTGAGCCATGTATTCCTGTTGGAGTTCCTCGATGGATTTCTTCATGTGGGACAGGTAGGTTTCTAGCTCAATACGATGAGATGCTAATTGCTTGGCAAATTCCTCAAGTTGTCGTCTAGTTTCATTTTCAAGAAGGAGGGGAGCAACTTTGGGAGAGATCTTCTCGATCAGTTTTCCAAAAATATAGGAAAGTGAGGCATTCTGGACCTCTGCTTCATGATCATGCTTGTGGTCATGCTCATGATCGTGATCATGTTCTTTTTCTTCCTTCTTTTCAGGCTTAGGGAAGGTTTTGGCAGCTTCTTTCACTGTTTTTTCCCAGTCTGTAACACTCACTTCTGGGGCGATTGCAGTGTAGGCGTCCACTTGCCAGTCCTTTTCTGCATCAAGCTCTTTGATGTCCACTTGTGGAGACACGAAAGGATGCACATCCTGCTTTTGAATTGCATCGGTATATGCCGCAGGAAAGAGACGCTCGAAGACTTCTCCCAGAAGCTTTTGCTTTCCGATGGTGTCTTCAACCAACGCAGTGGGAGCTTTTCCTTGGCGGAAGCCAGGAAGCGTGGCTTTTGCAGTATAGGAAGCCAGTACTTTCTTGTATTCAGCTTGATGATCAGCTTTTGGGATACTAACGACTACTTTTGTATTCTCACCCAATAGAGAGGTTTGTTTTTCTTTTTTTGCTTTGGCGGCCATAGAAACACTTTCTACTACAAATTGAGTAAGCTTGTATTATACGACACCAATCGAGATTCTCTTTCAAAGACAAATAACCAGCACACTATGGCATGGGAGAAAAGGGTGTGGCGACAGGAATGGACGTTCTGTTTAGAGCAGTATAGATGCCCCACACAAAGACACCGATAGTAGGAAGCAAACCTATGACGATCACAGCGGTATAGAGCCAGTCACTTTTCATCTTCATGCACAAAAGTATAGCATGAAAGAAGGTGTATTTCGGTGGTCGTACGGCAAGATAAAATCAAAAAGGACTAGACAAAGAACTGGAAGCTTTGTACTGTGTTCTTTGTTAGAAGCAAGGAGTTTTATGAGTGATCCAAACGCAATCAATCAAGTATTTCCCCAGGATGCTAGCGTTACCCCTGATGAGCTGGTCGCTGGCGAAAATACACCCGTTCTAGAAGAGGGAGAGATTTTAGAGGAACTTTCATCTCCTAGCGACGATACGGCCTTACCTGCTGGAGATGATGACACATCATTACCGGCACCCACAACTCCTAAGGCCGCCACCGATGCGAGCACAGTGATGGCATTACAAGCAATCATTGGTCGTCAATCCGCCAAGCTCGATGAGCTGAAGCAGGAAGCCAAACAGATGACCGATAGTCTTCGATCGATCGTCGAGAATGATCAGGAGCTTTCCCAAATTGAGGAACAGGCCAAGGAAGCCACCAGGAAGCAAAAAGAACGCAAACAGATGTTGTCAAACAACCCAGAGAGTACCCAGATTAAATACAAGCTCAAGGAACTCAAAGACAGCATTAAAGACGTCGAAGAAAGTCTGAATAATCACTTGCTAAACTTCTATCAAATGACAGGTGTGAAAGTCTTTGATACGGAAGATGGATCCCAACGTGAATTTGAAGTCCGCGCCAAGCTTCGCGGCAAGAAAAAAGCAGAGTAGTGAGGTTTTCACATCTCTAGACGCGAACTTTCCATTCCGTATCAGAAGCCCTTGGAGCAACTTTCTCTGTAAAGGAAAGAATCCGTGCCATAGTTTCAACGACAATTAATGGATGTTGTCCACCTGCTGTTTCTTCTGAACACATGGTTGCATCTGTCCCATCATAGACTGCGTTGGCTACATCACACATCTCTGCACGAGTAGGACGAACATGGGTTACCATGGAGTGCAACATTTGTGTGGCGGTAATCACTGGTTTCTTTTTCTCGTTACAGATCTTGATCATGCGCTTTTGCTCGTATGCTAAGCGTTCAAATGGAATTTCCACTGCCAGATCTCCACGAGCCACCATCAAGATATCAGAAACATCGGCGATTTCATCCAAGTGATCGAGAGCGGTTTGATTTTCAATCTTGGCACAAATGCGAGATTTGACGCCACGTGTATCAAGCTCATTTCGAAGGTGCAAGACATCATCTTTGGTTCGAGTGAATGAGAGTGCCACATAATCAACTTCACTCATATTGCGCATTTCAATCTTTTTGTAGTCGTCCTCGGTCATTGCCGGAAGATTGATATCTGCTCCTGGGAAATTGACACTCTTGCGATGTTTGACGATACAGGTTTGTTTGGAACGTGCTACAAACCAGTTATGGTCCTTCTTTTCAATCACGAACTCCATGACTCCGTCATCAATGAGGACGATCTGTCCTTCTTTGACGGCTTCAAAGACTTCTGGGGTTGGAATTCGGATATGTTTTTCTGGAATTGATTCCAATGAGAACACAACCTCTTCATCGTGGTTGAAAGCCATTTCCTGCTTGTCAATCGTTTCCAGACGAACTTCTGGTCCCTGCAAATCAATAAGGATTCCGACGTCCAAACCTTTTTCACGACAGACTTCACGGACACGATCGATGCGTTCTTCGTGCCAGGTACGATCTGCATGCTTCATGTTAAAGCGGAAGATATCGACACCTGCTCGAATAAGGCTTTCAATCATTTCACGACTGTCACTTACTGGACCTATTGTGGCGACAATTTTGGTTTTTTTCATACTTGAGTTCAGCCTTTGATAGGCATCTCCTTCTTACAATGTAGTTCTACATCCTATAGTAACATATTTTTACTTACTTTATTCATCTTCACACGCACACGCAAGGCACTATTGATAAGTTTGAGTTTATTCCTATATATCGTATTTTTCGATCATTCTTTTCGGGTAGCAATTCGGTTTATTGAGTGCTAGTCGCTATTTGATGTAGTCCGATAATATTAGAGCTATTTTGTGGTGGTCTTTCTATCAACCACTACCAAGTGAAAGAATCGACTCTTTCTGTACTCGGACGTTTCCTGTTCGTAAGAAAATCATTTCACGGCTCACAGTCATCGTGAGGCTGTGCATTTTGTACTGCAGACATGGTGCTTTTTGCACCAAAACTCCCTGTATTATACCTCTTTTGCGAAGGATATTCGATAGGCTCTCATCGCGTTGAAAGTGAGCGATAATTTTGTATGGATGTACGAACAATTTGAAAAAACATATCTTTTGAACATTTTTTATGTCCAAAATGTGAGAAAAAGTAGAGAAATGAAAGTTCATTCTGCTGCAATTCATATTTCACATGCAACTTATATGCGTTACATAGGTGTCTTTTGCGTATATTCTCATCACGACAACACACGATCAGGTCCTATAACCAGTAAATTTCACGAAAAATTGAATGTTTTTTCATGCACAGAAGAAGTACGTGTGGAAATTTGAAAAGGATTGGTGAATGAAGCTTTTCTAAGGCATTCGTTTTTTGGCACACACAAAAGCTTATTGCAGTTGCAAGATTATGCTAGTCCTGTAACCTTTTGGTACATGGATCTTACATCTTAGACGGAACAGAAATTCCAAGAATTTCGAGTCCAAATTGCAATACATTTTTCACGGCTGCTGTAATGAGCAATCGCTTGGTTTCATCAACACCAGAACCAAGGATTTTGTGTTGGTTGTAGAACGTGTTGAATCCAGAGGCAAGCTCGTATAAATAGGTACACATATAGTGAGGTGCATATTCTCTAGCTGCTCGAAGTACCGTTTCCTGGAAAAATTCTAATTGACGAACAACAGCTCGTTCTTCTTCGTTCAAGGGATCTATAGACACGCTCGCCGTTTGAGTAGTGGCCTTTTGAAGGACACTACCACAGCGAACCGCGGTGTATTGAATATAGGGTCCAGAATTTCCCTTCATATTGAGAATCTCGTCCCAATCAAAGGTCACATCAAAGTGCGAAGCACGCTTGAGATCATTCCATTTGAGGGCTCCCACTGCAACGGCCTTTGCGACCTCTAATTCATCTCCAGATAGTTCTGAAAATTGAACCCGAGTAACTTCACCATTCTCCGAAGCAGGTAAATTATCTGTTACTATCTTCCCAGATCTTGCTGTAATGTCAGATGCTCTTTTTATTGCCTCACTGATCACATCATCCAACCAAATCACATTACCTTTTCGAGTGGACATCTTGCCTTCCAAAAATCGATACAAACCATGTTTCACGTGTACACGCTGGTGAGGCTTGTACCATCCTACAAGCTCTTCGATTCGAAAGATTTGTCGAAAATAGAGTTCTTGTTCGCCTCCGACTTCATTAATAATATGGATGTCATGTCCATAGTGTTCGAGTCTGAATTTATCAGTTGCAAGGTCACGAGTTGCATATAAGGTAGATCCGTCTTTTTTCAAAATCATCAGAGCAGGCAGTTCATCATTTGGGAAAAAGAAAAGTGTAGCTCCCTCTTTTCCTTCTTGTAGATATCCCGACTGTTTTAATTCCTTAATAACGGCTTGCATCTTATCTTCAAAGAATGACTCCCCATATCCACGGCCAGCATTTTCGGTAAAGTGTACATTGAGTTTCTTATAGATACGATCGAATTCTTGCCATGACCAATCAATACACATTTGCCAAAGCTTTCGGGCTTCTTGATCTCCCCGTTCTAGTTTGGTAAACCACTCTCGCCCTTCATCTTCTAAAGCAGGATCATTCTCCGCCTCGGTGTGGAATTTGATATACAGATGAACGAGGTCTTTCACTGGATTTTCGCTTTGGCCTATCTCCTCAACGTTTCCCCAACGCTTGATCGCTACAATCAGCTTGCCAAACTGTGTACCCCAATCACCTAGGTGATTGTCTCTGTAGACTTCCCATCCAGTAGTTTCTAAGAGATTGGCGACCGCATCACCAATGATCGTGGAACGTAAATGTCCAATTGTAAATGGTTTTGCAATATTTGGTGATGAATACTCGACGACTGCTCTTTTCTTACTTTTCACAACTCTTTCAGTAGGGTTTTCTTTTGACATTTGACCAAGAAGGTTCGTGAAATATGCGTTGGATAATCGAAAATTAATGAATCCTGCTCCAGCAACAGAAATAGAATCTATGTCGAGTGACGTTCCCATTTTTTCTACAATCGCTTCAGCCAGAGCCCTTGGTGATTTCCAAATACCTTTCTCTGTTTGAGGAAATATATGCATGGCAATGTTACTTGTGTAATCACCATGGGTAGCATGCGCACTCTGTGTGACCTCAATCTCTCCTGAAAAAGAAATTCCAAGAGATTGAACTGCTTGTTCAAGCTTGTGTTGAATGTCTGTTTGAATAGTCATAGATATATCCTACAAAAAAACCACGCTGTTGCACATCCACCAAGGACGCGTCATGCGTGGTACCACCTTTTTTTACTCTGTGTTGTGTCACAGAGCATCTTTATCCAGCTATTATGGGCTTACCCAGCCTGCATTTCCTACAGACCCTGTCCTACTGAGAGGTAGAAGTGAGAATCGCGACTTCCCACAAACAAGTTTTGAATCTGTACGTATTGTACCATGAGTATGGCATACGTATCAGGTACTCAGAGCAATCTGCGTTTACGTGAACCGGAAAATGGTGCGAACGCTTGTAACGATGCCTTGCCATATGATTCGCAAAACGCCAGGTTTCACTTTCCTTTTATAGACTATGAACGGGTCATCATAGATGCGGTTTGCTGTCCAGTCATACATCTTCGTCGCAGTAATGATGGCGATACGGACTTTTGGAGGGAGATAGGAAAATCCGGGCTCTGCGCTTCGGCGCCAATGCTGATACAGCTCGATTTGAGCTCGCATAAAACGGATAAACTGTGTGGGTTTCTGGTTCACTTCATCCAAGGAAAGGTTGGCAAGTCCATATGTGCGTAACTCTGTTGTGGGTAGATACTGTCTACCGAGGCCAATGTCTTCAGGAATATCACGAATAAAGTTGATGAATTGAAAAGCTCTTCCTAAGAGCTGGGCATATCGAAAGCTTTTCTTTGGAAGATCGAGAAGGGCGCAGAGATAGAGGCCTATGACATTTGCAGAGCCATACATATACGCACAGGTTTCCTGAATCGTTTTATATTCAGTCTTGATAAGATCTTGCTCCATGGCCTGGAGAAAGCTATCAGTCCATCGCGGGTCAAAAGAAGCTTTCTTTTCCAGCTGGATAAAATCAGAAATTATTGTATTGGTACTTCGCTTCCCTTTTCGCGCCTGCCTATATTGATGAACGAAGCGAGAAAAACCTTTCGCATCTTGAGGGATCTGATCGACAAAGTTATCAGCTGTGCGAACAAACGAATACAAAATAGCCACATCTTGGTATATATTTGGAGGGAAAAATAAACTACTGTAGAAAAATGTTGTACTTCCGTGACGAAAGATTGTGTTCGTACTACTTGCCATAGGTCATTGTAATTTGATTTGCGGCCATTTTCCCAGATAGGATAACCATTGGAACACCAATCCCTGGTACGGTGCACTGTCCGATATAAAAAAGATTTTTAACTTTTCTGCTTCGAAGGGCTGGACGGAAATTTGCGGTTTGAAATAACGTCTGTGCCAAACCATATGCGTTCCCTTTATACGCGTGAAAATCCTTGGAAAAATCAGATGTGCCATACAATCGCTTTGTAACAATGTTTGACTGAAATGACGTGCCAAGCGTAGATTCCAGATCCTGTAGCAAAAAATGCTGCATGCAGTCACGCAATCGTTTTGTATCAGAAAGCCCTGGTGCTAAGGGAAGTAATAGGGTACATGCCTCACTTCCAGCTGGTGAGATATCGGGATCTGTCTTCGATGGAGAGGCAACGTAGTAGAGTGGCTTTTTAGGCCAAGCTGGTTTTTGAAAAATTGCACGTTCGTGCTCTTCTCCATTGTGATGAAAGAATAAGGTGTGATGTTGGAGCCCGTCCATCTTTTTATTGATTCCCATGTGCATGAGTAAAGCAGAAGGAGCAAAGGTTTTCTTCTCCCAATATGATTGGGGATAGGATTGATGGTGCGGTGAGAGAAGTTGTGTTTCCGCATGTGGATATTCTGCGTTGCAAACGATCGCATCAGCGTGAAAGAAATCTCCATTGGAAGTGGTGACCATAGTCGCAGCACCGTGTTCGACATGAATTGAACAGACTTCTGTGTTGGTATGGATGGTTACCCCTAATTCTTTTGCAAGGTGTGTAAATCCACTAGCTACCCGTCCAAATCCACCGAGGGGATACCACGTCCCCAGTTCGAAATCGACGTAATTCATCAGACTATACACTGATGGGATATTTCGGGCGGATGCTCCAAGAAAAAAGATAGGAAATTCTAAAATCTGTAACAGTAACGGATGGGAAAATGATTGACGTAAAAAGTCACGCACTGAAGAAAAGCCGTTATACACAGACAGCAGTTCGAATCCACCTCGCAAAAGTTTCAAATCAAAAATGTCTGCGACACTCTTATGAGGATACACAACGAAGGTTTTCATGGAAATTTCATACACTCGTTTTGTTTGTTTCAACAGCGTGTGCAGTTTTTTTGCGCTTCCCGGTTCATACTGTTCAAAAATGTCTGACAACTCATCGACTGAAGCAGGAATATCTACTACATCATCATGAGAATACACTCTATAGGAAGGATTCAAGCGGACCAAAGAATAATAGTTTGATACCTGCTTTTGAAAATCAGCAAAAAAATTTTCAAAAATTTGGGGCATCCAGTACCAGCTTGGACCTAAATCAAAAGAAAAACCTTTATTCCTCCAGGTGTTTGCGCGACCTCCAGTCCACGCATTTTTTTCAAGTATTGTTACATTCATTCCGGCGTAAGCCAAATAACACGCAGCCGATAACCCTGCAAAGCCCGCACCGATGATAATCACGTTCTTCTTCATGATGTCCGTCGTTTCCAGTATTCAAAAAGGATAAGATTCAGTGTGATCAAACTAAATCCAAAAAAGAAATTTTCAATAGGAACAAAGCCGATGCGGACACCTATAATATGAGATGAATTAAAAAAGACGTAGGGCCTGCCGGAGATCACATTATCGACAATACAAGCGAGGAAAAATACTACAATGTGAAAGTACCAAAATTTTTTTTGTTTGACAAGCTTGGTCCGCAAAACTTGATCGAGGATGATCACGCACAGGACGGATGCGAATGTTGCTAGCGTATATTCTTTCATGGTTGTGTATTTTGAAAGTGATAGAAAATATCAGCCTTTAATTGAGACCATGATTGATACTTCGTAAAAAGCACCCAAATGAGCAGGCATGCATAGGGAATAAGAAGAAAGAAAAAGTATTCTTCAATTGGAAGGTGCAGCAGCGAAATTCCGGTAATGTATCTTGCGTTAAAGCTCCAGTGATCACGATAGTGCGCTATGATATCCCATATGACAAAAGGAACAGCTGCGATCCAAATGGTGAACGGAAATACCACCATTCGTTCTTTCCAAAGAATACGTCTGTGAATAACGGTATGCACAAACGGTACTATCCAACACAAAAAAAGCACAGAAATATATTCAAGGTTTGATGCCCATTCTTTCATATAATTGGAAGTATCATACCATTTGCACATGAATATAAAACTGTAAAGGAATCTGCAGGGATTATCCGAATACAGTGTTGCCTCTACAAAAAAAACTCGTCATACTATCGCTATGTCTCCCAGCTTAGAGGAAAATCGACTATCGGATATGCATTCTGATCGTATCAGGGTGCGACAACCTA
Organism: uncultured Pseudomonadales bacterium; assembly: GCA_964574065.1. Lineage (GTDB taxonomy): Bacteria > Patescibacteriota > Microgenomatia > UBA1400 > UBA12028 > CAZNKS01. Next base: position 4,549 of record CAZNKS010000024.1, on the reverse strand, counting down.
TCTGGATGCGTTTCGTTGTTTTGTTCGGGGTGCTATGTGTTGTCTTATTGGGTTTTCGTGGCATTTTTATGACTCCTTCCGATGGACGCCCCGCACCAAAAATATCAGTCCCCGTGCGAACGCCAATGCCCCATACAGATTCATTTGTAGATACTATCACCGGAGAAGTACTGTTCTTTCGAGAAGGAGAACTTTTTGCGATAGAGTTTCCCTCCCGATTAGAGACAAAAGTGATCGGACTTGATGGGGAGAAGCCGTTGTCATTAGACCCCTTTCCTGTTACGTGGTCGGAGGATGGCAAGTACATATTTATCCTCAAAGATAGAAAAACACTCATCGGAACAGAGTACGACACACAATCCACTCTTCGAACATATAGCTTACGAGAGCCTTTGGATGAATTGCTTGCTCCTCATATACACATATCTCCATATAACGATGTCGTTGTAATCGGTACACGTACCAAAACAGGAAAAGAGGCGTTGCAATTCTTTCTCCTCCAAAATGGTCGAGATGTCGGATTCTACGACAACTGTTCTCCAAAAGGCTTGTGGATACCAACACAAGGGTTTGTTGCAAAGTGCCGAGTTGGTGATGTCCACGCTGTAGTCTTGGTCCGCATTAATGAGACGAGCACGCAGATGACTCCGGTTGCGAAAGACACGAAAACAACGACGCATGATTTGTTACTTGAATATGATGATGAGAGCGTGATGATTGATAGGCGTTCTGGATCCGCTCATACGTATCTTCAGCTTGATGCCAATGGAAGAACAGCAAAGCCTCCAGCCAAATACATGCAGGGTCTTCCCTCGCCAGAAGTACTGCTTGATCCATATCGAGCGCTTGCGAAACGCATTGAGACAAAGACTGGCATTCAGGGAGTTTCAGATGTAAGTGTGTCATCAAACAACCTATGGATGACGTTCTCGGCAAATGGGAAGCTGTACATTGCCAGGATGGACTTACAAGAACCTCCGCTTGAGTTTGCATCAGGACAATATGCACGAATCAGGCCCTAGGTAACTATTCCAGTAAGTGCGGCGGGGATGGTTCTTCTTCATCAAATAGTTCTAATCCTTTGAGCTCAGGAACTGCGCCTGCTCCTGCTAAGCCTTGAATAGTACCGTAGATACTTCCAAGACCCATAAAGATCCGTTGGGATTGACTTTCCCGCGCCTTCCAGATCTTCTCCATTGCGGCCCGTTCCCGATCAATTTGCTTCTTCGTTTCCCAATACACTTCAGCAATTGCTTCCATTTGTTGACGGAAGGATGGGGATGTCACATAACTGTAGATCATGTCTGCTTTATCACCACGATTTTGTGTCATGGCCTTTTCTCGTCCAACATCAAGTAATGATTTTCGAAGTAATGCAGCGGTTGAGATAGCTAGTGGGAAGCTACAGACCCATACTCCTTCTCTGTTACTCATCCCACACCAATTCGTTTCATGAAATGCTGTCGTTACGATGACAGGAATATCGGCTTTCTCTGCACGAAGGTCGGTTTTCAGCTTTGGTATCCATCCTTCAGACCACGATTTTGTTTGTTTGGATTCCCACAAAATTGTTCCACACACAGTTCCTCGGCTACTTCGAACAATCTGACGAATATCAGCCCCTGATACGCCTTTGCCAACTGGTTCAATGATGTCGTCACGGAATGTGTCTTTGAGCATGCGCTCCAACTCAAGTTCTTGCACTTCGCCCTGTGTTTGTTGTGAGCCCTGATTGGCTTTTCGCTGTGCATCTTCTAATAGTTTTTTTAAATCCTGTATCTGTTTATCTTTCTCTAAATCCTTTTGCCGTTGTGCTTCTAATAGCTCTGTTTCTGTTTTTTCACGTATCACACGACGCTCGTCAACCAGCTTTCGCTCGACTTCCAATTCCAGCTTTCGAGTTGCTTCTTCCAATGCTGCTTCCTTCTTTAATACCTGTAATTCTTTTTCTTCTGCAGCAATTCGTTTCTTCTTTTCAGTTTCTAGCTGCTGCGTCAATTCTGTTTGTTTGCGTTTCGCATCTTCTTCTATTTGCATCTTTAGCTCACGCTCTATCCTTTCACGCACTTCACGCTGTTCCTCTTCGTATTTCTTTTTTATTTCTGCCAGTTCCTTCTGGCTTTCTTGTTTTAGCGCACTCTCCATTGATGCACGAATCTGGCTGGTGAGAGCGTCATCAAGTGAAATAGGAGTTTGACAGTGGGGACAGGTGATGTGGGCTGTTTGCATGAACGTATTCTAACAGGAATCAAAAAATTTGGAGGAAGTTTGAGAATACCAGGTTTGAGTTGGATAAGTCAATGCTTGTAATCAAAAAGGAAAGATACTACAAGCAATAATAACAAGTGAAAGGAATAGCATGGGATACACACCAGAAATACGGAAGTTACTACGACAAACCCTAGATGCATCTGCACAAAGGCAAAGTAATACACAAGAAGTTGAAGGGGAGACTGTCTTGGCAGAACCAAGAAATGAATTCTTAAAGGCGACTCAAAAGGCAGAGATTAAACGAAGAGTACAAAACGCAGATCAGGTTATCGTCCACTTACGAGAAATATTCAAGGCTGATAATTTCATTCGAAGCTTACGAAGAATTACCGCTTCTGAACCTGTCACTATTCCCCTTTCCTATATAAGCCATACAACTGGTGAAATTCTAGAATCTTTTTTTTCACAGACAGAGCCACAAGCAACTTTTCGTGATGAAAAGAAGTTAGATCGAGATAAGCAAGCAAGATTACCAAGTAGTTCTAGAAGGAGACAGTAAGGAGATATATGGGACGAGCAGTAATAGAGAGAGAATCAAGACATCCCATGCAAGATGCATTAGACTCCATGGAGGTTCATGCAGGGCTGAAGCACGCATATGATGATAGTGGTTTGCCTCAGGGTGTTCTGCGTGAAATCCGACGAGTGTATTCAAATGCAACTCCAACCGATCTTGTGAATCTAGCAGAATACATAAAAGATCAAGACATTGACGTTCGGCACATCACTGACTATCCCAATATCTACTGGGCTATGAAAAGCCGGATGAATAAGAGTCTTGATCACGGAGGATGGAGACCTTCTTCCCACAGAGCAGCTTCTCGTAGAAGAATGTGATGTTTGGGTAGAGTAGTACTCTACGACTCATGAAATACTTTTTTCTAAAAGTGCTATAGTTATTTCATATGCAAAAGCTCTTGGCTTGGATTGCCTCTCACAAACTTCCCGTATTCCTTCTGTTTGTTATCGTTCTCTTGTTGGTACGACCCATGAATCGCTTCTTTGGTATCTCAAGTGTGGGCGGTATTTCAACTCCTGCTATCTATCGAAATGAGAGCACCACGATGGACATGGAAGTGTCCGCTCCTTCAGCTGGAGGAGCAATAGGAAAGAGTATTGGTAGTTCGATCGCAATGCCACGGCCAGTGAGTCCCGTTGCGCCAACTACATCTGTGAACCGAATGGTTGTTAAAGACACAACATTATCACTAAAAGTAAATGATGTTTCAGACACCGTACAAAAGATAGAAGCATCAGCGACTAGTTTTGGCGGGTATTTAGTAAACTCAAATGTTTCTGTCCCTGAGGGAGCATCAAGTGGATCCATTGAAGTCCGTGTACCATCAGAAAAGCGTACCGAGGCTTTGGAACAGTTTAAATCATTTGGAGTAAAAACAGTTTCAGAATATGTATCAGGACATGATGTAACCGATCAATATGTTGATAACGAAGAGAGACTACGCATTCTTGAGTCAACAAAAGACAAGTTTGAAGCAATTTTAGATAATGCAGTGACTGTTAATGAGATGCTTACTGTGCAACGAGAGCTTTTAAACTTGCAGCAGCAGATAGACAACATCAAAGGACAGCAGCAATATGTAGAAGGTACGACCAAGCTTACTCGTATTTCTGTCTATCTTTCCACTGATGAGCTAGCTCTTCCCTACGCTCCAGTTCAATCCTGGAGACCAGGAGTAGTGTTGAAAGAAGCGGTTCGCTCACTGATGATGAATGTACGCTCGGTTTTGTCGCTACTTATCTGGGTAGCCGTCTATCTACCGGCTGTTATCGTTGTCATAGTGCTTATCGCAATTCTTCGAGCAGTGTACCAACGAATGAGAGAATAATCTGATTGGTATGAAAGCTTGAAGATCAGCTTGCTTTTCTTACAATTCTGTTCCAGTATGAAAGTATATGGCAACAGAAAAAGCGTCATCATCTACAAAATTCACAACTCCAAGGGATGTGCAGGCGGAAAAACCTGCAAAAGTAACCAGTCGGGTGTATGGTGCAATTGACACGCTCAAAGATGCTTTAAGTATTCAGGAAACGAACGATGAAGAAACCTTGCTAGATATTAAAGTCCATAACCCATTAAAACGGATAGCAAAGATTCTGGAAGATATTAAAAAACACCAAGCGACAACTGTCTCACTTCGATTTACCATTCCCTTGATCGCACTTCCAGTTGTGCTATTCGTGGTGTTTCAAATTGGTAGAGCCCAAAGTATGTGCATGCAAAACTTTACGACTCAACAAGGTAGAGTGCAGGTGTTAC
>CAZNKS010000023.1:0-13809 GCA_964574065.1 uncultured Pseudomonadales bacterium | reverse complement strand
AATACATCCAAATAAATAGCAGCGACCAGCAACCCAATAATTGAGCCTGTAAAGCCTATGGAGAGACTAGAAATAAATGTAGACTTGCCCTTATACGCTTTGACTGTTTCAAGAAGGATGAGAACGACAACTCCATAGAAGGTTACAAATCCAAGAATCCCTGTTTCTCCCAGCGTTCGTAAAAAGTTGTTGTCGGTACTGTCTGCTTCGACGAATCCTTGGGTATCAAGCATCGCGAGTGTTCCATACCCTGCTCCATTGAGTGGATTTCGAGCAAGTCCTAACAGTGCTTGTGGCCACAGTGTGTCTAAACGAATTCCCATCGATAAACCATACTTAAGTGCATTCTCCGACCATGTACTTTTCGTTCGAACCATTTCATAGGTGATCTTTCCATCAGAAGAGATCTGCTGGGTTAAACGTTCTTCATACCCGTCACCAATTAAATCGACTGGTCTATCACTGGCTTGTCCCATAGGCAGCATCTTTGTCACCTTTTCTTTGTATGATTGTGGAAGAACAACCCATCCAATTGCTGCCCCAACACTTCCACATACAAGCAGTATCCCTGCTACCAATAGCTGTAGTCGCCTTGTGGGTAAACGCAGAATGTGAAAAAGCAGTACTCCTCCGATTCCTAACATGTAGCCAAACAGCGAGGTTTTTGATCCTGAAAGAACCAGCATCAAAAGACCGGCAGCATGGACGAACGCAAATATGGCAAAGAGAAAGATATTGGAAGGAAGACTCTTCTTTTGAATGTGTCGCAGTGAGAGCGAGAACAAAATTGGTAGCACGATAACTAAAAACGCAGCCAAGTCATAGTGTCCCGCAAAGGTTGACTGAGGTCGCGCTCCTTCCTGCAAATAAAGTTTTTCTCCCTTGCTGTATTCTCGGTTCATTGTCGAATAGACAGGAAAATGAAAATACTTTTGTCCAACTCCATATCCCACTACGCCCAGCACAGTCATCAATAGTACGCCACAGACAATAGCAATCTGTCGTTTGGTTTTGATCGCAGAAAACAAAAAGAAGAATAACGAAAAGTACTCAAGGTATCGAAAGAAGTGGAGTCCACTTTTTCCAATATGCAACAGTTCTACCGGTATCGTATGCAGCAGCACAACCCCTAGCAGAATAGAAAGAAGTCCTGCAGCCGCATAGAAACAAACAAACCAAAAGAAACTGGTATTAAAGCGTGTTCGTTTCAAAAATATGTCACGAATCCATACAAGGCCAGTAAAAAATACGAGAAAATCCTCTGGACGAACTCGTACGATGTACCCCGGAAGTGCATCAAAAAGCGGAATTTTAGGAAACAAAGGAATGAAGACAAGAAGAAAGGTACTCAAGATGAATAACAAATTCCGGTCAACTGATAAAAGAAATGCTTTTATTGCAGCCATGCGTGACTAGTATTGTACTATTTTTTTTAGTTCCAGTGAAAAAGAAGCATCGTATCTTTACGGGAAAATGATAGACTTTTACGCATAGTCCATCGAAAGGAGATTGCATATGACCAAAATTGAACTCACTCATGAAGAAATAACATTTTTACAGCAGGACTCCTTCACCCCCTCATATATCATTGAATTACTTGTTCAAAACGGAGCCGGAAATGCTGAACAGATAATAAAATATGTGACGGAGCGAAATGCAGAGAAGCTTGACGAGTTAACTGTTCGAAGAAATATAACTGAAATGATCCAGAAGGGATGGATTCAAGAAGTTAGAAATTCATACGTTCCTACTCAAGAGGCTCTCAGGATTTACACTTGGACATTGGTTCAAGCAATGATGATTCCAGATGAATCAGAGGAAAAATAATTCCTCTAGGTGAAATAATCCTTTATCGCAAACATGAACCCTTTTAAGAAACGGCCATGGGATCGTACGGTTGTGAAGAGAAGATGATATGGGAGCCATAGGAAGTGATTGAGAAGTTCGATACCCTTTGCGTTCTTCCACATAAACAAGATCTGATTTTTGTAGGCCATGACTTCCATCTTGCCCTTCCCAAAAACAGTTGCATTTGTTGATTCGTGATTATGATGAACAATTGAGACTGGCTCAAAGAGAACTTTCCACCCTCGGACTTTAGCTCGAAAGCACAGATCAATATCTTCCCAATATGCTGGTTTGTAATCTAAGTCGAAACCACCTAACTCTTCCCACATGTCTTTACGGAACGCACCACTACCACCGGCTACCCATGCAGTTTCGGTTGCATTTTGATTGTCTTCCCTCCAATGAATGAAAAAACCACGTTCAAACTTGCCTCCCGATCGTCCATATTCTTTATTTCCCTCACTGCTTGCCAGTTCTTTGCATCCGACCGCAAAGACAAGTGGATCGGAAAAATGAGAAAGAAGTGGTTGCAAAAAGTCTGGTTCTGGAGACACATCATTATTGAGTAGAATGATGATTTCATGTTTAGCAGTCACTGCGCCCCGATTGCAAGACGAAGCAAAACGGAGATTATGCTGATTTATCAATATTTTTAGATCGATGTTTTTTACCTTTGTAGTGTAAAGCACGCTATCTGGAACACTAGGTTCAAGAGAAGTGAATTTATATTGGGACGCAAACCAACTGAACGTATCATCAGTTCCTGCATCTTCGACGATGATAACCTCATCACCATCACGAAGTGCAGCAAAAACACTTGGTAAATTTTTCTCTAGCATTTGTCTGGCACTGTAGGAAGGGATCACAACACTCACGGAACGCATATGTATTACGCTTTCAAAAGCGATTGCAATGAATTACTAAATAGTTCTTTTCGATAGGACTGTGCTTTCTTGCAAACCTCCAAGGAAAGAGCTTCAAATTCTTTTTTTGGAAGAGCACACAGATCTGTTGTCTTGGCAATGAGTTCATCCACTTCATTCCAGAATAACCGTTCATCCCCTACGATTTCAACTTGTCCACCTTTTGGGACCACCACAGGAATTGCACCTGATGCCATAGCTTCAAGCGTTGTGATTCCAAAGTGTTCGGTATTCTCTGGATGGGTTTGTTCATTTACTCCATATCCCGCTGCATGCCAGTAGATTTTACTTTTGGCATACAGGTCGCAAAGCTCGTCAAAAGAAATATCGGTAGCAATATCCACGTCATATCCTTTCGCCTGTGCACGTAACTGCTCCACAAAAGTAAAGCTGTCTGGGTTTGGATCAATATTGCCAACTAGTGAGAGTTTCCACTTCTCTTTCGCATGCGTTTCCGAAAACTTTTGAAAGGCAGCAAGCAAGACATCCTGTCGTTTGCTGTTACTCTGACTGTGTGCAAAGAAGCGGCCAGTTGAGATAATTCGATTTTCTTTTTTCCCAGGCTTAAATACATCTACATCAACGTACGGAGAAAGTACCATTACTTTATTCGTCTTCCAAGAAGCAGAGAGTACTTTTGCTACAAAGTCAGAGTACACAACAATCTGTTTCCAGGTTTGTAACTTCACTCGCTCTGCTATGGAAAGCGGTCTTGTCCAGGGAACTTGGATTATTAAGTAGGAACGTTTGGCAATGCTTGGAAAGAAACTGCCATCTGTCATGGCAAATAGGACGTCATAGTGAGAGGTTTCCGCAAAGACAGCAACAGTCGATCCAATTCCAATTTGCGTAGAATCAACTTCAATTTTTGAGAGATCGAGCCCAAATGTTTCTTGATACGAACGAAGTTTCTCTTCAGTTTCCTGTATCTTTGAGTTTGGCACTAGAAGAGAAACTGTATGTTCACCCGATAGAGCTTCTGCAATACTTAATAGATATCGCTCACCACCCCCAGAATGCTTCGGGATATAGGGAGAATAGAGGGCTATTCGCATATTACTTCTTTTTTTGATCCCACTGTCTATTGATCTCTTTTTCAATCACTGTGTAGCGTTCATCCAACGATGGTTTTTGCTGCAATTCCCATAGGCGAGCATACACAAGGAAACGATTGAAGGATTGTTGCATACTCTCAATCCATCCTTCCATCCCATCTTTGTAGCCTTTTTTGAAGAGGAGTCTTCGTAAAAATTCCATGATTGTTTTCCGAAGTAGTGTTTTTGCGGTCACTTTCTTTGTTCCAGCTTCAAACAAAAGCCTTGCTTCAATATCTATCCAGTCATGCGATTTGAGGAGACAATCGCGAATGTTTCGATGAGTCAGATGGACTAGAGGCTCGGTTATCTCTCCTAATACGCCATCAACTTGTGCGGATTCATGCACATCACCAGTCCATTCTCGAAGGTGTGATTTTTTAAAGAGTCGTAAAATTTTGTCTGTCTCCCACCCACCATGTTCCATCCATTTGCCAAAATGAATGTTGTTTCGCTTGAGTGCAAAGGCAGCGTTTGAAGTAAATTGAATCGTTTCCTGAATTTCTTGTGCTAGCTTTGGAGTTACACGTTCATCCGCATCAATGTAGAGAATCCAGTCGGAGGTTGCGGCATCCTTGCCACTATTTCTCCAGTCTTTAAAGGATCCTCCCGTTGCTTTCACAATTGTGGCACCGTCACGTTTGGCGATGTCTATGGTGCTGTCGGTTGATCCACTATCCACCACGACAATCTCATCACAGAAGCGAAGCGTGGAAAGCGCGTTGGCGATCATCCCCTCTTCATTCTTGGTGATAAGTACTGCGGTTATGGTCTTTTTCTCAAGACCCTGTGCGTTTGATTGCCCCATCTGCCTCCTAGTGCGTCAAGTATACCAAGACGGACTGCCTTTGTCCCGGTACGGTACATTCTCTTGGCTTCACGAAGGAGTGCGAGTTTGGTTCGAAACGGCGCATAAGCAAGCCCAAAACGAAGTCTGTTTCTCGTCTGGTAGTAGACGTGAATATCCGAGCCACTGCCACTCGAAGAACCTGCGTTTAGATGATACAGAACCGCCCGTGGTTCAAAATAGATCGTTTTCTTCATTTTGAGGACCCGGTAGGACAAATCGGTATCTTCGTAGTAGAGGAAATATTTCGGATCAAAGCCTTTACTCTTCTTCCACATGGGGACAGATGTTAAGAAACAGCATCCTGTGGCAAACTCTGTTGGATATGAAGACGCGATTGCATGTGGGTGCAAGAATAGCAGCGATTCTTCACTTTCAAAAACAGCATTCTCCATGCGCTCTGACAGTTCATTTTTCCGAAGAAATGGAAGTGGTGACGTGTTGGTATCAAATTGGGTACGATCAACTTCATCAACGCCTTTATGAAATGGAAGACAGTTTTTCCAATCTATCCCGCCACCTGCATACCAAATCACTTTCCCTAGATGATTCTTGGCATAGTCCTTTGCGTGGAATTCATACCCTTTTTCAAAATAAATTTTGGGAACAATAAATCCGCTGTCGGGATGTTCATTAAACGTTTGCAACAGTCTATGGATACACCCTTTTGTCATTCTGGTGTCATTATTCAAAAATACCAGGTAATCTGGAGAGAATTTACGAATGGCGTATTTGGCAGCTTGATTATTCCCTTGCGCAAAACCTAAGTTTTTTGCCGAAAGGACAACTTCACAATCAGAAAACTCAGTTTTTTTGGGAGGATTCGTCGACGCATTATCCCATACAACAATGTGATATTGATCTTCTGGATCCTTCGTCGCCTTGAGTGACGCTATACACTTTTTGGTGAAACGTGTTGAGTTGTAGTTGAGAAGAATAATTGCTACATTCGCCATACTATGCACTCATTTTACGTCGTACCTTTAAACCAATCCTTTTTATGAGATTTTTCTCGTGTTCAATCTGTTCATTTGCCACCCAGTAACTTGTTGCCGAACACGCCGTTGTTACTGATTCTTCTATAGACTCAAGAGAAATAGGCACATCTTGTTTTTTCTTTTCCCATACTTTCATGGCCACAACCATCGTATAGACTCCCATCAGCAAAGATAACACGAATCCATACATGCCATCTTTATACCCTTTCTGCGCAAAGAATCTAGTGAAAAACTGATTAAAAAATGCTTGCAAGAAATCAGTCGTAGCTGCCTCTCCTAAAGCTTGCTGCTTTTCTGCCTCGATGCTGGTATAGACATTGAGTCGAAGTAAAAAGGTTTCAATGTTTTGATAATGATGATGAATGAGTGCGAAGTCTTCCTTTGCTTCCAGATTGAGAACGACTCCTTCTACGGTTGGTTGAGCGTGAATTTGAGGAGGATATGTTCCTTTGCCAGTTTTGAAGAGTCGCAAAATATAGTCTGGCCAAAAACCCGTATGTTCAATCCATTTATCAAAAATAATGTTTTTTCGTGGCAAGTTATACCCATCCGCTTCATTTGCAACCATTACTTCTTTTACTTTTGTTGCCAATGTATGGGGAACCTCTTCATCACTATCAACAATGATGGTCCAGTCCGTTTTTACTTTATGCAGATACTCCTGACGAATCGGATCGGCAAAGCGTACATCTGTCTTTACGTTAAATACGTGAGCTTTATGCTTTTTTGCGATTTCCACTGTCTGATCACTACTTTGCATATCGACAACAAAAATCTCGTCGCACCACGCAAGTGAAGCCAGACACTTTTCAAGTGTCTTTTGTGAATTTTTGGTATGAACGATCGCGGTTATAGTTGGCATACGATAAATGTTCTCTGGTACGTACTATTTCTTCTTAAGAAAAGATGACACTTCCATTCGTATCTTCTCAAATCCTACTCCTATCAGCAACATTGCATAGATTGCGCCACCGACAATAACTCCAAGGAGAAGGTGTATAAATGACTGTCCCCAGATAGAAGAAGTAAACCAGAGGATCGCTATCATGACTCCTGTGGCAAGCGTTTGCCTCCATATTTGTTCAACAAATGCAAACTTGACATACTTTTTCACGAGTACAACGACAAACAAGGAAGACAATGCAAGGATTGCAGAAATAATTGGAACGGCTTGGTAGCCAAATAGCGAAAGAAAAACCGGGGCAAGCGCCCACTGCGCTACTGTCCAAAAAACCATCATTTTCAGGGTTTCTTTAATTTTCCCTATAGCATTCAGAGTACTGACGAGCGGTGTTGAAAAAGAAGAGAACGCAAGACTAAAACAGAACAGGGCTAGTGAGAAAACAGCCGGCAACCACTTTTCCCATCTTGGAAAGACAGTAATGAGTGGTGCAATCATGACTGCAATTCCACCAAGGAGTGGAAATGAAATGATGGTTACAAAAAAGATGGTTTTCTCAATTGCGCGTTTAAGTAGACGTTCATCGTGTTGCATTCGTGAAAATGCAGGAAAGGTGATCGCGCTGATATTATCAACTGTTAAGGTATATGGAAGTTTTGACCACTGTTTTGCCCAGGTTAGATACCCATATTGGGTGGGAGAAATAAAAAACGCTAGACTTAAATAGAACAGATCATCTTTTGCTTTTGCAAGCATGTCATTGAGTTGGAATCCACCACCCACTTTCATCAGAATCAAAAAATCTTTCTTCGAGAATGCAAAGCCAAAACTCCATCGTTGATAGAGCAAGATGACAATGACTCCAACCACAGCTTTGGTGAGGACTGCATAGGTGTAACTGTTTACTCCATATCCATTGAAGGCCAAGTAAATTAGAAGTGCATTAAAGACAAGGGATTCGGCGATGGCTGCGACGACAAGACCAGTAAACTGCAGTTTACGTTCCAATAAGATTGCCGAGATTGTTTTAAAAGAAACAATAGGAAAGGTAAACCCAAATGCAAGCGCTAGGTAAAAGCCTTCCTGGGTTAATTTTCCCACAGACAGCATGCTACGTGCTGTAATAAATAATAGGAAAAAGACTATCCAAGAAAGTATTTGCTGGGTTGTAAATACTGTTCGAAGCTCTCGTATAGTAGGAGCTTCTTTCTTTTGAATCAACGAAGCTGCTAAACCTACATCAGAAATGATGGTGAAAAACCCACCGATAGTTACCACAATTCCATACATTCCAAATTCAGAAGGGCCAAGAAGCGTACTTAAAACGATCTGTGCAATGATAGCAAGTCCTGTTAAGAAGACTGTTCGGGCGACAAAGGAAAGAGCCCCATGAATAGATCTCTTCTTTATCTCATCGACTTGCAGTGATGCTCCTTCGGTGGTTCCTACCACATCATAATCTGCTGTGGACTGTGCATTTTTCATGATTATTTTTTCTTCTTGGATGTTGTTTGTTGTGATATCAAAGCTAGATTCAGTAGCACAAGTATCGCCATCACACTCATAAACTCGGAAAGACTACGAAGGCTGGTTCGTTCTAATCTGATGATAACATCGTGCTCTCCTGCAGGCACCTTGAAGAAATAGGTGGGATAGTCTGTCTTCTCTTCAAGTTGAATAGGCATACCGTTCACATATGCCGTCCATCCCGGGAAAGAGAATATATTGACACCAACTACACATACATCCGCACAACGTATAGATGCACGAATTTCTGTAGGGATACTCTTGTAAACCTGAAGTGAACCTTCTCCTCCTTCCAGCACTAATCGCTCTCTTACTGGAGGTGGGAAATCTCGTCCTTTGATTTGCGGAGGTACATAATCATTGAGAGTCAGGCTTAGATACTCTGCAACATATTGTGGGTCGGTACCGTAATAATACCCCAAGGTACTGTCAATAAATCGTTCGGGGGCAAAATATTTGGTATTCAAAGCCATGACAGCAATGATAATTCCTAAAAATGCAACGATTCCAAATTTATGTTTTGATAGAAGCAACGCAATAGCACCTGTTCCAAGACTCAAGAACACATGACTAAATGTCAAAAATCGCCAGGGGAACTGAACGAACTTAAGCAAAGATAGATTTTCCCATATGAGTTGTGATTTGTTTGTCGTCATGAGAGTGGCAATACCAAAGAGGAAGGTTACTCCAAGAAAAATTATTTTTTGCTTCTTCGTTCCCGTGAATAGAACAGTGGCAGCCCCTACAAATAAAACGATGGCGATCATTCCAAGTGCATAGCTCATTCCATCTTCAAGTCCAGGAATGGATCCACCATATCCCCACTTCCCTGTTACTAACTGCCGAAGAGCAACAAAGTGGTTATGGAAATCAAAGTTACCAGTGGTAATTTCTGCTTCAACACGGGTGGCGTCCTTTTCAAAAAAAGCAGGAAGTGTATAGAAGGCAGAGAGGCCAATCGCAAGTAGCAGGAAAAATACTCCATTTCTAAGGTGTGTCCACACCGGAATCGCTTTTTCTTTTTTGTCCACCCACCGTGCGAAAACAAGAATGCCTGCAAACACAAACAAAAAAGGAATGCTAAAAAATCCAGTGAGATTATGTGAGAGAACTGCTGCAGCACTGCTAATTGCCGCTATTGCGATTCCACGTCGTCTTCCCTCCACCAGCTCCATGATGCCGTAGAGTGCAAATGGGAGAAAAGCGAGTGCAAACGCTTCTCCAATTGCCCCTCGCACGTAGAGATCAACAGCGCGGTATGTTGCAAAAGAAAAAACCGTTGCGCTAATGATCCCACCCCAATTCCCCCATAGCTTCTTTGCCAATAGATACATTCCTACAAAGCTTAGTACCCCGTTAATCACATACAATGCTTTCATGCTGCCAATTACTCCCAAAAAGACATAGGGAATTTGGGCCAGATAGTATGGGAGCGGACCATAAAAATTAAACAATGGCATGCCGTATCCAAAGCCGAAATTTTGTGACCAGCGCACTGGAAACTCAAAGGAGAGTAAGCTTCGATACATCTCGGCAATTCTGCCCGCATGGGTGAAGTCGTGCATTGGGAAGAATCCGGTGTGAAAAACTGACAACGAGGTGAGTAGCACACAGGCGATGCCAACCACAAAGACAAGAAGATGCGATCGTATCAGGGTTGTAACGGTGTGCTTCATTTCGCTCTCACTCTAAATAGTACAAGACTTGGTCCATTAAATGGGCGTGGTATCTGCAGTATTTTTTCAAGATTGTCTTGATCCACAAGCCCAAAGCGATGGCTGTTGACCACATAATAGACTTCTTCCGTCCCTACTCTTTCCAAGTACTTTGCAGGAATCGTTGATGGCGAAACGCCAATTCCTTGAATTTCTAGGTTTGGAATTTGATTTTTCCCATGAAAATACATGAGTAGTCCATCTGGTAGTGTCCCAAATGACCCTTCCGTTAGGACAAGCATCTTGGGTCCGTTGAGTGTGGAACTTATCATTCGACGCATAATCAAAAATTGCCGAACTTCTTCATTTCCGTATCCGGCTGACCATTCGGTCAAATACTGCAGTCGATCGGTTGGGACAAACGGAATTTTCGTAACATCGGTAAGCGCTGGAATGTAGAAACGAGCGGACATGAACAGAAAGACGAGGATGATTCCTATTGCAATCATGCGAGTCTTCACCGAGGCTGCGATTTCACCGAGTGAAATTCCTGCAGCGAGTGTAATAAAGATAGACACTGGCAAAAAGTAGCGAGGCCATAACATTCGACCAAACACAATTAACGGCAGTGCGTAGAGTGCCGCACAGAGTAATAAGAGAAGAATCTTTCGTTGCTGTCGTTTATATAACAGTCCAAGCAGAGCTCCTCCTGCAACCGCAATCGTTAAGTATGTTATAAGCCAGCCAATGTCACGAGGAAGACTTTCTAAAAATACGTATCGCCATTCCCCTCCAATTACTTCGGAGACAGTAAAGGTGAAATCCTTGCTTCGTGAAAACAGCGCGCCAAAAAATGGAGATACACGAAGGAGCAAGAAACAAATACTGCCAAACACTCCTCCGATACCTGTTAGAACAAAGGCAGTAATTATTTTCTTTTTGCTTCTAGTTTTTTGTTCCTTTATTTCATCCACAACCAAAGCAAGGAGTGGTGCCACGGCCATGATGGGAATGGCAAACAATGCAGGAGTTTTCGTAAGGAGCGCAGCTCCAAATGACAGACCAAAAAGCAACACATGGGGAACAAGTTGATACGGAGTTCTTCTTGCATGATATGTCGCAAGAGAAATATGAAGCGCCAAATAAAACGATAACGCTATCCACATCGTCAGCATTGCATCCATCACGGCCATACGGTGATAAAACATCCAAAAAGGAGCAAGCATGACAAAAAGATAAGTGAATGCGAGCGCATATTTGTTTCGAGTCAGCTGTTTACTGATTGCACCCAAGATAAAGACGGTTGCTAGTCCACAAAGTGCTGACACAAAACGAGCAGCTAGCAGTGGGTTTTGGAATAGTGGCAAGAAAATAGAAAGTGTCCACACAAACAGCGGCGGTTTCCCATCAGACATGGAGAAGAATGCAAATCGCTGTGCATCATCAATGACCAGTTGCGCCCAGCGAATATAGATCGCTTCATCAGCAAAGACTGGTAATAGAAGTAATCCGTACAGATGAGTTGCAAGATAGAGTGCGATAACCCACACCCACCAGGGGAAAAGTGAGAAAATTCGTTTCGTAAACGATAGGAGTAAAGAAACCGTTGGATTCATGCGTTTTTATTGTACCGTACTCTATAAAGAAAGTGATACAGCACGATGAAGATAAGAAAAACCAGAGGTGCTGACCACGTAATTACTTTGCTCTGCGACAAGATTTCCTCTGAGTATCCACCATGTAGGAGAAATGGAATATAGCGCAACATGCTGGTAAGCGAGAAAGAAATGAAAAGAAGACGCACCATTTTATTTTTCATAAAGGGAAGAAATGACAATGACCAGAGCAAATACCAAGGGTGGAACTGTTGTGACCTTTCCGTAATAAGGGGCATAAAGAGCAAGAACGCACTTATTTCAGCAAAATTGTCAGTAATACGTGTTATCAATTTTTGAAGTTCCTTTGGAATGGAAAACTGTAGCTTTGTTTGCACGAGTGCTATCCAGATAGGTACTAACAGAATAGTTGCAATCTTTATTTGACTGGAGAGCAGAAGTAATAGGAATGATCCAACCAGCACAAATGCATTTGGTTTTTTGTTCCGCAGGAGGATAACAAACGAAGCAAAGGCCCCCACTATCATCCAGACATCGTTATGTCCATTGCCGAGCGTTTCAATCAAAACTAATGGGTTTGCAACAAACAGCGCATAGTCTGTTATGTGCATCTGTTGATTGCGAGCTTTGGAAAGTTGCACCTGTAACCATATAAGCACTGCAAGTCCGATACCCATCCAAATCTTGAATGAAAGAAACGTCACAATAAACTTGCCAAAACCCGCTACAAATGGAAGTAGCGAAAGGGCTGTCCATACATATCCGTACGGAGCTGGTGTATGCACATTATGCATAAAGCGTACCCATTCATCTTGTGGGGCAACTTGCAATGCGCTCAAAAGGTGAGGATCTTTGCCATACACAAGCACTGCCTTCGCATTGAATAAATAGTTAAAAAGATCATGTGAAAGCGCTGGATTGGCTAAAAGCAGAAGTACTCCAGCGATGATAAGAGAAATTGTCACGAAGGGAGATGTTGTTTGCTTTTTTTCTAGGAGTTTTAGTATTTGACCATACAAAACAAAACAGATGCCTACAAAAAGAGCATAGAAAATAACCAGGGTTGTTCGGTTTTGTCCGAGTCCCCACATGATGTTTTGAAACTGATCAAACCAAGTTGAATTGATATACAACAAGTTGGGATCTGTTTGTGTAAAAGAAAAGAAGAACCAGAAAACTGACAAGATGAGTACAAACACGCTCACAAGGTATACAGTATGTCGCTTCGAAAATATACTCATGACAATTCCTCTTCCCTACAGTCCCAGGTCTATTTGTATCTACCCAGTAAGTCAGCTATACGGATGCGCATGATATCTTTGAGCATGCGTAAAGAATCTTTGATGGGATCAACACGATCAGTTTTTGCGTAGGTCCAGATGATTGGAACTTCAGCGATGCGGAAACGGTATTTTTTGGCAAGATAGAGTAACTCGACATCAAAAGCACCGGTGAATGCTCCTGTCATTTTGCCTTTGCCTGCGTAGACAACCACTTTATCTGTTAATGCATTCACTGCCTTTTTTGTGAATAACTTGAATCCACATTGCGTGTCATGAATACCAGAGATTGCAATTAAGTTCACAAAGAAGTTAAAGCCTTTCCCCATCAAATGACGATGGAATGGCTCTCGCTTTCGCTCACTTCCGTGCACTTCTCGTGATCCTATTACAACGTCATATCCCTTTGTCACAAATGGAAGTAGTTTTTCTACTTCAGCAAGTGGAGTGGCTTGATCAAAATCAGAGAAAAGCCTTACCTCCCCATTTGCCTGCTGCAGCGCTTCGATAACGGTTGGCCCTTTTCCTTTATGAGGAAGGGCTAAAACTCGCACATTTTTTTGTTTTGCAGCAAAGTCTTGTAGTTTTTGGGTGGTCCCATCGGTACTACCGTCGTCAGCTAAAATGAGCTCCCATTCAAATGGGGCATTTTGCAAATAGGCAATAACATTTTCAAGTACACCTTTTGAGATGTTTTTGGCTTCATTATAGGAAGGAAGGATGACTGATAAATACATAACGCTGTATTGTACTCACAAGGGTGTACTGAGATCAAATAATACTTCTATAGTGACTTTGTTTACTTTAATGGTTGGAAGGTGTTTCGCAACTTATAAACAGTTATTGCTCCAAATTTTTTCTGATCAATGAGTTCTCCAAACTTCATGTTGTTTGCAATCCACTCACTGCGACGCTTGGCAAAACCCGGATCATCTTCCACCACTAAGTAAATAAGTGGAGCTTGTTCGACATGTTCCATTGGGAAAGTCTTCCGCTGTTTTCCAACCCACGAGAACACATATCGGTGCGCTTGATCTTGTGCGTCTGGAGTGTACACCCATACACCATAGGGTGTGCCACCAGCGGTATCAATAATCCAATTGGTAGCATCGACCTGCAT
>CAZNKS010000022.1:0-14434 GCA_964574065.1 uncultured Pseudomonadales bacterium | reverse complement strand
TTACTGAGGCAACGAATACCTAGTTCCGTTACATTTTATCGTGAGGCAATACGGAGTACAACTGCGTTCTCATCTGATGCTAGAATGAGTAGGTATGGAGAATTTTCTTGATAGTTCGCAACTGGATCAAAAAGAAGAACAGGACGCTTCGCTACAAGCTGCTCCAGCGAAGCCATCTCTTCTTCCACGTATTACCGCGATCGTCGGATTTTTAACAGTCATGATTGCCTTTCTCATTCTGCGTACGCAAAAAACAGAACAAACAGCCTCCGTTGAGGCAACAGCCCAATCCTTTGAAGAACCAACAGCGCAAGAGTCCCTGCAAACGTTTACAAGTTCTTCAGAACTGGGTATTTCGTTCTCCTATGATGCCAGATTAGTTGCGAGTGAAGAGCGATTAATCACTCCCAGCCAGTTCCGAATGGTAGAGGAACCGGCTCCATATCTAAGTCTCGATATTGGAGAGTTTTCAATTCAGTTTATCCGATACAAGAGATCTCATATAGATAATCTTGTTTCTTTCTATACATCATCGTCCCAACAAGGGGCGAAAGAAGCAAAGAGCTACATTCGTGAACTAGCACAAACGATTGAAGGGGATCAATCCATAAGACAGGAGATCCTCAATTCAATTGAATTAATCGAGAGTGCAGAAAGATTGGGAAAATACGAAAATTACGACGATTTGATGATCGCAAACCATCCAGCCAAGAAAGGTGTCTATCTTTCTGACTGGGGTGAAGTATTCGTGAATAATTTCCAAGAACGTCAAGTTATTTTGATTTCAAAAGGAGATGATGTCGTAGTCATTTTGTCAGACCCTGAAGAGAATGTGTATCTTCCTACAATCCTCGAGACTCTAGTAGTCCAGTAGCATGCAGAAGTTTTTGGGCAGCTTTCACAATCGAGGTGGCATTCATTTCATAGTGTTCATAGAGTTCTCGTGGGCTTCCACTTTGCCCAAAGGAATCATGAACTCCAATAAACTCCATGGGTACAGGAAATACTCGACATAAATATTCTGCCACTGCACTTCCCATTCCACCCATTATTTGATGATCTTCAATGGTAATAACGTGTTTGGTTTTCTTCGCACTTTTCACAATTGTTTCACTATCAAGTTGTTTGACTGTATGCAAATTTATTACTTCGCATGATATTTGCATATTTCCCAACATTTCACGAGCAAGCAATGCTTCATACATCAGTGGCCCACTTGCTATAAGGGTGATGTCATCTCCTTGATGCCATACCTGCGCCTTTCCTATTGTAAACGGAGTTTGCGGTGTCGTAAGTAAAGGAGTTGATTCCCGGGAGATGCGTATGTAGGTGGGATCTGGTGTTTGTGCCGCCGCTATTGCTGCTTGTTTGGTCTGATTAGCATCCACAGGCACAATCACAGTTAAATTTGGCAGAACCCGAGTAATAGCAATGTCTTCCAATGCTTGATGAGTCGCCCCATCAGGTCCGGTTGCAAGACCTGTGTGTCCTCCTACAATTTTTACGTTGGCTTTGGAGTAACACACGCTCACTCGTAACTGATCCCAGTTTCTCCCAGGACTAAAAACTCCAAAGGATGATACAAACGGAATTTTGCCAGAGAGCGCCAGTCCTGCGGCGATTCCCATCATGTTTTGTTCTGCGACTCCACATTCAATAAAGCGTGACGGATGTTGTTTTGCAAACACTCCACATTTCATGGAGTCAGCAAGGTCTGCTGTCAACACAAACACATCTTGATTCTTTCCACCAAGTTCTACTAATGCCTCGCCATACCCATCACGCGTGGCTTTCTTGGTGATCTGGGTTGGATCGGTAATGGAGTTTAGAAACAAATCATTCATGTTCCAACTGTCCTCCTAGTGTTCGTAGTTCTAGCAGCGCTTGGTATGCTTCTTCTTGTGAGGGTGTTTTTCCATGCCATTCAAATTTCTTCTCCATAAAATCAACCCCTTTTCCCGGAATCGTATGTGCAATGATGCACGTTGGTCGTTCTCGAATTGTTTGTGCGGTTTCCAACGCGTCGAGTATCTCGTTAATAGAATGTCCGTCAATCTCAATCACGTGCCAATTAAAACTTTCATATTTTTCACGAAGAGGTTCAAGGGGCATGACATGATGTGTATATCCATCAATTTGAATATCATTGCGATCGACTATCACAGTTAAATTTCCCAATTTGTATTTGGCAGCAAACATGACAGCTTCCCATAGCTGTCCTTCATTGTGTTCTCCATCGCTTGTGACACAATAGACACGTGATGCGGAGTGATCATGCCGAAGTGCCAGTGCCATTCCCAGCGCTTGTGAAATGCCTTGACCCAATGGGCCGCTGCTGGCTTCGACTCCAGGAAGATCAACACGGCTAGGATGTCCTTGTAATCTGCTTCCAAACTTGCGCAAACTCATGAGTTCATCCACAGGGAAAAATCCAGCATGCGCGAGTGTGGCATACAAAACGGGGCAAATGTGCCCACAAGACAAAACAAATCTATCTCTGTCTTTCCATTCTGGATTTTGAGGATCGTATGAAAGAATGGCAAAGAAAAGTGCTGCAAACACATCAGCCATTCCAAGAGGTCCAGCACTATGACCAGATCCTGAAGTAACTAGCATTCGAATAATATCCTCACGTATGTGGACAGCCTTTTTTTCAATATCTGGTATGTCATAGCGAAATGGATTCACACATTCATCATACCTTCGTGCGTTGTAAAAGGGAATGCGCACGTATTCAGCATAACTACTTTTCTTTTCTCATTTATCTGTATATGCTAAAGATAGTATATATATTCTGTTTTTGTTCGAAAAGTATGGATCAAACACCTCTGACGTCGAACCAACCACTACTTACGGCAAAATTCGTTGCTCTGGTTAGTGGAGTACTTCTATTAGTTGCTTGTATTGTCTCTGTTGCAGTCATTAATCAAAGATCGTTTGATTTTCGCAAGCGCGCAGCAACAAACAATGGTACCGTCGTAGTTTCATTAAAGCCTGGAACCTCGCAATTATCGCCTTCAACCTCACAGGTTATTGAACTTCAGACGAATACTGGAGATGCTAATGTAATTGGATATGAACTATTCATTGATTTCACAGGATCAGTCCCTGCGAATCTTGTTTATACTCCTACAGATCCATCCGGCCTTTCCACTGCAACGTATTTTATTGATCAAACTTCGACTGGGAAGCGATTAACGATTGGATTGTTAGCTCCTGTTGGGAATCCCAAATTTTCAACAGCAAATACAACTATCACATTGGGGAAAATCTCCTTTACAGCTCCGGCTACCGGAGATATGACAGTGTCATTTGACTCTCAGCTCTCCAGATCTCTTCTCCATACAAGTGACCCCAATAATACAGTTCAAACAGATGTGCTCAAGGTTCCAGAGAGGTATGTCTATACGTTTGGGCAAAATTCCACTCCACTTCCAACTGCTCGTCCGTCAGTTCTCCCGACCCCGACCCCAGCAGTGGGTGGAGGGAAGACTCCAACACCAGTCCCATCTGTACGTCCATCGCCCCCTCCAGGATGTGTGTATGAAATAGTCCAGTGTGTCCGACCCCCATGTGACCCAATCCTAGTGTGTTCATCCCCAATACCAACGGCAGCCACAGTGGATGATCTATTCTTTGCACCAGAAACAGAAGCAAACAGCATCTTTTGGTTCAAAAATGCAGGGAATGGTGCGTTTGTACCGAGCAACCAATTAGTAATTGGCAAAACATATTCTGTAGAAATAAATCCGCAAGTTCAGAATAACGTGAAGACCACGGCAACTGATAATCGTAATGTGGTGGTAGGACTTCGGGTAAATGGTAGTGTTGTTGACACTGCCACTATCTTGTACTCTGCTGTTTCAAACCAGACAAATGGCGCTAGCTTTCAGCTTTTAGCCAATTTTGTAGCCAAAGCACAAAATACTCTTGAAGTGCTTATTGATCCGTATGGATCAATCAAGGAAGCAAACGAAACAAATAACACGTTTGTTCGAACCTATGCAGGAATAGTAAGTCCGACAACAACACCTATTCCCAGCACTCCACGTCCAACAAGTGTTCCTGTTACCCCGCGACCAACAATCATTCCGGTCACTCCAAGACCAGCAACCCCAGTGCCTACAGGATTGCCCGCTTCTGTTCTTGTTGATTCGACTTGTGCGAGGGTGATATGCCAAGCGCAAGCAGGGTGTACTTGCCCGAGTAACTGTAACTTCCAGTACGTTGAATACGGTCGGACGTGTGGAGGCGTGAAGGGTGGCGTAGCAACACCGGTCCCCGGGACAAACGGCAACCAGGAGCAATGGAATAGATTGCCGTATTGGCTCAGGCAGTTACTTCAACAGTTTATTGGCAGACGGTAAGAACGATGCGAAGAAGACATCTTCAATCCTTTTATACATGCATATATGCAGGGATAGCAGCAGCATCACTATCCCTGCATGTGCATGTCCCACGTATACAAGCACAGCAGAATACACAAGAAGCATGTAATGCAGATATTGATCAGGCCGGGACTAGAAGTGGTTCTACCTATGCGGGAATCATTAATCTCTCTGACTACACAATCTTTGTCCAAAATTTTCTACGATCACCTCTCTTAAATTCTCGAAGTAACATCGATAAAGATGTAGCTAACCTAGCCAATCTGACTGATTATGTTATTTTTCAGAGATGGTTTTTACAAAGTGTCACCTGTCCTATTGACACTCCTTCGCCAACTCAGACACCAACGTCTCCTCCTCAGCCGACATCATCTGAATGGAATCAAGATGCAGGTAATGCTCAGCGCACGGGCTATATTGGAATAGAGCCCAACGAGCCATGGTCATATGTATGGAGTTTTAATGGTCCGGATCCAAATGGTGGATCAGGAAATCATTTTTATAATGCGCACACAGAAGGAAGAACGGTCACTGGAAACAATACTATCTTTATTCCTGCAACCTCAAAGGGCTTATACGCTCTTACAATCTCGAGTGGGAAGCTGCTATGGAACATACCAGGGTCAGTCGCAACCTTCAACGCTACGCCCGCCTATGCCGATGGATTTGTCTATGCTGCAGCAAGCAGCGGAATGGTATATAAAATACAGGCGACAGATGGGAAAATTATCGCAACCTACAACGCAGGAAGTGCTATTAATCGCTCAGTTTTGGTTGTGGAGAGCAATCTCTACGTCGTCTCCGACAATGGAACGCTTCATAAGATCAATACAACCTCAATGACGTCTGCATGGATATATCAAGCGGGAGCCTCAGCTGCTACTCTCCCATCATATTCAGCCAAGAAGAATGTAATTGTCTATGCAACAAAGGACTTATTTGTGCACGCAGTGAATGCGCAGGACGGGATACGAAAATGGCGAGTAAAACCCACTCCGAATACTGCCAGATGGGATAACGACATGGAAGGTAGATGGCCAGTGATCGCAGAACAGCATGGGATTGTATTCATTCGCATGTCACTTGCATATCCTAGTAGTCTCTGGCAATCAACTTCTGATGCAAACCAAAAACTCGTGGGTCCCAATGGGAAGCCAGGGGTTCATCCATCAACCAATGCTGCTATTCGAAGTTGGTTACAGGCTCAACCACAATTTCAAAATTTATTTGCACTCAACCTCGACAATGGAGAAAAAAGCTTTATTCCTGCCGTTGGTTACACAGGAGTTGAAGATTTGTTTGATTTCAAAACTGGACTGCAAAAATACCCCGACGGAGAGGCGTACTTAGACATTGGGCCAATGCCGGTGGTGAAAACCCTTTCGGATGGAAAGGAAGTTGCATACATTGGGTTTCGTAACGGCCAAAACATCGGCGCAACTGATTGGCAAGATGGACGATGGGATGGCCACATGGGAGAAATGGTTTTAGATAATACTACTGTACCTGGAATGGTTGCAGGAGATATGCGGTTTATTGAAAAGCCAGATTTAACTTTAATTGACGAACAAAACCCGCTGACTGTCGCGGGAAATACTATCTTCCATGCTCACTGGGGAGCAAATCAAGCAGCTACAATTACTGATCGAGGAAATTCGCTAGGATTATCATATCAGACTCCAATCAAAACTCAGCAACGTCCTCATGTTGTTCGGCGCACACAGCCATGCGGAACAATTAATACATCAACACACTGGACTAGCTGTGCAATGAGTTTGTTTAGTGATACGCGATACTATGGCCCAGGGTTTTGGGTCTATTGGAATACTATGGATCCTCCTATTCCTCAAACAACTGCCTTTCAATCAGGGTTAAAACCCTTCTATACGTATGTGAGTGGTGACTATATCATTGTTGAAGGAAGTGGAGGCGATATTTTTGTTTTAAAACACTCCTAAGATATGCAAAAACTGATTCGTCTCATTCTAGCTTGTTTCCTTGTATTCACCGTCTGTGTCTTCACGAGACAGGCTGTGTATGCACAAAGCTTAGCGGAAGGATGTAACGCAGATATTGATCAAGTAGGCACTAGAAGTGGATCAACCTACACTGGATCAGTAAACCTTTCTGACTACAACATTTTGGTACAAGATTTTTTGAAATCGACACTAGCAAATCCGCGTAGCAATATAAGTAGGGATGGACAAAATCAGGTCAATCTCTCTGACTTTGACATTTTCAGGCGATGGTTTCTTAAGAGTGTCACCTGTACCATAACTAGCGCAACCTCAACACCGTCTCCAACCAATCCACCCCTCCAAACATCATCTGAATGGAATCAAGATGCAGGTAATGCTCAGCGCACGGGCTATACACCAGAGGAGCCAACAGGAACTTGGACGTATAAATGGACATTTAATGGTTCTGATCAAACCGGAGGAGTGGGAGGACATCTGTACAACGCTCCAAAAGAAGCGCGTACTGTCGTAGGTACTACAAATGGAGTGACTCGTTTGTTCGTTCCTGCGGGAGAAAATGGACTGTATGCATTTGAGCTTGCAACCGGCAAACAGGTATGGCACATCACTCCTACATCATTCGTAGCTGCGCCTTCCTATGATCCCGCCACTCAAAAAGTATATATTGGTGGGATTAATGGAAGTGTCTATAAAATAGATCCTCAAAATGGTTCTATTGTAGGAACGTATTCAACAGGAAGCAGCATACGCAAAGCTGCGCTTGTCTTTGGAAACTTTACGTATGCGGTCACAGATGATGGAAAGTTGCACAAGATAACAACTGCGACAATGACTGTTGCGGCAAATTTTCCGTACAGCGCAGGTTCACCGATAGATACACCCCCTTCCTACTCTGCTTCCAAAGATATCATTGTGTTTGCAACTAGAGATTTGAATGTACATGCTGTCAACAATCAGTCGGGGAGTATTCGCTGGAAAGTGAAGCCAAGTCCGAACAGCCCTGGCCAAGGAGGGAGTGGAAAGATCAGTGTGGGAGGACAATTGATGGGAAGTCAGTTCAATCTTGGGTGGCCCGTCATCGCAGATGGAGCGGGAATTGTACTCTTGCGTATGCAACTTGAACATCAAGCTCATTTTCAGGGACCTAGCTGGGAAAAACAGACTGATGGAAGCTATAGACTAGAGGATAATGGAAAATACAAAAAGGTTACCAGCGCAGAAATCAAGCAATACTTTGATTCCAATCCTCGCTGGAAAAACTTGTTTGCATTAAGCCTTGAAAATGGCGCCAGCGTCTTTACCCCTGCGGTGGGGTATGGAAGTACGGAAGACTATGTCGATGATGTGGGAACACAGGGGGTCATGGGTTCAATTCCTGTTGTAAAGACTCTTTCATCTGGAAAACAAGTTGCATACATTCACTATCGCAGTCAGGCTGACGGTGCAACGAATGACTATCGATGGTCTGGCGCAATAGGTGAGATGGTACTTGATAATAGTACAGTCCCAACCTATGTGGGTGGAGATTTACGTTTTATTCAACTTCCGAACTCTAATATCCATATTATTGATGAGCAAGAGCCGCTCGCTATTGCTGGAAATATTCTTTTTCATAATCACTGGGCAGGAGTAGAGATTTTCCAAATACTTGATAGAAGTGATACAAAAGGATCTTCTCCAACAAATCCGATCACTTCAAAACGCCTTGCCCCGATTATGCATGCTCTCAAACCGTGTGGTAGCTTTAGTGCTACAACACACTTCACTTCATGTTCAACGGTGCAATACCCAACTGATGGAGGCAGGACTTTTACTAATGTCCCAGGCGCATTTTACTCATACTGGGGAGTTGCTGATCCCCCTGGGTGGAAATCATCCCCTGGAAACACAAGTACTGGCGCAGGGACTTCGTATAGTAGTGGATTTTTGCCTCGCTATACATACGTGAGCAATGGTTATATAGTGACAGAAGGTAATGGTGGAGATATCATGGTTTTAACCTACAGACAACTATGAAAAAACTTGCATTTTGTTTCATCGCATCCCTTTTTTGGTTTTTAAGTGGAAGTTCCGTGAAAGCAGCCCCAACTATCTCGAATGTGCGTCTAGGCACGACAACAGTACCAGTCTACGAAAAATTTGAGGCAAAATTTGATGTTGCAACTGTGTCTGAGTACCCTTTTATTCAGTATGATGAAACAGTGATTCCAGGTGTCCCTTCAAAAATGGGAGTCACAGTCGATGCTCTTATTACATTCCCTTCTGGGAAAACTATCCGTCACCCAGCGTTTTACATGACAGAAACCAGAAAAGAAGGGACTGTCTATGTAGAGACAAACACAAAATACTGGGCTATACGCTTTAGTCCCCTAGAAGTTGGGGTGCATAAAATAATCTTTTCTGCACAGGATGCAAGCGGAACGACAACAACTAGTACAAGCTCTCCGTATACATTTCAGGCCGTCGCTCCCACCAAAAAGGGATTCGTTCAAGTGAGTAAGGCCGATCCTCGTTACTTTGAATACTCAAACGGAGATCTATTTTTCCCAACTGGACCAGCCAACATGAGGAATGGGAACTATAACCTATATAAAGATACTGGAGCAAACATTACCCGATTTTGGTTAGGGGGTATCGGTATCTACAGTACTAATTGGGCTCGCTGGAAATCGTCAGGAGAACTTCATGGAAATGAAGGTCACATGGCTAGTCTTACCTGGCTTGAAAAATACCCAGGCCATGAGTTGAGCTATAAAATTATTTATAACACTGATACAAGCAAGGGCCCAAATGGTTTTCGAACTTGGATTACTTCATGGCTTGATGAAAGCAATGGTGGAAGGGTCGTTGCAGGTAAACGATATCAGGTGAAGCTCGTGTTCAAGGCTGTCAATATTTCTGGTCCACGAAATCCAAGCGCCTCATCTACTTATGGATTTGTTATAAAGGCTGCTGATCCACAGTGGGGTGCGGATGACAAATCTGCTGATCAGTGGGATGCCGCACTTCGCAATTTTCCCTCTATGGCACCTACAAACGGAAGCGCTTTCACAAGCAGTGCTGATAGTCGATGTACATCAACTTCCTCAGGCTGGTGTACATATACCACATTTTTCACGGCTCCCAAAAATCAGGATAGCTTTTACTTATATCTAGATAATGTTACCGCTGGACAGGTATACGTTGATGAGTTTTCAGTCAAGGAGGTCGATTCTTCGGGGAATATTATTGGTGGTGAGGTGATCCGTAATGCTCGTGCGGATCAACATTACTATTTTGAGCAGCGGCCCGCTGCTGCTCTTGATGATCAAATTAGCAATGCGGAAAATAATGGCGTTACGTTGAAACTCGTTGTCCATGACAAGAATGACTGGATTCAAAATCATCTTCGCACTGATGGAAGCTGGGCTGATTCTGGAAATGGATATTATCAACCAGAAAATACCAAAGCTCGCTGGCTTTTGCGCTCGTGGTATCGATACGCAACATCTAGGTGGGGGTATTCTCCCGCAATCCATAGCTTTGAACTCAATAATGAAGGACCTCCAAATGAAGACCCTGCTGGGAGTGGATCAGCACCGCATTGGAGAACTGCTCAAGAGTTTTCGAAATATATTCACCAGGTATATCCCGCGCGTCGTATTCTATCCACAACATCATTTTGGTGTTGCTGGAGGCCAAAGTTTTGGGGGAATAGCTCTAGCTTCCCAGATATAGATTATGCTGATTTTCACATGTATACATCTAATATTGAAAGTGGACTTATTCCTCTATCGCATCAATATGATTTTGCTGCCTGGACCCTTGACACTAGTCTTGGGATATATAAGGATGGGTATCCTGCTGGTCAAAAAGGTGTGGGAAAGCCTGCAATGCTTGCTGAAACTGGTGTTGATACTGGAGACGCAAATTCACTGTTGAGCCAACAGAATCCAGGCTTGTGGTTTCATGAAATGATATGGGCACAATTAAACTTTGGAGCAATGAGTACTCCGATGTATTGGTTTGATGAACACCTGCTTAAAATGGATTCTCCAGTTGAAAAACAAACAAAGCCATTTTATTTGTTTGTGAAGGATCTTGATTTGAATAAAGGTGGATATGCTGATATTGCTGCCAGTAGCACGAATGAGAAATTACGATTAATAGGACAGAAAAATACAAGCAAGAATAAGGCTCATCTCTGGATCCAAAACACTGATTCTACATGGAAAAAATATCGAGACGGAGTTCGTAGCTCACAAGCTGGAAATATAACTTTCACGCTATCACCAAACAAAACATATACCGTTGATTGGTGGGACACATATGCGGGTTCTATTAGAAAAACGGAAACCATTTCTTCTAACGGAAGTGGTGTGCTCACTTTATCGGTTAGCAACTTGTCGCAAGACATTGCGGCAAAAGTGTATATTCCTGGTTCCCAAGCTACAAGTCAGCCAACTCCCCAAATGAGTTCGATGGAAGCTTGCAATGCAGATATCGATCAACAAGGAACAGAGATTGCGCCTGGATACTATGATGGGTCAATAAACCTTTCAGACTATGCAATATTCATGCAGGACTTCTTACGCTCATCATTATCGAACGTTCGAAGTAATATAGATAAAGATGAAAAAAATTTGGTTAATCTTTTAGATTACGCGATCTTTGGACGGTGGTTCCTCAAGAGTGTCACATGCCAGCGATAAAGAGGCGTGTTGATATGTATTTTTGGAGCGGGCGAAGGGAATCGGACCCTCTTCTTCTCCTTGGGAAGGAGATATACTACCAGTGTACTACGCCCGCACTTTGTAATCACTGGATTATATCAAAAATAGAAAGAGCCCACAAAGACGATCTCTGTATCAGTTCCTATAGTAATCTCAACTTGATCTTTTTATTTCAAATCAGGGAGTGTCAACTGTGCGCCTGCATAGATGAGTCCTGGATTCTTGCCAATTTTGTCTTGGTTCGCTTTGTAAATCTCAACCCACTTGTATCCATTTCCGTATCGAGAAACTGCAATCTTCCACAAAGAATCTCCTTTAGCAACTGTGTAGCTTCCACCAGTAATTTGTGGTGCTGAGGTTGCTGGAGCAGTGGTTGCAGTTGGTGTGCTGGTTGGACGAGTTGTTGCAACCGGGCTTGCTGTTGGTCGAGCTGTGGCTGATGCGACGACTGTAGCTGCTGGTATTGCGCTTGGAGCTGGTGTCGCTGCGGTTGTGCCTGTTTCTGGAATAAGTAATTCTTGTCCTGCTGTTAAGGTATATGGAGCGTTCAAGTTATTGGCTTTGGCGATTTCAGTCCATTTGTATCCATCACTATAGACTTCTTGTGCAATACTCCACAAACCATCCCCATCTTTCACTGTATAGATTCTTTTATCACCCATTAAGTTCTCTGTATCAGTATTTTCTGCTAACTCACTGATTTGTGGTTGGGTTTGGGGTGCGGATCTGCGAATAAAAACAAAAAGAATTGACGCGAGGACAATAACAACAATCACTCCAAGAAGCGTTGAAATTTCGGATTCGTATTTTTGCAAAATGTTCACGACTGAAGGCTGTGAAGCGACTTCCTTCTTCTTTGCAGCTGCCATAGATCTCCTTTAGTACCCCATAACCGGGTAACTGACGACAAGTATTAGGTAAATATCTGGGGCAGCAGATTATTATTCAAAGTACGAAGTTTTTTAGGAAGTGTCAAGAGGGAGTTGGTATTTTCTTCATCTATGTTCACATACAAACAGAAGTGATATGGTAAAAAGAGAAAGAAATTATGGCAACCTCGGATCATGAAGTTCATATTGGAACAGGGAAAAAAGAAGAATTTTTGCTTCCTGATGGAGTGGAAGGCGAACAAAGAGAAGTATTTGAAGAACTCTATACCAATCGTTTGCAAACGGCATTAGAGAATACAGCAGCAGTCCTAGAAAGATTAACCACGCGCCAGTATAACGACACCGTATCCTTTCATGATAATGCTGATGAAGACTTTAACACTGAAACGTTTAAGAAGCCTTTGTTTGAATTGTACGCATTTCCTTTTCGTACACGCTTTGGGGCCAAAACTGGATTATTAACAAGCAAAGCGTTCACACGTTTGGCAACCATGTCCAAGCTCTATCCTGTTACAGTTTCTGAATTCCCTACAGGAGATCCACAAGAACATTTCATTCATCGAATTCCTTTCTTTGCTAAGAAATATAAACAAAAACTGTATCTTGGAAGAGAATCTCGTCAAGAAGAGAGCGTGCTCGATAAGCAGGAGAAAGTATCCTTTGTTGGTGAAGAGATGGAAATGCTCGCTGATTCGATCGATGTCCACGTACGAAAAGAAATGCAAGAGCTTAACAAACAAAAGGATGTGCAGCGTCTGATAGGAAGCGTGGCAGTTGATATTGCTGCCAATCTCACCATCGACACCGATGATGACTCTCTTTTGCAACGGTTGCCTGATCTCGTGGAATTGTATCTTCGAACTCATCCCAAAGCAGAAGCACGAATTCTTGAACAGGTTGCAACTTATTTAGGAACAAGGATCTTTGATCGCAAAGCACCACAAGTTCAGTCATGTTTTCCACAATCAGAACTTATTGCATTTGAACAATGGCTGCATGTGAAGCTTAGTTCTGGCAAGAAAAAAGAACACGATCTTTCAGTTCATTTTGCAGAAGAACCAGTTCCCATGAGTCTTATTGAGCAGCAGCTTCGTGCTATCAAATTAGAGGACACGAGCACAGTGTACGATCTTCCCACCAAGCAGTTCATGGAAACGCTGACGCTTCCGACCAAGTGGTTCAAACGAGGAACGTGGATTTTGCATTGGTCAAAAAATGCGGATGTGTTTCGGTCGATTGGAGAACGTCTATCCTTTATGGGCTCTGATGTTGCCGTAGACAAACTTGCTTTCGAGCCAGGCGTTCCGGAAGGATTAGCGACAATAGCTGCTGCCGATCGCTTGCAAGCATCGATGCGTCGGTGTACATATATCTATAACCAAATCGGGCATGGTACTGGTTGGGGAGAACGAGTTCTTCCGTATCTTTCTGAACCAAGGGGGGATGCAGAATACCTTATCCAAGGACTTCTAAAAAAAGATCACTCATTTGATTACGAGAACGCTATTTCTCTGGCTCAAAGTGAAATAGAGCACTATGTCCAGCAGGTTGAAACATTCCTTGCTCAACAGAATGACAATATGCAGGTGATTCGTCAACGACTGGAACAGGAAAGCGGAAACCTGCAACTTCGTTCCCAACTTGCATCCTTTGATGAATTCTCTACAGCTGTCACACAAGATGTCCGTGCGGTCCGAGAAACAACGCAGTCATTGGTAGATACGCTCAATCGCGATATAGAAGTAACACTAGAGGATCCTCGGTTCACTCGACCGAGCTTTCCAGAAACGATGGGTGATGAAGGCGAAAGAATGCCAGGGGTCGCACTGCCCATTGACTACGGGACCAAGCATCCGCGGATAGAGGCTGCTGTGCAAGAGCCGCAAGCAACGCGTGCGGTTACTCTCGATGACATCATATCCGAAATGGGAATTGTGCTCGAACAGGATCCAAACGAGAAGCGAAAGCGAGATTAAACTCTTCTTCTGCTCTTCTTTTTTTTCTTCATTTCGTATTCTTAGGGGACGTCTATGATGACGCGTATTCCATCTGACGACGACACATAGCTCACGTCTGAATTCTGGTTCGCCACACAAAAAGCAGCCAGAATCCATGAAATCGCTCCGTTTCTATCCGTGCTGCGAGATTCTTGCGTAAGAGTAATCACTTGTTCTTTTACTTCAACAGAATGTATAGCCATAAGTACGAAATTGTACCATAACAATTCTTATAGGGAGAGAACTCCGTGAAAAGGCAACAAGTCAGTCACTTTCATCATCCGTATGATAAATATAGGCTGAAAATGATATACTACACATCTGCAATCTTTGGGTTGGCTGCTCATCTGAGCTGCCCATTTGGATATGTGGCGCTCCGGAACGGATTCGAACCGTCGGTCTCCTCCGTTACAGGTAGGCGTGTTGGGCCAGCTACACCACCGGAGCATAAGCTGTTTTTCAGGCAGA
>CAZNKS010000021.1:13389-15296 GCA_964574065.1 uncultured Pseudomonadales bacterium | reverse complement strand
GCCGCACACATGATGGCAAATAGCCCAGGCGCATTACATTTGCGTACGCTCAATTCGATTAATGATATTAGTAGTGACCAGAGCAATACAGTAGTCTTTGTAACCCCCATTGAGGTGTTGAAAGCAATTGAGGGGTTTGGACAGATCATGAAAAAGAATCAATAGCTTTATGCGTTGGAGGTTAAAAAAAGAGAGCGAACTTCCGAAAGAGGAAGCAGATTTTCGAAGAGATATCCAAGAGAAGGTACTAGAAGGATTGTTGCTTTCTGGAATTTCCGGGAGTATTTGTTACGGGTTCCTTGAACTTCTTCAAAATCATTTTCGAGATTTAGAACATGCTCATCGATTAACCTTAGAGGCAGAGTATTGGCTACGAACAATCTTTGAACATGTTGGGAACTTTAAGTACGGAGCTCTTATGCTCCCTCTGATGATTACACTTATCGACGTATATCTTTCTCTTGTTGAAAAAAGAAAGAAAACAAAACATACTATTGCTCGGCTGGTAAGCTTTGTTTCTCTTCTCGCTCTTCTACAGGTTTCTAATTTTGATACAGAAACCGCAAAATCTTTACCTCTTAGCTTTGGTACACCTCATGTCTTAGATATTCCTGCCGGAATCTTGGGTGGATTTTCAGGAACCATTGTCACCGCAGCGTATTTCCATCGAACTCGAAAGAAAAAAACTACTGCGCGGGGCCTCTTAAATAGACTGCACGCCAAGGAATGTAGTTAGTCGTAAAGGTTTTAGCTTTTTCCTCACCTGAAGGATATGTCACGACGTACTCAAACGATGTTTTCAAACCAGGTGCGGCATAATCAACTTGTTTCACTTGTCCAGGACGAAGCGATGGATCATCTTGATAGACTGGAGGAGGAGCAGGTTGTGCACCCCACTGCTTGTAGTTTTTGATCTCCGCCTTTCTTCCATCAGACTTGCCATAGAGTTCAATAAACATGTATGTTTTCTTTGCATTTGCAACAGCATTTATCAAAATAGGTGCACTAGTGTCATTCACAAAGCGAAGGTCAGGGTGGGGTGAATACACGGTTGCATCAAACCCAGGTTTACTATTTTGTTCATAGTAGCTTACGCGGTAAGAGTGACCGCGTCGCTCCGTGATCGGGAGGCCTGCGTTCAAAATTGCACGGAACAAGGTTGATGATACTTGACATACGCCTCCTCCATCACCCAACACCGTTTGTCCTTCTTTAATAATGTAAGCAGGTTTAAAACCCGTTTTGGCGGAAACCTCTCCCAAATATTTATTAAAAGAAAACTCTTCTCCAGGCATAACGAGCTTGGCATGGATGCGAGAGGTTGTTAGTCCCACATTGTGGACGCGTCCAGGAATAGAGTGGGCATATTCGCTTTCTCCGATTCCAATTCGTTCTTCTATCCCCAGTGAGTTTGTATTAGCAAGTGTTTTTTTGGGAGACTGTTTCGTAACCGCAAGTGAAACCGTCTCAGTTTTTTCTCCGCCTTCTATCTTTTGCAGTTGTGAAATGATACGTTTCTTATTCTCATCACTATCCACTCCAATTCCGTCAGCTGGAGCAATAAATTTTTTAACGCTATTTCCCTCGACTACCAGCTCCGGCTCAATAGGGGGAGTTCCTACCTCTTTTGTTATTTCATCCAAGAGCTTTTCGAGATTCTTTTCCGAATAGCCGGAAGGCAAGGTAAGAAGTGGAAAAAGATCTACTGCCGTTAACGATTTTGTATATAACTTCGTTTGCAGCGTAATTTTTGCATTTTGAAATTTTTCAGCTCGTTTTTCAGACTCAATGATTGCATCTGGTGTAAGTACTGTGCCCGTTGGCTCTACAACTAGTTTTGCGCCCGAAGTCGCTTCTACAAAAATTCCTACAATATTTGCTACGGTTTCTTTTTTATTGACAGAGAA
>CAZNKS010000021.1:0-13289 GCA_964574065.1 uncultured Pseudomonadales bacterium | reverse complement strand
CTTCTACAAAAATTCCTACAATATTTGCTACGGTTTCTTTTTTATTGACAGAGAATCCTGGTTTTCCCTCAAAAATTTTATACGGTGGTTTTGCGCCTTTTACGTAGGTAATCTGAGGTTCTTCTGCAAAAGTCTCTACATCTTTTGCTACTTGTTCTACCCATAGCTCAACCAACTTTTGATCAAATGGATTTGAAGGAAGGGGCGAAGATATGGGGAACAGAACTTTGTAGAAAATTTCTAAGCCCTTTTCCTTGGGAAGAAACCTATCCATTGAATTCTGGCTAGTCAGTGTGCTGCTGGCAGTCGCATATCGTGTTTCTCCATATTCTATAAAAACCTCGGATGGCAGAGAAGAAATATAATCTTGTAACTTTGATTTAGGGAGAGAAGACGATGTGAGTGTTGCTGTCGAATCGATAAAGGAAAACACTACCATTACTGAAGCTAAAATAATGGAAAATGCGATTGCGATAGAAAAAGGTGTGACTTTTTTCATGAAAAGGGGCACAAACTACTGGACTAGTGTACAATATAACAACCTATTGTACCTGGAATATTTTTCTTTTTTCTATGGAACAAGTTCCCTCACCAGCTTCCCAACCATCTGTTGCAGAAAGCGTTCCGCAATTACAAACGCCTCCTCCACAACAGCCTTCAATGCCATCACTGCCAATAAAACCCATCCTTTTAGGAATTGGCGCAATTGTTGTGCTGCTCATCGTGATATTTGGCGTCAGAATGATTCTTTCCAATTTATCTGGGCAGGGTGGAACATCTTCAGGATCAAATCGTCCCGTCACATTGACATATTGGGGACTTTGGGAATCAAACGACGCAATCCAATCAGTTATTAAAGATTTTGAAAACCAAAATCCTGGAGTCACAATTCAATACTCACAACAGTCTGCAAAGGATTATAACGAACGACTCCAAAGTGCCTGTGCTCGCGGTCAATGTCCAGACATTTTTCGCTTCCATGCAACGTGGACGCAAAGTTATACGCAAAAAGGCCTACTTGCACCAGTTCCTTCCAGTGTGGTTTCAGCTTCGGAGTTCTCTCAATACTACTATCCAGCAGCTAATACTGATCTAAAAACTACACAAGGATACATGGGAGTCCCGTTAATGACAGATGGGTTGGGTTTGTACATAAATAAACGGATCTTGAATGCGTCAGGCAAATCAGTGCCAACAACGTGGGATGAACTGCGTGTTCTTGCCGGAGAACTTACTGTCCGTGGAGCCAACGGAGGAATTGATCGTGCGGGAATAGCGCTTGGAAGCGCTGAAAATGTGGATCACTTTTCAGATATTCTAGGTGTTCTTATTCTGCAAAATGGTGGGAATCCAGCGAAACCCCAAGAAGGAACTCTTGTCTCTGATGCTTTAACCTTTTACACCCAATTTTTGCGTTCTGACAAAGTGTGGGATGAAACGCTGCCCAATTCTACGTATGCATTTGCCATCGAAAAAGCAGCGATGATCATCGCACCCTCATGGAGAGCGTTTGAAATTAAACAGATCAATCCAAACTTTGAATTCGAGATTTATCCAATTCCACAGCTACCAGGTAAGCCGGTTGCTTGGGCAAGCTATTGGGCAGAAGGCGTGGCGAAGACCTCAAAAGAGCAAGAAACAGCTTGGAAATTTCTAAAATACATGTCGAATCCACAAACACTTGAGCGTTTCCACACACAGGCCTCAGGTCTTCGACTATTTGGTGAAATTTATCCCCGTACCGATATGGCCGATAAGCTTACAAACGATAAATATGCTGGTGCATATGTCAAACAGGCTCCCTATGCCAAGAGTTGGTACATGGCATCCAGAACGTTCGATAACGGAGTGAATGATCAGATTATTGGATACTATAAAGACGCCGTGAATAAACTCAACACGGGTTCGGCTTCAAGAATTGAGACTATTCTCTCCACTTTGGAACAGGGCGTAACCCAAGCGCTACAAAATAACGCCACTCGGCCATAATTGAGTTGAATTAATTTAAAAAAGCTCTCATAAAGTTCTGAGAGCTTTTTTGATATAGTGGGCGTGTGGAATCTTCATATGTAGAAAAATCCATACTACAAACACTTCGATATGCTTCCTTATTCCAAGCAGGCATCTCGATAGCTCGTTGTTACAAATTTCTGCAAACTTCGATATTTATACCCAAGCATGAGTTTTATACCCAACTCTACGAACTGGTAAAGAAAGGGGTGATCGTAAAAAAGGGGAAATACGTAAGTGTGGAAAAGGAATACTTAGAATATGCACAAGAAAGAGAAAAAAACGCATATCAGAAAGAAGCATATATTTCCTCCATACGGTTTTTATTCAGTTGGATTCCTTGGATTTTTGCTGTGGGAATAACTGGTAGTGTTGCGGCGTTAAATGCGCAAGATGAGGATGATATTGATCTAATTATCTTGTGTCAAAAGGAGAGGTTATGGATATGTCGGGCAGTTCTCGCCCCATTGCTATTTGTTCTTGGAGTTCTTCGAACTTCTTCGTCAGTAACGTTAAAAAATAAATTATGTCTTAATCTGTGGATTGATGAGGCTCGATATAGTTTGCTAGAAAAAAACATCTATATTGCGTATGAGATTTCTCAAATTCGATGGGTTTTTACGCGAGGTCAGGAACACCTGTGTTTTCTCAAGAAAAACGCATGGATTGGAGAGTATTTAGTGCATTGTCTTGCTTCAATACGTCTGAAAACGTTTGCAAGACAAAAGGAATTACCGCACATATCCCGCATTATTACCGCAGCCAATAAATTCGCATATCATGTGCAATGTACATACATGAGAGCACATAAAACTCGAGAAAAAGTTTCTCTCCATGAAGCTTTTTTTCATCCCAAAAATGTTCAGAATCAAGTGCTTTCAAAGCTCAATTCCACCCAAAACTCGGCATCCAGGTATAATACAAAGGTATGTAGTGAAGAAGAAACCTATGCACACCTATCCTCCCTATCTCAAACCGCTCGAATATTATTCCTTGCCAGAACAACACGAGGTTATTCAACGCGTTAACCAAGCAAAACAGTCAGGGAAAAAGATTGTCATTGCATCTGGTGTTTTTGATTTATTGCATAACGCCCATCAGGAATATTTGAAGAAAGCAAAAGACGCTGGAGATTTTCTCGTAGTCCTTTTAGAGTCTGATCAGCGAACCAAAGAGATGAAGGGAGAAGATAGACCAGTTTGGAATCAAAACAAACGGAGAGAAGAAATTCTCAAACTTGGTTTCGTGGATGACGTACTGATTCTACCTCCAGAGTTTAAAAACCCATTACGGTACGAAGAAATTGTTATCCTTCTTGCACCAGATATATATGCAGTATCAAGCAATTCTGTAGCCCAAGATCACAAAACGAAAATGATGCAAAAATATGGTGGAGAAATGAAAGTTGTTTTAGAAGAAATTCCAAATATCTCAACAACAAAGCTGCTCTCAGAACAACAATAAAATCATTTCGTTATTTCTTCTCCTTGAGATTTTGCTGAAATTTTTTTAGGCTTAAACCTTGTTATTTTCTTTATTTTGGGTGTACTCTTCGAACAGAAGCACTATGAGACAGGTATTTTTTGACGTCGAAACAAAAAACACATTTGATGAAGTCGGTGGATATTTTCCTTCAAAACTCTCTCCTTCTTTTATTGGAGTGTGTGTGCGTGATGGTTACGATGGGCAGGGAGAAATGATTGAAATATGGGAACAAGATCTCTCCAAATTATGGTCTATTTTTGAAACTGCCGACGTGATCATAGGATTTAACAGCATAGGGTTTGATATGGAGGTTTTGCGTCCGTTGTATCCCGGAAACGTTGATGACCTTCCACAGTTGGATCTTATGGTCCGATTTAAAGAGTCAACCGGACACCGCATTGCGCTAGACTCCATTGCTCAAGAAACACTAGGAAGAGGAAAAACAGGACATGGCTTAGATGCAATTAAATATTATAAGGAAGGGCGATTGAAGGAATTATCAAGCTACTGTTTGATGGATGTAGAGTTAACACGTGATATCTATGATTGGGGAAGAACAAAAGGAAAACTGAAGTTTAAAAACAAATGGAATCGAATGATTGAATCCCCGATCGATTTTTCATTCTCACCTAAAAAATTTGCTGGTACCCAGATGACTTTATTAGGTATTTGACACACTACTGCAATGTCACTTTCATCTGCATCTGCCAAACGTTGTTACACCGTCAATGCGTGGTGTGTACATGAAAATAAGGTAATGCTTGTGAAACACAAGAAACTTGGTATTTGGCTGGCTCCAGGTGGACACGTTGATGATAATGAGCTGCCACATCAAGCAGCAGAGCGGGAGTTTTACGAGGAGACTGGTATTACAGGGGAAGTAATTTCAGCCTATCCTCTTCTGCATACCCAAGGGGAGAGTGAGTATTTGCCTTTACCGTTTTACTGCAATTTGCATGCAATCAACAAGCCTCGAGGTAATTCTTTCTGTGAACAACATTATTCCTTTGGATATTTCATCAAACTGCTGGATGCGGTGCACTTTGGACAAAACTATGAAGAGACTGATGGGATAGGATGGTTTGCTGCAGATGAAATCCTAAACCTTGAAACGAAAGAAGACATTCGAACAGAAGCCAAGTTTGTCTTTAACAATTTTCCTTTATAATAAGCACCTTATGTCACTCACCATTACTAATCTGCACGTATCGATTGATAAGAAAGAAATTCTGCATGGAGTCAATCTTGGGGTAAACCCAGGAGAGATTCATGCAGTCATGGGACCAAATGGAAGTGGGAAAAGCACACTTGCCTACACTCTAGCAGGGCATCCTTTTTACTCTATAACCGATGGAAACGTTACAATGGATGGAGAAGAAATGAATGAGTTGTCTCCTGATGAACGAGCTAATAAAGGACTGTTCCTTGCGTTTCAATATCCAGTGGAGGTAGCAGGTGTTCGAGTAAACAATTTTTTACGAGTGGCATATGAACAGCGGTTTGCAGAACAACCAGAAAGAAAGTTTCCAACCGTTCTTGCATTTCGAAAACACCTTGAACAACTTGCTGACGATCTCCATGTCAAAAAGGAATTACTTTCTAGAGGCCTGAACGAAGGATTCTCGGGTGGAGAAAAAAAACGACTCGAGATTTTGCAAATGGCAGTATTAGAACCAACGTATGCTGTCATGGACGAAACTGATTCGGGTCTGGATGTCGATGCAATTCAAGCGGTTGCAAAAGGGGCGCGAAAGATTGTGGAGAAACATAAAACGGGTGTTTTGGTCATTACACACTACCAACGCATATTAAAGTATTTAGAGCCTGATTTTGTCCATGTCATGGTCAATGGCAAGATAGTACAAAGTGGTAGTCAGGAGTTTGCTGAGGAATTAGAGAAAAAAGGGTATAAAGAATTTGTGAAATAGAAAACATATGTCTCGTTTTGCGCTCAAGCACACTGGCGATCTCGATGACTCCTTAATTTCTTCGGATTACAAGGCTGGGTTTTCTTACCCCACTGATAAATATGCATTCATTAGTAAACCAGGTCTTACTAAACAAGTAGTCGAACAGCTCTCTCATATCAAAGAAGAGCCATCATGGATGCTTGATATCCGGTTACAAGCCCTTGGGTATTTTGAAGCAATGAAAACCCCCACGTGGGGTGGAGATCTGTCAGGAATTAACTACGATGAAATCCACTACTATTTAAAACCGACCGATAAAGCGGTGAAGTCCTGGGATGATGTACCCAAGCACGTGAAAGAGACATTCGATAAACTCGGAATTCCTGAGGCTGAACGACAGGTTTTGGCGGGGGTGAAGGCACAGTACGATTCAGAAGTTGTGTATGGATCTCTTAAAAACGTTTGGGAGAAAGAGGGCGTTATCTTTCTGTCGATGGATGAAGGATTGAAACAATATCCCGATCTAGTGAAAGAGTATTTTGGTAAAGTAATTCCGTTTGGAGATAATAAGTTTGCCGCTTTAAATACCGCTGTCTGGTCAGGAGGATCATTTGTCTATGTTCCCAAAGGGCTACACGTACAAATGCCACTGCAGACGTATTTTCGTATTAATGCTCCCAACGCAGGGCAGTTTGAGCGTACATTAATTGTCGTTGATGAAGGCGCTTCTGTTCACTACGTGGAAGGGTGTACGGCTCCATCATTTTCAAGCAATTCTCTTCACTCAGCAGTTGTTGAAATCTTTGTAAAAAAGGGTGCCCGTTGCCAATACACCACCATTCAAAATTGGTACAAAAACGTCTACAACTTAGTAACTAAACGCAGCCGTGTTGAAGAAGAAGGAACGATGGTGTGGACGGACTTTAACATGGGGAGTAAGTTAACGATGAAGTACCCAGGATTCTTACTGGTAGGGAAAGGAGCAAAAGGAGAGACCCTTTCTATGGCGCTTGCAGGAAGTGGACAGCACCAGGATACCGGCAGCAAGGCGCTTCATTTAGCTCCGTACACCAGTAGCACGATTATTAGTAAGTCGATTAGTAAAGATGGAGGACGAACGAGTTACCGCGGAATGGTAACGGTGAGTCCTACAGCGCATCATAGCAAAAATACGGTCGTGTGTGATGCAATGCTACTCGATGGTCTTTCTCGCTCAGATACGTATCCAGTCGATCGAATCATGAATGATCAAGTTGAAATTCAACATGAAGCTACAGTCAGCAAAATAGGAGACGAACAACTCTTTTATCTGATGAGTCGTGGTGTTACCGAAGAAGATTCTCGAAAAATGATCGTCAACGGGTTTATTGATGATTTGGTAAAAAAGCTCCCCTTAGAGTATGCAGTAGAGATGAATAGACTTATTGATCATGAAATGGAAGGAAGTATAGGGTAGCTAGATGAAAATCATTTCCATTTCAGATCACCAGCAAGATCCGATTGAGCTCAAAGACTCAGGGGAATATCGAGTTGAGATTACACAACCTCAGGCGGAAGCACACATAGTTGGCACCTTTTTGACTCAAGGGGACGAAGACGTGGATATTAATCTGACAATCGTTCATAAAGCCCCCCACACCAGAGCCAACACAATTTTGAAGGGTGTAGCAAAAGACAATAGCAAAATTCGTTTTTTTGGTCGAATCATTATTGAAGAGAACTGTGGAGACATCCAATCCTTCTTAGAGGAGCGTATTCTGCTCTTATCAGATAAAGCCAAGGCCGAGGCTGTTCCAGAATTAGAAATTAAAACCGATGATGTGAAGTGTAGTCATGCAGCTAGTATCTCTCGTATCCCAGAGGAACACCTGTTTTATTTGCAGAGTAGAGGCATCTCAAGACCACTAGCTGAAACAATGCTTGTTGAGGGGTTTTTAGAGTAAACTGCGTCTTTCCTGGTACAATATCACAATGTTTAATCCAAGGGAAATAAAAAAGGATTTTCCAATTCTTTCTCTTGCTCATCCAAGCGGAAAACCATTGGTCTATCTTGATAGTGCTGCAACAAGCCAAAAACCACGCTCGGTAATTACTGCAATATCCACCTACTATCAGAACTCAAATGCCAATATTCACAGAGGTATACATTTTTTGGGCGACAGATCTACCAAACTCTGGCATGAGTCCCGAAAGATGATTGCATCCTTCTTTGGAGCTGAGCCTGAAGAGTTGGTTCTAGTTCGTAACACAACAGAAGCTCTCAATTTTGTTGCACTCGGATGGGCAGAAAAACACATCCACACAGATGATGTTGTAATCGCGACTCAAATGGATCATCACAGCAACCTTGTTCCTTGGCAAGAACTGGCGAAGCGGAAGAGTGCTATTCTTGAGCTTGTCCCTGTAACAGATAGAGGAGAACTTGATTCTGCGTGGCTGAGACATAAAATTTCACAGCATGGAGAACGGATAAAACTTCTAGCGCTTCCACATGTGTCCAATACTTTAGGGACAATCAATCCTATTGGGAAGATTATTGATCTCTTTCCGACAAAACCAACACTGGTCATTGATGGCGCTCAAGCTGCTCCACACATGCCAGTTGATTTTCACAGCTTGGGTGTCGATTTTTATGCAATCTCGGCGCATAAAATGCTTGGACCGATGGGAATAGGGGGACTATTTGTCAAAAAAGAGATTTTGGCTTCTATGGATCCCTGGCTGTTTGGTGGAGGAATGATTGATCAAGTAGAGGACGCAAGTTCTTCCTATGCAGATGATTTGGAAGACAAGTTCACTGCTGGAACTCCAGATGTTGCCGGTGTGGTGGGGTGGGCAGCTGCAGTGGACTATCTTTCGAAACTAGGAATGGAAGCCGTGTTTTCACATGATCAAGAATTGGTCTCCTATACCCTTGAGAGACTCAAGGATAATACTCGGGTTGAGATTGCGGGTCCTACTTATCCAAGATGCGGTTCGGTGGCATTTGTCTATAAAGGGGTTCATGCACATGATGTGGCGCAAATTTTAGATAGTGAGGGGATTGCTGTGCGATCAGGACATCATTGTACAATGCCACTCCATACCCACATGGGTTGGGCGGCTACCACACGAATAAGTTTCACTGTGTACTCCACAAAAAATGACATTGACCGCTGTATTGAAGCTTTGAAAAAAGTAGAAAGAACGTTTGGATAGTCGGATTTATGGATGATTTGTATCTTGATACTATTTTAGATCTTTATAAAAATCCTCGTCATAAGGGGTGGATCGAAAGTACTCCTAGCAAAGGATCAGTATTTTCATACAAGGCTTACAACGCAAGTTGTGGTGACCAAATGGAGGTTGCCCTTGAGATTAAAGACGGGAAGGTAGTTCAAGCAAAATGGAGAGGGCAAGGATGTGCTATTAGTTGTGCGTCAACAGATTTAGTGTGCGAATGGATAATTGGTAAAGTCCCGACATCTATTTCTTCCTTAACGGAAGAAGAGCTTCTTTCTCTGATAGGGCTTGAGTCTATTACATCTGCTAGAGAGAAATGTCTCTTCCTACCACTTCGGCTTCACTAACTTCGTTTACTAGAGTGTAAAACAAAACAGTGGTTAATTCGTTAAGGATGGCAACTGCTTTGTCGAATTTCTCTGGATCTGAGCTGGAAAAAATAATTCGATATCCTTTCACTTCACATCGATCGGTATGCTTTGCAATTTGTGCAAAAATAGTTCCGGTATTGATTTCTGGCTTAATGGGTGAAAATGTTCCACGAAATTCGAATTGCATATAATCTCCAGATATAAACGTAAAAAAATTCACCAGTATTTGGTGGAAACAGTGGTAAAAAAAGGAAAACTCCTAGTGGGAATACGTATCTATATTTTCCCCCTGGATTCCAGATGTGTCAACCCTACTGTACAATATGGATCTATGCATATTGCTGTGGGAAGTACCAACGTCGTTAAAATCAATGCTGTAAAACAAGCGGTGAC
Organism: uncultured Pseudomonadales bacterium; assembly: GCA_964574065.1. Lineage (GTDB taxonomy): Bacteria > Patescibacteriota > Microgenomatia > UBA1400 > UBA12028 > CAZNKS01. Next base: position 3,898 of record CAZNKS010000021.1, on the reverse strand, counting down.
ACACATGTGGCCGGAAGCTGTAGTTGAAGGTTTTGAGACGGATAGTGGTGTGAGTCCACAACCTAGGTCGGATCATGAAACCTTTGTCGGCTCTCGTAATCGAGCTCAATGGGCACTTGATGAGATGCAAAAGAAACTTCAGGTAAACCTATTCGATGAGAAGCCAGACATGCTTGGTGTTGGGCTGGAGGGTGGAGTAGATGAGACCGAAGATGGCTTGATGAATGTTGTTTGGTGTAGCGTCATTGATTGCGAAGGAAACTGTTTTTCTTCTTCAGGCGCTCGATTTATTTTGGACGATGAGGTTTCTTCTCGCATTCTTTCCGGAGAAGAAATGGGTCCCATTATGGATAGCATCGTTCGGGATAAAGATACGAAACGAAAAGGGGGTATGATTGGAATTGTTACAAGAAATTTCTTCAATCGTACCGAAGAATATGCCTCCATAGCTCGACTGACAATAGGATTGTGGTTTGGTCGCAGCTGGAGAGATTCTTTAAAATAAGGTTGAGACAAACATCATTCCCCTCGAACGTCCTTAATACTCTGAATGATTTCCTGTCTGTGTTTTGAAAATTCTCCCAAACTATAAGCAATATTATCTCCCAAAGCTGTACTTGAAACTTCTGGGTATTTCTCAGCCAACCCCTTCAGTAGTTCTGTGGTGAATCTGTCTATTGCTACTTGAGCTTCAACTCGGGCTCTCAGCTCAAAATCCTGTAAGTCTGTTTGTTCGGTATTACCTTGAGTTTCTGTCATTCGCACATTTTCTTCTTCTTCTTCTTCTTTGTCAAGTGCGCTATACTTTGGGGCATGCCAATAACCCTATTCAAAGCCAAGCTTTCAGAAAAAACCCTGGTGGGGGGAAAATTTATTTTCCTAAAACTTGAGTTAGTAGAACCAACAAAAATCACTTTTACAGCCGGGCAATACATTCTTTTAAACACTCCCATAACACCGCAAAAGCGTCAATATTCTATTGTTTCAGCACCCAGACTTGATCATGCAATTGAACTATTAGTAGAACTCATCCCAGATGGCAAAGCTTCTGGATATTTAAACAGTTTGGATCCCGGGGCAGAAGTAGACTTTTATGCTCCCGCTGGAGAGTTCACGATTGCAGAACCTGTACAACAAACTCAGGATCCTTTAGTTTTTATTGGGACAGGATCTGGGTTTGCTCCACTTCGAAGCATGATCCTTGATCAACTGCGAACACGAGAAACCAAACGTCCCCTTATGCTTTATTGGGGGATGAGACATGCTGAGGAACTATTTTGGCTTGAAGACCTAGAGGAACTAAAAAATAATTTCCCCAACTTTTCATACCACATCACCCTTTCACAAGCACCAGATGAATGGACGCTTTGTCGGGGAAGAGTGACGGACTGTTTGTCCGTCCATGATTTGGCTTCAAATGCACACTACTATATCTGTGGCAATCCGCACATGATTGAAGACGTTATGAAAATAATTGGAAGTAGGGGAGTTCAAGCGGATCATATTCACCACGAAAAATTTTCGTAGTGTAGGAATGAAAGGAGAACTATGGCAGATACAGCCACAACTCAAGCATCAGATATTTCTATTGCGCCTGCAGATAAGGCCAAAGGGCCTGGGAAGTACAGAGTAAAAGTCAACCGACCCAAATGCATTGGAGCAGCTTCGTGTGTCGCTATTGCGCCAAAAGTATTTGGACTTGATGACAAACAACTTGCTTTTGTTATTTCGGAAGACGAAGTGGATGATATGAAGCTTTTGGCAGCCCAAAGTTGTCCGACCGCAGCGATTACCGTCGAAGATATGGAAACAGGTGAAATGGTGTGGCCAAAGTAAACATGCGATCAGTGGTTTTCTTTTTTCAAAAGGTTTGATACGTTGAAGAGGTCGTAAACATACGACCTCTTTTTTTGATGAGGAGAATGCATGAAAATTGTCCTGACAGGTTCCATCGCTATTGACCGCATCATGACCTATGAGGGTCGTTTTGCTGATGTTATTCAGCCAGATAAATTGCATATTCTCTCACTCTCTGTATTGCTATCTGATTTGAAAGAAACTCGTGGGGGCGTAGCAGCAAACATTGCGTACACATTAGCCATATTGGGGGAGAGTCCAATTTTGTATGGTTCTGTGGGAAATAATGGCGCTGACTACATGTCGGACTTAGAAAAGTTGCATATTGATACGTCTTTAGTTCATTTCTCATCACTTCCGACAGCCAGCTTTTCAGTGATAACTGATGTTGCTGACTGTCAGGTTGGTGGTTTTTATGCAGGGGCTATGAGTGATTCGCAAAGTCTTTCAATTGAAGAGTTTGCTGATCAAGAGGTGTTTGTAGTTATTTCTCCCCACGATCCGGAGCAGATGGCTGTCCAAGTAAAAGAGTGCAAAAAGTTGAAGAAAAGATACTGTTATGACGTTGGACAGCAAGTAACAAATGTAAGCGGTGCAGATCTTAAAGATGGAATTGAAGGCTGTGAGCTGCTGATTGTTAATGACTATGAAATGGGTGTGATTTGTCAAAAGACAGGATGGACTCAAAATAAGATTATTTCTATAGTTCCGACCACAGTCATTACCCTTGGTGAAAAGGGATCAGTTGTCTGGCACAATGGGAAGCAACGCATGGTTCCAGCTGTAAAAATAAAAAAAGTAGTTGATCCAACCGGAGCAGGAGATGCGTATAGAGCAGGCTTCCTGTTTGGGTACGTACGTGATCAGGAACCATATCTATGCGCTCAGATTGGAAGTACCGCAGCTGCTTTTACGATTGAGGAGACCGGTACGCAAACACACTTCTTTACGAAATCACAGTTCAAAGAGAGATATGAAAGGCATTATGGTGCATCACCGGTATTACAGTAACGAATAAGGAACACTATGAAAACAGATTATAAAGTGAAAGACATATCTTTGGCAGCATGGGGGAGAAAAGAAATAGAGCTGGCTGAAAATGAAATGCCGGGTCTTATGAGCTTGCGTAAGGAATATGGCAAAAAGAAACCCCTTAAGGGAGCTCGTATTGCTGGTTCTTTGCACATGACCATTCAAACTGCCGTGTTAATTGAGACACTTGTTGAGCTAGGGGCTAGTGTTCGTTGGGCGAGTTGCAATATCTTTAGTACGCAGGACCATGCTGCAGCTGCAATCGCAAAAGCAGGCACACCAGTTTTTGCATGGAAAGGAGAGACTGAAGAAGAGTATTGGTGGTGTACTGAAAAAACACTCGATTTTCGGGATGCAAAAGGGAAAGTCATAGGACCAAATATGATTTTGGACGACGGTGGCGATTTAACCCACTGGGTCCATGAAAAACATCCAGAATATTTGGAGCAGATTAAAGGTGTATCTGAAGAGACAACGACTGGAGTCCATCATCTCTATCAAATGATGACTGCAGGGAAGTTGAAAATTCCAGCAATTAATGTGAATGACTCAGTCACAAAATCCAAATTTGACAATATTTATGGTTGTCGTGAATCTCTAGTTGATGGTATTCGTCGAGCGACGGATGTGATGCTTGCTGGGAAAGTCGCCTTTGTTGCAGGTTTTGGAGATGTGGGGAAGGGAAGTGTGCAAAGCTTACGAAATAATGGCTGCCGTGTCATCGTGTCAGAAATTGATCCAATTTGTGCGTTGCAGGCAGCAATGGAAGGATATGAAGTCAAGCGTATTGAGGAAGTGTTACACGAAGTCGATATTTTTGTTACGGCCACAGGGTGTCGAGACATTATCACGTTCGAGCATATGCAGAAAATGAAGGATACGGCCATTGTTTGTAACATTGGACACTTTGATGTCGAAATTCAAGTTGAACGCTTGAATAAAGGAAAGGGTGTAAAAAAAGAAACAATTAAGCCTCAGGTTGATGTGTATACGTTCCCCGATGGACACA
>CAZNKS010000020.1:0-15679 GCA_964574065.1 uncultured Pseudomonadales bacterium | reverse complement strand
CACCTTAAACTTCGCTTTTGGCGTTGGTGTGGCAGTTGGCGTTGGAGTCGGACTTGGCGTCACGGTTGGTGTTGGTGACGGAGTTGGACTCGGCGTTGGTGTAGGCGTTGGTGTAGGTGTTGGAGTTGGGGTTGGCGTCGGTGTAGGAGTCGGCGTGGGTGTAGGTGTTGGAGTTGGGGTAGCCAGCTTCTGGTTTCCAAACTTCTTCACCACATCAGTTGTTTCCAAGGTAAAGTTTACTTCTTTTGCCGTTGTGTGTACCCATCCTGTGGCATCCGCTTCAACAATTTTAACTGTTGATCCAACAGCTGCTGTAATCCAAGTTCCACACCCTTCATGAGAGGAGGTAAATCCACCTGAAGTTCGATAGGAAACTGGATTGCCATTGTTGATTTGATAGGTAAAGTCCCAAGCCAATCCGTTCTCTGAACTATCCTGAACACCGTTGCCGTTCTTATCCTCAAACTTGCACACCTTGAACTTTGCCGTTGGGGTTGGCGTCGGTGTTGGGCTTGGAGTTACCGTTGGTGTAGGGGTTGGAGTCGGACTTGGCGTCACCGTTGGTGTAGGTGTTGGAGATGGGCTCGGTGTAGGCGTTGGAGTTGGCGTGGGTGTGGGGGTCGGAGTTGGAGTTACCGTAGGGGTAGGAGTCGGAGTGGCTAAATTCCCAAGAACAGACTTGAATGAAATTTGAACACGTTTTACCTCTCCTGGGCTTACGGTACCAATATTCATTGGCTCTTGAATAAACCACTCAGGGATAGGACATCCACCACTTGGATCATCTACATTACAATCGTAGAGTCCGGTACTTCCTGATTTACGAGCATGTCCGGCATAATAAGCCAGATAGCTTGTACGAGAAGTTGTAACTGTTACTGTGTCTGAAACCGATGGAGCATTGTCTGCGCTCAAAGTAATTTGAGGCTTGAGTGTCGTAGACTCCTGAGATTTCCCAGGAAGCTGCGCATAAATTTTGACATTACGAGCATCGTGTTTTCCAGTGTTTGTAATTAACACCAGATACTCGATAATATTTCCAGGGTCACCACTTACTGTCTCGTTTTGCCAGCCATTCCCTCCCTGGGTCACATTTGCAACTTTTACAAAGTCTCCGCCTTGTAAGGTTGTATCAGTACTAGGAGAAACAACTGTCACTTCAAATGCCGTTGCTTTCCAGTCAACTTGGTCCGCTTTTACCTCTGCTCCAGATGATATTTTTGATCCGATAACAGCGGTATTCTTTACTTTGACATTGAATTTTACATAAGCTTTCTGACCGCTTGTAAAGTTTCCTAAGTTAACTCCACCAGTGGTTAACCAGTTGTCTTCCACGGGAAGAGTAACGCCGTTTCTTTCGGCAGTTCCACTTCCATTCACATATTCAACTGCTATTCCGAGAAATGCTTGTGCAAATACGTTGGTAAGTGTCTCAGTTCCTCGGTTTTCCACCAGAATTGTGTATTGAAATTGTTCCGCAGGTTTTACTTGGGTTTTGTCTGCACCCAAGCTATGAAACAGCTCAATTGGCGCTTGCGCTTGAGCTGTCACGTGTTGGAAAAGAAATCCAGAGACTGTTGCAAATAACAAGGCAACTACTGAAAGTATCTGGAATTTTGTTGAGATAAATTTCATAGTCTCTCCTTATTTGCGAATAGTAGAACTGGTAAATGATTTTCTAAACTTACGTATTCTCTCTTTTACCTTTTGAGCCGCAATCAAGCTGACCATAACCACCTCTGGTCCCATAATTGCTCCAAGCATTGGGGTGTTCGTTGGCTGGGGAGCTGGTTCAGTTGGCCTAGGAACTTCGGTAGCTGGAATTGTAGGAACAGCGGTGGGTTCTGAGGTGGGAAACACCGGAACAGTCGGTTCATACACAGGTGTTTCGGAAGGAATATTTGTTGGTCGATATGTTGGGCTAGCAAAAATTTCAGGAGTTGGATTATTCCCTCCTTGACCAGTTGGTTGCGCTTCCTGTGGGACAAATTCCGGGATGAATTCAGTCGCTGTTGGAGTCACGATAACAGGAGCAGATACATCACAGGCAATCTGCTCTTCATTGATTGCTCCAAGTTCTTGTGGAATTAATGTAGCTGTAGGTGTTGCAACGTCTGATCGGTCATAATAGCGATTGTAGAGATCGTAGGCAGCACCACCATCTATCGGCAATACATCAAAGTTACCTCGCTCACCTCTTACAAAGGACATGGCAAAAATTTCATATCGATCAGTTGTACGATGTACTTGTCCAAGTTCAGTTCCCCGTTCATCATATTGGGTGACACGGAGGGTCTGCAATTGATCAACTCTGTCACCTGCCTGAGGACGGACCACATTACAGGAATCAAACTGATCATCATAGAAATACAGATCATTTCCAACTTTGGCAGATAAGAGAACGCTTGTATCGGTTCGATCGTTTTGCTCACGTCGTTGCGCTTCAGCTGTTGAAACGCCTTTCGAACGGATTTGCATATCTTGCAGTATCTCAAGTTGAAGTGCTCGAATTTGAGCTGAGTATCGTGGATCTTTTAAGAGATCAACTATGTGAATACCTCGGTCTATTTCTGGGGTAGTTTCATACATCTCAATGGCTGCAAGTATTGCTGTACTGGCATCACGGTTATGAAGCTCGTCATAAAACCCTGTATTAGCTTGCTGTCCATTTTCAGAATCCCATGACAACTCTGACAGAGCCATATTTGAAGAAAGAACTTCATACGTATCGAAATAGCGAGCAAAATCTTGGCTTGTTTGACCTAAGCCGTGCTCTTGCTGTGGATCCGTATGAAAACGATTTTGTGGGAAGTCTGGTTTTCCTTGAGCATCCATTGCTGGTGAGTTTGTTAAACTTGTAAGAAAACTGTCACCTTCATATTTTTGGGCAGCCAGTTGATCAACAAGACTGACCTCCGCTTTCCACCACTGAGTTTTTTGCTCTTCAGGGGAGCCTTCAACAAATTCAAAGACGTTGTTAGGTTGTAATTCTCGACTATGTACTACCTCATTTTGAAATCGAGCTGGACCTCCTATTGGAGTCTCCGTAAGTGTAGGAGATGGAGTTAGTGTTTCAGTTGGACGAGGCGTAAATGAAGGAGTAAGGCTTGGAGTTGGGAATAGTGTCGCTGTTTCTGTTGGCCTTAATGTTGGCGTAGGAGATGTTGTGGGAGTAGAGGTTTCCGTCGCTTTAGAGGTGGGCGTAGCAGTCCCATTTTCAGCTGCACACGCTGTCAAAGTTACTAGGGTTCCACCTACGAGCGCAATTTTCTCAGCCTTTGAACCAAATCGGATACGATTTGATCGTCTGTTTTCAATTGAACCTCTAGACATATCTTCCCTTTCCTTGACTTTGTTGTCAAAGTTTGCTAGGTTGATAGACGAGAAACCCGGCCTTTGGTTTGTGTTAGAAAGGTCAGGATTCTCGTATACAAAGCATTGCTACTCGTGTCTTTCCAAGGTCAGCGGTAGTAATGCTTTTTTTTACCCTCTTTCTGTACTTGACAGAGAGAGGTTTTTTTCTGTTTTTCTTACAATTGTACGCTGGGTATTTCTCGAGGAGATCCACGCCTGGCGTACAGACTACCAGAGAATTATAACAATTCCCACCTTCTTGTCAACCCTATAACTTATATTTTGTCTCAACGCATATAACCCATATTTTTATATTCAGGACCAATAGATCATGCGCATCGCATTGTTTTCCACAAATTCTTACAGTGTCGTTATACTGTGGATATCTCTTACTTCATGTGGAAAACACTAAATGGACTAGAGCAAAGCTATAGTAGGTAATAGGTAAGGTTTCCCATAAAGGAATCCTACCGTAAAACGGTAGAGAGATGTAAGAAGATATCCATCTAAGGAGCTACTTGCTCTTTTCTCGAGGAAATAGGACTTTAAGAGCATCTTTTACTGTAGGAATGCTACTGGGATCGTAGATCGTTTGGAATCCGAGACGTTTACACTCTTTTACTCGTTTCTCGAGGAGTTTCACCTTTCGCACCTCCCCAAGCAACCCTACTTCTCCTATATACACGGTGTCTTTGGGAAGTGAGAGGTTCTTAAATGATGAGAGGCAGGCTACCGCAAGTCCTAGATCGGCTGAAGGTTCCGTAATCGAAAACCCTCCTGCAACGTTCACAAAAATGTCACATTGACCTAGAGGCAGATTGCAATACTTCTCAAGGACTGCAGCGATAACCTGGAGCTTTGGAACGGGGATCCCTCGTGCAATGCGCCTGGGAACTGGTAATTCGCTTCGAACGACCAATGCTTGGACTTCCACCAAAATAGGTCGGGTTCCCTCCATCACTGACACAATTGCCGATCCTGGGGTTCCAATGACTCGCTCCTCAAGAAAGGCTTGCGATGGGTTGGTGACTTCAATAAGCCCTTCATCTGTGTGAGCAAAGATGCCTACTTCATCAGTGGCGCCAAAACGGTTTTTTACGGCTCGAAGGATGCGAAATTGCCCTGTTCTCTCCCCAGAAAGCTCGAGCACACTGTCCACCATGTGTTCCAATACTTTTGGCCCTGCAATAGAACCTTCTTTAGTAACATGACCTACCAAGAAAACTGGAATGTTTGTCCGCTTTGCCACTCGAGTGAGACGGTCGGTTGATTCTTTGAGTTGTCCAATAGAACCAGTTGCTCCTGTCAAATCTTGGGTTGAAAGAGTTTGAATACTATCCACGATGACGAGATCTGGTTTTTCTACCTCAATGGTCGCGACAATCTCATCAACATCAGTTGTGGTCAAAAAGAGCAGATTGCCTTTCCAATCGACGGTGTCTGACTTGCTCCCCTCTGCAGTTTGTCGTCCCATCGCATCTTCTGCAAGCTGCAAGCTGAAAGCTGAAAGCTTTTCACCGTCTCTTGTAGTCTCTGCACTGTAGTCTGTCGACTGTCGACTGTCGTCTGTGCCCTGTCCTCTGTAGACTGTCATGTCCTCGCTCATTCGTTGGATACGAAGCGATATTTGCTCTGGACTCTCCTCCCCTGCAACATACAGTACGGTTCTCTTCTCTTCGGATTCGAATTGCTTGATGATATTCAAGGTGAGATGCGTAAGCAGTGTTGATTTGCCTATCCCTGGCTCACCACCGATTAGAACCACAGAGCCATACACAATTCCACCTCCTAAAACACGATCAAACTCTTCCATTCCTGATGAAAGACGCTTGAGGGTCCGATCGTAGTTTTGAACTTGAGAAAAGCGGATAACAGAAGCCGGTCCACTTGAGCCAGAGCCGCCACTTCTTTTCGTATTATTTGTGGTACTTCGGGTGGTTTCTACCAGGGTATTCCATTGGCCACAATTGGGACACTGCCCTGCCCATTTAGAGGATTCAAAACCACAGTTTTGACAAACGTAGATAGAAGATACCTTAGCCATACTGGCATCCTACACAGAAAGCCGAGGGAAATAAAGATTGACTATCCTACCAAATCAAATTCTTTTAGTTTCTCTGATTTCTTGGCTTTTTCTCCTGGAGACTTAAGGAGCTGAGCTTGCAGATCGACTAAACCTCGATAGAGGCCATCTTTCTTTTTGAGAAGTTCACTACTGGTTCCCTGTTCTGCAACTTTTCCACTGGAAAGCACGAGAATATGATCAGCATTGGCAATCGTACTCAAACGATGGGCGATAATAATGCTAGTTCGTCCATGCAGGAGTCGTTCCAGTCCTTTTTGCACTTCAAGCTCTGATTTGCTATCAAGGGCAGATGTGGCTTCATCCAAAATAATGATTGGAGCATCAGTGAGCATTGCGCGTGCAATCGCGATACGCTGTTTCTGTCCACCAGAAAGTTTCACGCCTCGTTCACCTGTCAGACTATTATATCCATCAGGAAGACTTTCAATGAATTCTGCTGCATTAGCAGCTTTGGCCGCAGCTTTCACTTCAGAAAGGGTTGCATCGGGACGTCCATACCGGATGTTATCGAGAATTGTCCCTGAGAATAACAGGGATTCTTGGAACACGACCGCTACTCCCCTGTGCAAGGATTCTTGCGTCACATCAGTGATGGCTTGTCCGTTAATACGAATAGAGCCTGCTTGTGGTTCATAGAAACGAAGCAGTAAATTGACGATCGTTGATTTCCCTTGTCCCGATTCTCCGACAAGAGCTAATTTATTTCCTTTTCGCACATGGAAGGAAATACCTTCCAAGACATTTTTCTCACCATAGGCGAAACTCACCTGATCAAACTCGATAAAACTATCCTGTCGTTTTGACTGCGTTTTCCAATCCAGCTCTTTTGCATCTGCAGCATCAGTTATCTCTGTTTTGGTCGCAAGCACTTCAAAAAAGTCTTTTGATCCACTATTTGCATGCTGGATCTGTCCCAATATAAATGACATTGCAAAGAGTGGGAACCGAGCTTGGTTCACAAGCTGAATTAATAATGTCATCTCACCAATGGTGTAACGGCCGTTAAATGTCCAGTACACGATATAAGCAACAATTCCAAAGAGAATAATGTTGAGCATGAGGCGTCTAGCAAAATCATATTGATGCCAAATCTTGGTTTTCTCTTGCGCAATCGTCTGCACTTCCTGCCTTGCAGATACAAAGGATCGAAGTTCCTCAGCAATTCCTGTAAACGCTTTTACTACTCGGATACCAACCAAACTCTCATACACTCTTCCCTGCGCTGAATCCTTAATAGCGTTTTCTTTGGCAGAGTACTCTCCCCACATCAAGGTAGATTTATGTGAAATAAGGATATACAAGGGGAACAAAGAAGCCAAAAGGATTGCAATAATAGGTGAGTAGTATGCAAGTAAAACGATCGTGACAAAAGCGGTGAGGAAAAATGGCAGGAAATTATTGAGCATGTTCTGAATGAAATCAGTGATGCTTTGGATTCCTCTTGTCATCTTATTCGTAATCTTGCCTGTGATCTCATTATCAAAATATCCTATATGTAGTGAAAGCACGTGCTTATAAAAGCTTGAGCTCAAATGAGTCTGAAGTTTTTCGCCCAGCCTATCTCCGACCCATTGTCCATAAGCGGTGAGTGTTGTGCCTACCACATCACTAACAATGATTGCCCCAAGAAGCCAGAAAAGAATTGAGATGTCACGGTCGTCTCCAGAAACATGCGCAACGATAATATCGACAATCTGCTTGAATAACAACGGTGAAACAAGTGAAAGCAGTGATGTCGAGATTACAAAGAATCCCATGAAAACATACCACTTCCAGAATTGTTTGGTGAATCGCAAGATGTGAAAAATAGGTGACATGCGCAGGATCTTTCAAAAAGTTAAAAAGAGAAGGTCTATTATAATAGAGTTTCAACAGTTTTCCAAAACTGCTGGACTCCAGTAGCCGAAACTTCAACCCTACATTCATTATCTCCTCTCGAACATGGAGAACATTCCATCATTTTGGCAAATAGTCTATGCGATTGACACCAGGTAATAAAGCTTGCAGCTTCTTGCGGATCTTTTGGTAGCTGAATGCCCCGCCAATGTTCGGCTTGTGAAAACAGTTCTTTGACGCGAGTATCATTTGCTTTCCATTCTTTTTTCCATGCCTCAAACAATACTTCTTGTTCATCAGGAAGAGGAATGAGTTTATGTCGCCTCAAAAATAAAAGATTATCGTATTCTTGTCTGCCCACAGGCTCAGTGAACAACAGAATGACACCCCCGACTTGTTTGGGAGAAAGCAATGCTTTAAACGCTTGTTCTGATGGTTTCGTTACTTCTAAAGAAATAACTGCAGTATCAAAGGCTTGATCATACACTTCAATAATTTGTCTATCAGAATGAGAGGAATAGACAGAAACATACTCTTTATGTTCAAGCGCCTCCAAAAACATTTCTGTATACCAGGTGCGTTTTCCAATGACATGAAAATGAAATCTGTCATTCACTTTGTGAAGTTTCTTTATGAGTGCTGATGCATACGTGGTTCCTACTCCCGCTCCAGAGATAGGGATAGACATATGGATCACAGTCTGTTCATCTGGATCGTATTGTTCGGCTTTATGTCGCTTTGCAGCTGGGAGTAAATTCTCTTGCAAACGTGGACTCTGGGGATAGGGGATGACAACTAGCTTCGAGTCATCCAAGTCTTCATTTTTTGCATAGCGTCGCAAGGATCGTTTGGTTTCATTACTTGGCACAAAAATCAAATCAGCGTTGGGAATATACCATAGTTTTTGTGGACTATCATCGGTAACTTGCACAACCAACTTGACTTTTATTCTGGCTCGTTTTTCTAAGCGTTTTTTAATGACCGATACTTGATGTGCAATACCGAAGTGGGTACAGACAATCAGCAGCGTGGTCGGAAGGGTTATTCGTTCCTTAAAGATTTCAAATAGTTTGTCTTCCATTTCTTTGGCGTCACTTCGGAGCATGCGTCGATACAATTTGGTAAAGAAGTCTTCTCCTCGTCCATACTGTGACCATTCCAATATTTTCTTTCCAATTGCAGTGTTACTTGTTAATCGGTGCAGTGTGCTCACTGATCCTGTTCGATCAGGAAGCAGAATGGGATCAGCGTCTTCAGGTAAGCCATGTTTGAGTGCATACGTCACTCGAAGATGACCAAGTCCAGCAGGAGCATAGGCAAAAATGATACACAACTGTTTATTAATATATGGTGAAGTTGGCACACCTTGTAGTGTAGATAGTTGTATGCCCGTCTTCAAGTTGGAGTCACATGTACTTCTGTGAAAGAAAAAGGCGCAAGCACAAATAAAGAGGAGTTTGTGAACCAAAGATCATACTTACCAACTCCCTCCTCCCCCTCCTCCCCCTCCACCACCTGATGAACCTCCACCAGACCAACTGGAAGAGCTGGGGTTGTAGGATAGGTTACTTCCTACATCACTGCTAAATGAATTCACAAAGCTGGTTGCAGACCAAGCATGGACTGAACTTCCATGGATATAGGAAGGTGGCTCTAATCCTAAATCTTTCATGTGCTTGGATAACTGATGAATAACTCCAAGTGATACTGCAAAAGGAAGAATCTCTTCTATAAACAAGTGTTTCTCTTTTATCTCTTCACGCCACTTTCCGCGTTTGATTGTTTCTTGTAAACCTCTAGCTTGCTGCATGTAATTAAAACCTTTTGCAGTCTTTTGGTTCATGCTCACAAGCAGTACGATTCCAATGCCGATTTCCAATAGAACCACAACAAATGCCCAGGGGTGGAGAGAAAAGATACCAATCAAAGGACCGAGTAAGAAGATTAAAACAACGTAGAGTACAATTCCGACGCTCGCAAACAACGCCCGGGCAGTATTTGGATTTCGCACGAACATTTTTTGTGCTGTTAAGGAATCAAACAAATCCTTTTTTATCTTCTCAAGCTCGGTATAAAACGTTCCTTTCAGCTGCGAAAGTTTCACACTTTTCCCAGATGCAAATAAACCCTGTAGTATTCGTTTCTGATGAGGTGGAAGTTTTGAGTCTGGTTCGGCAAGTTTGGTAAAAGAATAGTCTGCAGCTTTGAGGAACCCCTTCTCTTGTATTTGTTTCAGTTCAATATATTTTTTTCGAGCCAGATCTAAAATATCGGCTACCAAATCCTGGTTATCATAGCGTTCATCCAGTATTGCACCCGCCTGACCAGGACTGATATCTAAAGGTTCATAGACCATAGGCGCTGGGTCTCGAAAAAAGAGTGGTCGTAGCATTGTTGGTCGATCACTATGATCAAATACATTGCCACCTACAAACATGTAATCTCGACCATGCTTCCACCAGATTGCAAAAAGAATCAGAAGTGGAAGTGGAAGTGCGACTAGCCAAAGGTTATCAATAAATTCTTTGACTTGTCGTTCTTGTTTGCTTGGAAGCGCCAGCGAATGTCCTGGCTTAAAAGTGACCTCCACGGTCATGTTCAAACCTCTTTCAATCCGTTCACGATATGAAAATCCCACATTTTCTGTTCCTGTTATAACCTGACATTTTTTATCATCTCCTCCCACAATGCCGGAATAGCAATTAGCTGTGGCGATTGCTGCAAACGGAGATGAGACCCGAGCAGAAGAATGAAGGATTGGAAAAGACCATCCTTCCCCAGTAATATCCCAGACTAGCTTTGGGGATTCATCTGTCCCCTCCAACGCGTTGTGCACTTCATATGAAATTCTATATACTTGGGTACCAGAAAAAGTAACATCTTTATCACCTATCTTAAGGACTTTGTTGCCATCATCATTTGAAACAGTAAAGGGAATTTCTTTCCCTTTTTCATCTCTTACGGCTTCATTCGAAATTTTGACTGTTTTAGTTTGTCCACCTCGTTTATATCGATATGGAATGTATCGATAAATTCCATGTTTTTCCATTGACGTTGTATACACTATGGATTCTTGGATTTGCAGAACTCCTTTTTGCACAACAGAGATAGATGTATCAAATGATTCAATGTACTCTGGATATCTTTGTATTTGTGCGGATGCTACGGTAGATTGCGATAAAAAAAGAAAAAGAGGAAGCAGGATCAGAAGACGTTTCATGCTTTTATTGTACGCTGAGAAACAAAAAAGGGTGAGATAGACTCACCCTTTTCTTGTGAATTCAATACTTTTTAATACTCTGCTGCAGGAGCTCCCATCGCTGGATCTTGCTCAACCGGAACTGGATCTCCTTCTTCGCCAACGACAGGTTCTACCTGCATTGTTTCATCCACTGGAGCACCTTCTACTGACTCCATTGATTCTTGTGTTTCAATAGGTGCTACCTCTGGTGTAGTTGTTTTACACCCAACTAACACAAAACTTGCCAATCCAACAAAAAGAAGTGCTTTCTTCATAGTGTGCATCCTTGTAACAAATACGTATATAAAGTTGTACCACAATTGCATTGCAGTTTCACTTTCTTTTTGCAAAAATGTTCGCTATGAATAGCGACAGAAAATAGTTCTAATCCCCATTCTTACGCCTATTCACTAACAAAAAGCAAAGATATATAAACCCATAGTAATTCTCACACTTCTCATACTCGTTTCTTTCCCAGACCTATCCAGAAATATGGATAGAAAGAACGAGTAAATACAATACCTTCTAATAATTTACCTCTTCTTTTTCGATCGTACTTTGCTATAGATAGACCCCATCAAATGGAAATACAACGTGAGGAGCACTATGCTTGAATCTTTATCCCAAAGGACTCCAGATAGAAATGTGCAAAGATTTCGTAATCTTCTTTTAGAAGAGTATTTTGATAATGGTTTTATTGAAGAGACCTTACAGCTTGTGACCCAAGAAGGAAGCCCTGATCTTCCGATGGAAACAAAAGATCCAAATGTTGTGGAACTGCCGGATGGACGATTTCGAATGTACGTATCTTGGGGAACTTCTGATAACCAGAAGTGGCAGATGGGGCTTTTTGAGGCAGACACGTTAAAAGGGCCATGGACTTTTACGGGCACAGCCACAATTAATTTGAACGGAGATAGGGTGTGTGCTCCTGCTGTCCTTCGGCATACACTTCCAAACGGAAGCAACTTATACATCATGGATGTGCAAAGTGAATGTTTTGATAGTGATATCCCTTGTGAACTTTATCGTGGGTATTCCTCAGATGGAATTCATTTCACCTGTGGGAAAAAAGCCTTGATCAATACAGAGACGTTGCGAGAAATGGGGTATGAAGTTATTGGAGTGTATGACGCAGGAACCTCTGTTATCGAACAAGATGGACAACGTTTTGAAGTGTTACCCTTCTCAGGGTATCGACCTGGAAACCGAATTGGATTTGGTGACATTTACATGACGAAGCGAAAGCTTGGAAGTGAAACCGAAGAGTGGGAAAAACCCAAACGGGTTATCAATCAAGACGAGATTGAATTTCATAACCACCCGTTTGAGGAAGGATCTGAGTGGGGAAATGAAGGAGCCAAAGTAATTCAATTAAAAGAAAATGTGTTTTTGTGGATCTTTGTGTCATTTCTGCACGGACATGAAATGAAGCAACGAGTGACTTGGGCGACTTCTAAATCCTTGGACGAGAAACCCATTGTGTTAGGTGTCCCGTACGCTGTGAAGGCAGACGAGGAGCATGGGCATAGTGACAGTATGGTAGTGGGTGACAAGCTGGTTGAAATCAGACAGCAACGAACTGGCAAAAATGGTGGATGGTACTTGGTGTATGCCGAACATGATCTTGAAAAAGTGAGCCGCTACTGTGAGATCGTTTTAGACCTTGCACGCACAGAAACCGTATTATCCACTCAGCAGACTCAACCTCTTCTTTCTACATCGCAGCCTGTTGTACTGGCGACTGTGTAATTGAATGAGAAGAGGCCTTCTTTCGTTTCGTGTAGCTACTGATGATTGCAAGGGTTTCAGTATGCGGAATCCGTTGACACGTTGTGTCATCACAATCAAAGTCCCATAAACCAGACTGTGGGACAATAAACCCAGATCCTCTTGTTATATCTAAGGTTGGATAGGAACAGACTCCATATAATGGAAGACCTTCAGCAAGGCAGTCATCAACTTGTCCCAGGATGTGTGTCCACCACGATGTGCGGCGTTTCCGATAACTTCCTGTTTCAGCTAGAATCATTTTTGTATGGTATCGCTCGTACAATTCATGAAGGATTGCAGCTAGAGAGAGTCGTTTTTTATGCGCTAGAGGAATTGTTTTGTAAGAAAAATGCCCATGTTCATTAATCCCTACAAACTGTTGATTATAAAAATAGTAATTTACTCCCAAGAAGCCAATATATTTTGGATCTCCACCAAGCTCCGGTTCAACAATACCAGCCAGCATATCCCAAGAATGAGTTTTGACATGCGTATTAAAGTCATCACAAAATGCCTTCTCCTTTTCATTCTTCACACGTAAGGGAGCACGATACATATATGGATCGGTATGAATAAATTGAACGGTGCTGTCTTCCTCCCAAATTGCATCCATCGCAGCAATGACTGCTCTCACTAACTGTCGTTTAAACTCTGTTCCCTTGCCTTTTGCGTACGGTGCCCACAGTCCGTTATCACACATCCACGAGAAAAATGAAGGCTCATTCATGGGTGTAATATACAAAGGACCTTTGTGATATTCTCGAATTTTTTTGAGACACTGTTTTGCATACGCTGCATATCGAGCGGGAAACTGAGTTGTGAAGGGATCAAGATCTTCGGGAAAATCAAAATGATTTAAATCCCAAATCTGTTCTATCCCTTCTTCCTTCGCAGCTTGCAACATCGGCTCAAACCGAGAAAAATCATAGTGTCCACTCCCCTTATCAATACCACTCCACGAAAATCCTTCCCGTACCGTTTCCATGCCTACTTCTTTAATCATGGCATAGTCTGCTTGGCAGTATGTATCGTGCTTGGAGGCAGACAGGAGATCAAATCGTCGTCCCTTTTCAGCTAGGGCATAGGTACATTCAAAACCTGCCATAAGAAATGACTGAAAATAATGTTTTTGTACGCTACGTGATTTCCTGCTCATACCTTTGTTGACACTCCCACATTCCTCTGTGCTCTTGTATGCAAGATCCTATTTTCATGAATAGGTGAAATTTGCGAGCGTCGTATCTTTTGTTTTTTCGCCACAGGTTTTCGAAGACTTTTTCGCTCTTCTCGCCACAGTTTTGTGAACATATCTATGGCATTTTTGAATGCCTGATCCATGTTGAAATATTTGTAGTTTGCAAGCCGTCCAACAAAATAGACATTCGTTTCTTTTTCAGCTTCTTTGCGGTATTTTTCGTAGATAGCCTGATTACGTTCGTTTGGTACAGGATAGTATGGCTCCCCATCATCAACCGTGTATTCCTTCACAATTGTGGTTTTTGGATGTTTTTGACCAGTAATGTGTTTATACTCAACAATACGTGTGAAAGGAACATCGTTCCCAGGGTAGTTTACGACCGCATGTCCTTGATAGTCTTCTTGATCCAATGTTTCCGAAACAAAATGTATGGAGCGGTATTCTAGTTTTTCGTTCAGGGAGAATTTGAAATCATAGTACCTATCAATTGGCCCGGTATAGAATACTTTTTCGGCTGTTGGGAGTGTGTCTTTTACATCAAAAAAATCAGTATTGAGACGGACTTCAATATTTGGATGTGAGAGTAACTCTTCAAAAAATTGTGTGTATCCTCCTTGTGGCAATGCTTGGTACTTGTCACTAAAATACCGATCATCAAAGTTGTTTCGTACAGGAATTCGCTGCAGGACAGATGCATCCAATTCTTCTGGATACTTATCCCACTGCTTTTTGGTATAGTGCTTAAACATTTTCTCATATAAGACTGGACCTACTCGAGCAAGCGCTGCCTCTTTTCCGTTTCTTGGGGTCTTTTTTTGCACTTGATTGGTATCAAGCCAGGCTTGCATCTCTGTTTCATTTTCAATGGTGAGCCCAAACAGTTTATTTACTGTGGTGATATTGACTGGAATAGGTACCAGTTGGCCGTCGACCTGGGCAACGACTCGGTGCTCATAGGAATACCAGTTCGCAAATCGATTGATAAATTTCCATACATCCTCATAGTTAGTATGGAATAGATGCGCTCCATATTTTGAAACTAGAATGCCATGCTCGTTATAGAAATCGTAGCAGTTCCCACCGATGTGATCACGTTTTTCGATGACCAGCACGTTTTTCCCAACCTCTGCATATTTTCGCGCTAAAGTTGCACCTGAAATGCCAGCTCCGATGCAAATAATGTGATACTTTTTTCTCATATTTTCCTTTCAGTTTGCACAAATCACGCCTGCTCGCATTACTACGAAAGGAAAGGTGTGCAAACGGTATGTGTTACGACGAGTAAACCCAGGTGGGTTGTTGCAAAGGCTTTGAGGCAATCGGACTGTCTAGAATAATGGATTCCATTCTTGCTGCAGTACTATCCCAAGAAGATCGTTTTAAAACGTCTTCCATACGTTGTTCTCGAATTTTTCGAGCACTGGAAGTTTCGGATAGATAGGAATCGATCGCTGCGCAGAACTCATCCACACTTGAAACAATTGCAACTTCATTTTTGTAATCACGGACGACATCGTAAATGGGCGTCGAAATAATGGGTTTTTTTGCAGCCATAAATTCTAATGTTTTAGTTGGGCTTATGTACTTTGTTGCTTCATTGAGCGCAAACGGCATCATGGCGATATCAAATCCTTTCAAATAGGATGGAAGCTCCTTGTAGTCTTTTTGTCCGAGATAAAAAATGTTTTTTTGACGTGGCAACGACGCTTCATCAATCTTTACGACTGGGCCTATCATGACAAACGATACTTCAGCTTTTCTCTTTGCAACTTCCGTTAAAAGCTGTAAGTCTAAACGTTCATCGATCACACCGTAGAAACCGACAACAGGTGGTTTTATGTGTGCCATGTCAGTTGGAATCTTTGTTTGTGAAAGAATAGACTTCTTAAAATGAGCCGTATCAACTGAGCTTGGAAAACAGTACACATTGGAATGAACTTGTTTCTTTGACTCATAGAGTGACTTACCACCGGTGAAAACAACGTCAGCGATAGACAGTAATTTTCGTTCGTTCTCAATTAAGTTTGCCGGTGCTCCTGCAAAAGCAGAGAGTTCATCCATGCAGTCGTACACAATACGGCTGTAGGAAAGTCTGTGTGCAATATCAACAAACATTGGAGAATAGAACCAAAGGACTGGATTAGAAAGTTTATATTTCTCACTGTAGTGCGACACAATGGGTTCCAACTCA
>CAZNKS010000019.1:0-16782 GCA_964574065.1 uncultured Pseudomonadales bacterium | reverse complement strand
CAACTGCGTATTTATTGAAAAACTGATACTATCATCTCTATCGTTCTGATTCACTATGATTACACAATTAGTCCAACAATTCGAATCCAAAAGAAGCCAAAAAATAGCTTCTGTCCTATTGCCTCATGTCCAATCCACCCAAAAAATTCTTGATTTTGGATGTGGGACAATGACAGTTGCTCGATTACTTGAGCAGCAAACAGGAAAAGAGATTGTTGGCATCGATGTCATCGATATAGCGAATAACCATCCTCGCTTCTCCCTCTATAATGGAAAGGAAATACCATACCCCGACAAATATTTTGATACCACCTATGTCTCGTTTGTTCTCCACCATACACCTGATCCGGCAGCTCTGTTAGCGGAGTGTATACGGGTTACGAAAAAGAAAGTAATTTTGTTGGAAGATGTATATTCGAATCCTCTTGAACTTTTTTGGGCCAGATTTTTTGACTACGGAAATATTCTATTATCAAAAAATATGAATATTCCCTTAAACTTTCAGAAGCACACATGGTGGCTCTCTCAACTGAAATCTCATCCAACCAAGAAAGTAGAGCATTTCCCGTTTCCGTCAACTTTGTTAAAACCGACCAAGCATGCAATGTATGTAGCACACTTATAAAGCAATAAAGCTATAGACGGGCCCAGATATCAGTTGATACTATGAGTATATGAATTTTACACAGCAACGAAGGCATCTACTTTTCCAAATCCTTCCGCTTTTTTTTCTAGTTCTAACAATTGTATTTGGCACCCTTCATTTTAAAACTATCAGACAATTTCTTATAGGAGCTCTCGGTCAGGAAGCAAATATTCAAATCAATACTCAGACCACATTGGGACCGATGGAATATCCATGGAGGAATTTTGCTCAAGGTGGAGAGAATAAAGAGTGGCGCATACAGCCAATTTCTTCACAAGTTCGAGCGTTGAATCCGCAATATATTCGACTCGACCATATATACGATTTTTATGATATCGTCCAAAAAGATGGAGGAAATCTTCGTTTTGACTTTACAAAACTCACAACCATAATTAATGACATTCGGGCAACTGGAGCCACTCCCTACATTGCACTCTCATACACACCACCTGCGCTCGCCGTTGGAGGGGACATAACAGCTCCTCCTCAGAACTGGAATGATTGGCAGTTAACAGTTCAAAGGACTATTGAGCATGTAAGTGGAACAATGAATATCCCTAATGTGTACTATGAGGTTTGGAATGAACCCGATTTGTTTGGTGGCTATAAGACATATGGTGATAAGAATTACTTAACCATGTACCGATATGCAGCCATGGGTGCAAAGAATGCTCGCCCCACCCAACCCTACAAGTTTGGTGGTCCAGCAATCACTGCCTTGTATAAAAATTGGGTCGACAGTTTGATTAAACAGTCCATTGATGAAAATCTACCGTTGGATTTCTTTTCCTGGCATAGATACGATCGAGATATAGATGTTTTTCGTTCGGATATATCTTCTGTACGAAACTGGCTTGCTGCATATCCCCAAAAACAAAACATTGAGCTTCACATAACAGAATGGGGTCATGATTCAAAGAATGATCCTGGCTATGACGGTCAATTTGGAGCGATTCATACTATTGCCGTATCTACAGAACTCACTGGCCACATTGATCGAGCGTTTGTTTTTGAAATTCAGGATGGCAAAGATCCTGCTGGAAATACACGATGGGGCCGATGGGGCCTTATTGATAGTGCAAATCAATCAAAGCCACGCTATTCTGCTTTACGATTTCTTGACAGACTTACTGGAGATCGTGTTCAACTGCTAGGAAAAGGAACTTGGGTAAAAGGAGCAGCATCCAAAAGTGGAAATGAGATCTTCACTGTTCTTGCAAACTATGATCCTGCTGGAAGGCATATTGAAACTGTCCCTGTCACATGGAAAAATCTCACTCCGGGTTCATTTGAATTAGAACAACAGTACTTTGGAGGGAATTCTACAAAGAAGAACCTAGCAACGACTTCTGCTGAGCTAAGAGTGGATATTCCAATGCCGGTAAACAGTGCGGTCTTTTTGCGACTACGTCCACTGTAATTTAAGGATGCTTTTGAGCAAAGGCTCGTACCCACTTGTGAGGTGAGGACCCAGTTGTTCGAGAAGAAATGAGAGAAAAGCCCGCATCTTTTATTATTTTGCAGAGTTCATCTTCGTTATAAAACGAAAAAAAACGTTCTACTGGTTTTCCATATTTATCTTCGACAATGCCATGTTCTCCCTCCCCACCTTTTACAGAACAAAAAAGAACCCCATTTTCCCGCAATATTAAAAAGAGTTTCGCAAGGACTTTTCTCATCTCTTGTTTCGTTAAGTGAAGCAGTGAAGCATTCGCCCAAATTCCATCAAAGCTTTCACCTGCAAAAGACAGCTCTGTCATATCTCCTTGAATTATTGTTGCGCCTGGAACACGGTTTTTCGCTATGGCTAATAGTTCAGTAGATAGATCGAACAGGGTTAGTTTATAGCCCTTTGCTGCAAACCAGGCCGCATCTCTTCCAGGGCCACAACCCAAGTCAAGTATGACACTGCCAGGCTTGATAAGTGAAGTAAACTGCTCCATTTCTCCAAGATTAATCTTTGGAAGAGTCACTGTGTCATACGCTTCTGCTATTTGAGCGTATGTTTGTTGTAATGATGAGGCATGAGTTGCGGGCATACTTACAGGTCAATAAAGCGTGCAGAGTTGTCTTCTGTGCTATAGATAGCAAAACTTGCTCCTTTTGTTTCTTCATCAGTTACTGGCATAAAGGTTCCTGGATTTAATGACAGTGTTTTGCCCACATATTCATTCACACGTTGGTGTGTGTGTCCATGAAACACCGCATCATATTTTCCACAAAGAAGCAGTGCTTGCGTCACTTCACCGTAGTCTCCGTGATAGACGAAAATTTTTCGTTCATCTAAAGTCAACGAAAGGACTCGTTCCTCGTATTCAATAGCAATTCCAAATTTTCGGGCTCGATCTGGGTGCAAAAATCGGTCTCCATCATTGTTGCCAAACACTCCCTTGATTGGCGCTTTCAAGTTCTTGTAGAAAGCAAGCGTGAAAGGAGCTACCCAGTCTCCACAATGGATAACAAGTTCTACTTTTTCTGTATTTAAAATATCAACAGCTTTGAGAATATTTTCTACCTGATCGTGGGTATCCGAAATTACGCCTATTTTCATAATTTACTTCTCCTCTCCTTCCTTATTGTTTTCTTTTTTACCGCCGGGATTTAAAACATCAGAGAGATCGCCAATAAATAGACGCACAAGTGACTTATCTGCTCGAGTCAACTGATTCTGAATCGATTTTTCGAGTTGTACAGGATCAATAGTTTCTAGCATTCGTTCAAGATCTGGATCGATTTCTTCAATTCCCATTTTCTTGTGCATTTTCTTCAACATCTCAAGAGTTTTTGTAATTTCTTGCTCAGCGATGATATTTAATCGCAAATGTAGTTCTTCACGAAGTGTTGCAATCTGCGCCGCACGGTTTTGAGAAATCAACACAAAAATTGACAGGAAGATAGCTTCTAAGGAAACTACCATTGTCAAAAATCCAAATGGATACGGATCAAAAGGAACAATGCCTGGAACTACACCAAGATTGATGACAATCCACAAAACAAATATCAAGGCATTTAAGTACAAAAAGGAAGGGTTTCCAGTTTTTGA
The DNA here is from genome assembly GCA_964574065.1 of uncultured Pseudomonadales bacterium. Classification (GTDB taxonomy): domain Bacteria; phylum Patescibacteriota; class Microgenomatia; order UBA1400; family UBA12028; genus CAZNKS01. The sequence goes on along the minus strand of CAZNKS010000019.1, from coordinate 13,093 downwards.
TGTCAGATGATCAGCGATAACAGTTGACCAGTTCCGGCTAGAAAGCGATTTTGCTTCCAAGGCTTTGAAAATTTGTTTCCTGGTGTGCACAGTAGACATATTTATTTCCTTGCACTATCGATTACTTGCTGGATATGCTTTTGAAAGTTTTCTTTGGAAAATTGTAATGCATGGTGGATGATTACTTTCTTTTGAAACTTGATTCCTTCATAGGCTTTCATTGCTTGTACTAATCCCTCGACAGTTAAATCATCAAAAAGGAATCCAGTCTTTTTGTGAAGAATCGTTTCTTTCGGACCACCTGAGTTATGCGCAATTACCGGAGTTCCGTACAGCATGCTTTCAACGGGAACAATCCCAAAGTCTTCGTCCTCTACCGGGTAGAGTACAGCTTTTGCTCTAGCATACAGTGTTGCTAACTCTGTATCCGATACTGATCCAAGAAATTCAACACGAGGACCAGCTATGTCGTGCAGCTTTGATTCTATTGATCCCTTCCCTACAACTTTTAATGGCACGTGAAGCTGCGTGCATGCCTGTACCGCTATCTCTGGGTGTTTTGCGTAGGCTAGACGACCTGCATACAGATAATATTCTTCTGTACGTGTGTTCGATTCGTTAGTAGGAGGAAGTGAAACTGGAGGATATACGACGATAGAATCTCTGGAATAAAAACGCCTAATTCTTTCTTTCGTTTCCTTCGAATTTGCGATCATAATATCAGGTCGCCTTGCCGTAACAGCATCAATTACTCGCATTCTTTTATTAATAAGCTCTCCCACAAAACGAGTAACGATATTCTTCTTCCAGTCTGTCATGGTGGAGTATCCATATAAGGATCTGGGTGGAGTATGACAATAACAGATATGAAGAGCTGAAGGCTTTGTTAACACCGCCTTCGCCATGTACATATTTGTTGAAGAGATGATCACATCATATGAAGAAAGATCAAAACTCTCAAAAAAATAGGAGGAGAAAATTCGTAAAGGTGAATAGAGCCTATGGATTCCTGGGATTTTGGCTGCAATGCTTTCCCGGATATCCCAGTTTGCAAAACGTGCAGTATGTTTACCTAATGCCTCTGAATCCATAAAAGCAACATAAACGGGTGCTGTGGGAAACATTTCATGCAAAGTTTCAAGAACGCGTTCAGCTCCACCATATTCCCGTAAGTAATCATGCACAAGTGCAACTTTCATTCCTCTATTGTAACAGCAGACCTTGCACGTGCGGACAGTCCAGTTTTAACAAAGGAACCTCTCTCTGTTGCAGGCAATACAATGCCGACACTCTCAATCGCAATATTTGGCGCTATACTACTTCTTCTCGGATCCACAATTTTAGTACGATAGTATGTATGAGAAAACAAAGAGTTGGGGCTTATCTTTGGGGTGGCCCAGGAACTGTACGGCTACTTCACACCAAGTATCATTCTCCTACAGTCGATGTGAAAAGTTTTGAAGCGGCGTACGATCATTCGTACCTTGCCCAAGCAAAATCCTTGTTAGGGATTACCGACGCATGGGTAACATATTCTTGGGGGTTCTCTCAAAAAACAGAAAAAGAAGATTACGCCTTTTTGCGAAAACGACTTCCTAATTTTCAAAAACTTGGGATACGAACCCATGCGTATGTACAAGGGTTAAATGTAGTAACAAAAGAATTTGAAAATGAAACCTTTTTCTGTCAAGACCTTTCTGGAAACCGCCTTCCCTATTCAAAAGGCAGATCATTTATTTGTCCAAATAACCCTTCAGCACAATCATTTGTACAAGAACGTGTGAAACAAGCATGCAAAGAAGATGTTGATGGTGTATTTGTAGACAACATACTATTTGGCTCTCCTCCCTTCTTTATTCGCAGTGATTATCTTCCTTTTTTTGGCTGTTCTTGCAAATTCTGTCAAATCAAGTTTGAAAATACATATGGATATGCGCTTCCACTCTCATCAAAGCAAGATAGTGTAATTACTGACTATTTAAGGTTTCGAGCAAATAGCATAGATGACTTTATTCAAACGCTTTCGCAAATAGCCAGGCAGGCAAAAAAAGAATTTGGAATAAACTTATATGACCCCATACTTCGAAATGATGTTCTTTTTTACGGATACAGTTTGCCGTCTCTTCAAAAAAGCCTTGATTATTTTTTGATAGAGAATCATTCACTACCCTCCCAACCATCAGAAGATAATACTCACCTAAAGAATCTTGTGCATTCCACAAAGAAACCCACTTTTGTTGTTTCCTATAAGGAAGGAATCGGATATGAACCTTCTTTTACGCAAGAAGATTTGGAAGCAATCTTTACAGAAGTTGACCAGATTGGGTACAGTCCTTGTATAAAATTAACAGAATTTACTACCCGGGGAATATGGCACGTACTGGATCTTACCACTTATAGAAAAGTCACACGACACTTTCCTCTCCACCTCTCTTCTTATTCTCAAAAGGTATCGCCAGGAAAAAGCAATCTGTTGGAGAGGACGGTCATATCACTTACATTGCCTTCTTTCATGAATATGATCGCTTATGCCTATGAAAGCCCGTTTCTGTCTCACTATATAGACAAAAGTAATATATATAAGAACGTAGTGCGAAAGCATAGAAATTATAGCGACTATGAAATTGAAATTTGACGGTGCAAAAGCAGATTACAATACGATTTTAGGGGGATTTGATGTGCTGTTCGTCAAAATACTACCTCCCAAAGTTCCTCACTTTATTGAGACGCATCACTTAACCCTGTTTACGATATTCTTAGCACTTCTCAACCTCTACGTTGGCTGGCTCCTTCGATTCTCTTCTTCATATATTCTGCTGCTAAGTCTTTCTATTTTGCTTCAACATTGCACTGATTTGCTTGATGGAGCAGTCGGACGATATCGTAATACTGGTCTCGAATTGTGGGGTTACTACATGGATAAATTTGTAGACTTCGTATTTATGGGCTCTTTATGTTTATGTTTTACAATTGCGATGCCAAATATGGCAATTCCCTCATTACTGATTTTTTTTGGATATGGTGGATTAATGGTTCAGTCGTTTCTTATGCATGCTGCCACTGGAAAATCTGAGAAAAATTATCGCAAATTTGGACCCACAGAAGTAAAAGCCCTCACCATTATGGGTACAGTAATTGTATTTTTTGCAGGACTACAAGCGTTGCCAGTATTTTTACTTTTCGCAGCTGTAGCACTATTGATTGTCCTTACTTCTACAGTGTTTAAGGCTCAAAGAATTCTTTGGGCAGTAGATATGGAGAGAAAAAAAACGAAATGAGTGTATACCTACAAAAAAAATACTCCTTCCTTGAGCAACTTGGTATGGAGTTTAAGAAACAAGGATTATGGTACATTGTATGGGCAAGGTTTCGAAAGTGGATCCTCGATCCTCTTTCTTTCCATATCTATACAATTTTTTTTCATAATAAAACATTCTATTTCCAAGGGGAAACCTATTCGTATTTTCATCATTGGTATAACTTCACCTGGAAAAATGAGCGTGCCATAGAAATTCCAATCTTCCTAAAAATTTTACGCAAAGCACATACGAAGAAAGTTCTTGAAGTCGGAAACGTACTCTCTCATTATGTGTCAGTTTCTCATGAAATTCTTGATAAATATGAACAGTCACAAGGAGTTATTAATGAAGATGTTGTAACGTTCTCTCCTAAAAATAAATATGACTTAATTATTGCAATTTCCACTCTTGAGCATGTTGGTTGGCATGAAACCTCGTACCAAAAGGATAAAGTTCGTACGGCTATTCAACACTTGCAAACACTCCTTAAGAAAAATGGAAAACTCTATTTTTCAGTTCCACTTGGACTCAATACTGATCTGGATAGGCTTATTGCCAAGAAAAAATTGTCTCTCACCTCCTCTTGGTTTATTGAGAGGAGGACTGGTTTTTCGAATGAATGGATCGAAACAAATTGGTCACGGGTAAAAAACAAGAACTACAACTCACCATATCCAAATGCTAATGCCGTGATGATTGGACTGTGTCAGAAAAAATAGATACCAGTCTTTTCTTCATTACATTGAGAGTAAATGAATGCTCCAGGAGTTTTTTAGATTCAATCGAGAAAGTGGTTGTCTGGGAAAAAAACTCAGTTATCTTCAAAGCGAGTGCGTCAGCCGTATGTGGGCGAAAAATGAGTCCATTTACCCCCTCTATGACAATCTCTTTCTGCGGACCAGATCCAGAAGAAATAACCGGAACTCCCAAAGCTATGGCCTCAACTATAGTCATTCCAAAGCCCTCTAATTCCCATTGGCTTGGAAAAATAAATAGATTAGCACAACTTAGCCACTTTTCTTTTTCGATAGTTGAAATAAATCCTGTGAAATACACTGACTTTTCTACACCAAGAGAACATGCCAACTGTACAAGCTTTTCTTTTTCAGGACCATCTCCAATAATGAGTAAGAGACATTTACTCTTCGAACTCTGAATATAAAGCTTCCATGCTTGTAGCAATAAATCAATTTCCTTCTCCTGCGCAAGCCTCGCAACTGTCACAACGACTCGAAAATCCTTCCTACCGATACTATGAAGCAAATTGCGTCCCTGTTTTCGAAGCGAATGCAATTGAGCTGTAGAGTATGTTTTTACGCCTGGATATACAATTGAAATTGTATGACGATCAATTCTTCCTGCTTGAATCAATGACTTTTTAGTGTGTTGGGATATGGTAATTATTCGATCAGGTAAATTCTTCACCATAAAATACAACAGTTTTGGAAAACCATGGTTTCGTGCAAATGTTGGTTCCAGAGGCCCATATTCGAGCCAAATGAGAGGTACATGAAACATATGTACTATTGGTGAAAACGAAAGGCGATCTGTAAATCCAGGGAAAAAACAGATGACATCTCCATTTTTTCGAAGCTTAATTAAGGCCAGAATGAACCAAAAAGTGGCTTGTGGTAGCCCGATAAAATATTTAACAAGACCTTTCCAATTGCCTATTGCATCAAGACGGTAGGGTAAATTAATTATTTTGAATTCTGTAAGCTTATCTGTTTTTACACGCTTCTCCATTTCTCCCTGTACATCTTTGTTATTGGTTGCCAAAACAATTGCATACCCACTTTCGGCAAGAAAAGAAAGAGCGGTATACAAATACTGCTCAGCTCCACCAAAAGCTGGTGTGTCAAGTAATGAGAAAACAACCTTTTTCATCACAAAAATACAGGAAGGATTAATGGCGTTCTTCCAATTACTTCATTCATTCGCTTGGCAAGGCGTTTTTCGATCCGTCGTTTCATTTCTGATTCCTCACCATTTTCAGCAAGCACTTTTGCAGTTTCATCTTTGATTGCAAAAACTACTTCATCTGCTTGCCGCATGAATACAAAACCTCTGGAAACTATTTTTATATTTTCTATATCAAAACTGTCTGCGGTCTTTGGAATTAATACCACAACCATTCCCTCTTCGGCCATTTGTTTGCGGTCAGAAAGAACAATATTTCCGACATCACCGATTCCTAGTCCATCTACCATCAATGATTTCAAAGAAAGAGTTTCCCCGAAACGCGCTTGTCCGTATTCCAATTCAATCACCTGTCCATCGATCGGGAGAAGGACATCCTTCCCTGTATATCCCATTTTTTCAGCCAGTCGTTCATACTCAACTCGATGCCTATCACTTCCCCCAATTGGAAGTAGATATTTTGGTTTGGTAAGCGCAATTAAGAGTTGTTGTTCAGTAGCCCCGGCGTGTCCACTGGTGTGCAGCCCTGTATCAACATCTGAGTAGGCAACATCGATTCTGTTCCGTGAAAGCTCATCAATTCCTTCGTACACATTTGTTTCATTCCCTGGGATTGGCTCTGTTGCAAAGACTACTTTATCTGTGGGTTTTACCTCGAGTAATGGATGCTCTCCCCAGATTGCTCGTACGAGTGAGCTTCCCGGTTGTCCTTGACTCCCAGCAACTACAACAATGAGATCTCGATCTTTGTAGTCCTCCATTTTCTTTTTGTGCACAATGAGGTGTTTTGGTATGGAGAGAACGCCTAAGCGTTGGGCAATCTCAACGTTTTGCTCTACAGATCGACCAATAAAAACAAGCTTTTTTCCAAATTCTTCTGCTACTCGTGCCAATAGTTGAATACGATGGAGATTTGATGACATTAATGTGACAATATATTTTCCTCTACAGTCTGCCAGTTCTCGCACGAACGTATCATATAAAATGTGTTCTGAAGGTGCCCATGCGGTTCGCTCCACGCGAAGACAGTCTGAAAGCAAACACAACACTCCACGCTCACCTGCTGCAGCAATTGATCCAAAATCTGGCATTTTCCCATCTACAGGGGTCAAGTCAAACTTAAAATCAGATCCGTGGTACACAACACCTTCAGGAGTATCAATTGCAAGATGACACGTGTGTGGGACAGAGTGAGTTACATGAATAAACTCTACTCTGAAGGTCCCAAAATCAAGCTGTTTTTTGTATGGTGCAACGTGAACTTCTTTACTGACACTTCCATCTTCCATTCGGGCCATCGCAAAAGCTGCAGTTAACTCTGCTCCAAAAATTGGAAAATCGGGAAGTTGGGGGATGATGTATGGTAATGCAGCGATATGATCGTCGTGACCATGTGTCAAACACATACCGACAACCCTTGCACCTTGCTCAATTCGTTTCGTTACATATGAAATGTCAGGAATTAAGACATCAACACCAAGCATCGAGCTTTCTGGAAAACCAATTCCACAGTCGACTAAGAGAATTTCATTCTCATACTCATACGCAAACATGTTTTTTGTGACATTCCCCATCCCACCTAAAGGGATAATACGCAACTTGCTCATAGAGATCCTTTCTCAAGAATAGTAAACAACAATACGTTTTAATCCAAAGATATGATCATGCCACTGTATCTTAACGCACTTGAAGTAAATTAGAAAGAAAAGGAAAAAGAATCGAGTGTGTTTAATTTGCCCCGTAGACTAAAAGAGACATCCCCCAGAATGCATGGCTCACAACGACCGAAGAGATGCTTCGTGTTCGTAGATACAAGATTGCCTGCCCGAACGCAAAAAAGGCTAAGAGAAGAAGTGACTCGCTTGCGGCAACGAAACCAGAGCGAAAAACGAGAACCGGAGCATGGAATAAAAGAAAAATGAGTGTTGCAATCGCACAAGACTGCCACTCATTCTTCAGTCTTTTTTCAAGAAACGATAAGCAGAGTCCATAAAAGAACAATGATTCCCACCAAGCAGTGACAAATGCTAGACCAAAAGTCTGCCAAAAGTTAGAGCTTGAAAAAAGATACGGGATTAATACTTTCCCTTTCTCGACAGTGCTCGAAAGGAGTCCAATAAATCCAAATATTCCTCCCACGGCCAGACCGTTAAAAACGCCTAACCAAAATCTTCTTCGTTCAAAACCAAAAAATGTTGGGTTTTCCCCAGACTTCCAAGCGAATAACCAGAGCGGCCCACCAAAAATGATGGCTTTGAAAAAAATTTCGTCAAACCAAATGGGTTGGGTAACAAAAGCTCGGTATAGAAGCAACGTAAGAAAGCTAAAGGAAATGAGGGAAATGAAAAACACTTCCAATTTTTTGGAAGATAGTTTCTCGGGTGTGAGTGATTCATCCTCACTCATGATTCTCCTTTTAGTGCTGATAGGACCTTTTCCAAGGTTTGCTCACGGTTCGTGCTATATGTATCTATAACAACATCATACAGATTTGGTTTCCAAAAGTTAATGGGTTCATCAGCTAGAGCTAGCTTACGATCGACTACCCACTGCAGCCACTCTTGTTTGTACATTCGACTCCATTTAGTCAGATTCTGGTTGTATCGTTTGGTAATATTTGCTTTTGCGTCACCCACAGTTACCCTATCTCGATTCACAATACGATCTATGCGAATGGCGTCATCACTACAATACACAAGAACCTTTAGAACATTTGGAACTCCCTGTGCGAGGAAACCTGAAAGCCAAGACTCAATAATCCAGCGGTCTTGTGTAGCCAATTTATTACGCATCTCCATATCTACCTGACGATCAAAATCATCACTGTAGTGAGAACTATCATGGTGTAAGCCTTTCTGCTCCTCAAAACTCCCATGTTCCAATGCATACTGCCGCATAAACTCACCACCTGAGAAACCTCGCCAGCCATCAAATTCAAGATGTTCTCTTAAAAGCTTGAGAAGAGTGGTGGATCCCCCACCCGGGAGACCTGAAATTGTTACATTCTTATATGCATAGAGTGCACCCATAGTAGCTCACTTTCTAGTGTTGGCCTGCATCATCCCTCAAAAAGCGTTCCTTTTCAAGAGATTCCTTTCCTTTCTACAAAACATTCCATTGCTTGATCCATGGCATCACTCATTTGTTGTAGCTTCTTTTTTGCACCTGGGAGTAAAAGCGGAACTTCATCATCAAAATAAAAATGAAAAAGTTTGTTTCGGCACTGCACCCAAGCATTCCACATGTCTCTGGCTACCTTTTGTGAACACACCTGCTCTAAGTCATCAAAAAGCCACCATTCATCTTTGTGCTGTGGAGAAATATCAGGATTCAGTGCTCTGCCAATCCGAAACTTATACTCGTTGTATCCAGGTCTTGGTAAAATTCCAACTTTATGAAGATAGGTCTTTAGGAATCCTTCATAGGCTTTAGCCATCGGAAAAACAACAAAAGAGTAACTTGCGTAAGCAGAATGCATCCGTTCTTCTCTTTCATACAGTTGTTCGGACAGCTGAATCAAGCGTTTGCCATGTTCGTTCAACAGAGAGAACCATGCGTGACTTTCGAAGTCAAAATCTGAAATCATTGTTTTATTAAAGCATGTCTATGTGTTCACGGGAACAGAAATATTCTTCGCCAGGTAAATCTCTTTAGTGATACAATATTCCCTCATGCACAAGAAGCGAAAACAACAGCAAAAACCGAGTCATCATTCCAGACGGACTGTTCCAAAACGAGCAGAAGAAATAGGAGAGAATAATTCTCTTTTGTCGTCACTGCCGTCCTTAGGAGCAGAAAGTTTTGAACCTGAAAAAGAGCCTGAAGTGAAGAAGAAACGTTTTTCTCTTCCGTTTTTTTCACTTTTAAAAAGAAGAAAATCTTCAACGAAGAGATCACTGAAGCAAAAAATACTGTCCTGGCAGTTCCTTCTCTTTTCTTTCATAGTCTTATCTATTGGTATTGTTTTAACTCTTATTGTTCTCTTTTTTAAAGACCTGCCCTCACCTACAAAGCTTCGTGAAAATGCGTACCCCGTTAGCAGCAAGATTTTTGACCGAAATGGGAATATTCTGTATGAAATCTATGCGGATCAAAACAGAACTCCTATTAAATTAAAGGACCTCCCGCCATATGTGTATCAAGCATCGATTGCAATAGAAGATCAGCGATTTTATAAGCACTTTGGATTTGATTTTGAAGGAATTGTTCGAGCTCTACGAAACATCATTTTTAAACAACAACTTCAAGGAGGATCTACTATTACACAACAGTTAGTGAAGACTACACTGCTCACTCGAAAACGCACGCTGTCTCGTAAGGCAAAAGAAGCTGTGCTGACTGTAATGACTGAAGCCCTATACACAAAAGATGAAATCTTAGAAATGTACCTTAATCATATTCCGTACGGTGGAACTGCATACGGAATAGAATCCGCATCAAAAACCTATTTTAATAAATCCGCAAAGGATTTAAGTGTTGCTGAAGCGGCTTTACTTGCAGGTCTCCCACAAGCACCTAGCGCATATTCTCCTTTTGGGAGCAAACCCGAGCGCGGGACAGCTCGGCAAAAAGAAGTTTTGCGCCGTATGGTCGAGGAAAAATATATTACGAAAGAAAAATCTGAAGAAGCTGCAAAACAAGAATTAAAATTTGCAACGGATAAAATAAATATTAAGGCTCCGCACTTTGTTTTTTATGTGAAGGACATGCTTGAGGATAAATACTCAGCTTCTGTTGTTGAACAGGGTGGTTTACGGGTCACCACAACCTTAGACCTGTCAATTCAGGAGAAAGCTCAAGCAACAGTATCGGCAGAAATAGATAAATTAAAGCGCTACAAAGTCGGAAATGGCGCAGCGTTAGTTACCAATCCTAAGACGGGTGAAATTCTTGCGATGGTTGGAAGTAAAAACTACTTTGATGCGAGCGCTGATGGCCAAGTAAACGTTACTATCCGTGAGCGGCAACCTGGTTCCTCGATTAAACCTTTAAACTATGTGACCGCTATGGAACTGGGAAAGATCACCCCATCTACTATGATGTTGGACATTCCCACCTGTTTTCAAGTCGATGGACAGCCACTCTACTGTCCAAAGAACTATGATGGCTCTTTTAAAGGACCAACACAAACACGCTTTGCACTTGGAAACTCTAACAACATCATTGCGGTTAAAACGTTAGCTTTAAATGGCGTGGATAATTTTATCGCTACCGCATCAGCAATGGGAATTAAGACATGGAAGGACCCAAGTCGGTATGGTCTTTCACTTACTCTTGGAGGTGGCGAAGTGACGATGCTTGACTTGGCAACAGCCTATGGAACTCTAGCTAATCAAGGGGTTCGAGTGAATCTTAATCCAATTCTCAAAGTAGAAGACTATACCGGTAAAGTGTTAGAGGAACACACACCATCGGAGATTGCCAACCTTGTTGATGATACCAATGCAGAGAATGCATCTCCTTCCGCAAAATTTGATTGGTCCTTGCCTGTGGAACGCGTTCTCCATCGCGCAAACGCGTATCTTATCTCCCACATTTTACTTGATAATAACGCACGCATTGGTGCATTTGGTCCAAGTTCCCAACTCGTTATTCCAAGACAGATTGTTTCAGTGAAAACTGGAACGACCAATGACCTTCGTGATAACTGGACAATTGGATATACCCCTTCACTGCTGACCGCAGTATGGGTCGGTAATAACGATAACAGCCCAATGAATCGTTCTCTCGTTTCTGGTGTAACTGGTGCTGCTCCAATATGGAATGGAATCATGAAAGAACTTTTAAAAGGAAAAAAAGAGGAATGGCCAGAGAAACCAGAGGATGTGGTCAGCGAAAATGTATGCACACTTTCCGGATTAATACCTAATTCAACTTCACCATGTACAACAAGATCTGAGTTTTTCTGGAAAGAAACGGTACCCAGAGAAGTGGAAAGTGTAGCCAAAGATACATGGATATCGCCAACAACAGGATTGCCACCAAAAGAAGGTGATCCAAGTGATGGTCTGCTCTTAGAAAAAAGACTCTTCTTAACGGATCCCTTTGTCTTCGAATTCTGTCTTGACTGTAATAGGGCTGTTAGTACCGAAAGCGGGACACCAGCCTATGAGAGAACTATTGTTCCTGTAGGAAAGAAAAAAATAAATAATTAGTCATGAAAGCACGAAACCCTCTCTTTGTTCTCATTGTTACTGCTTGTCTTTTCGCAGTAGGGACATTCTTTGTTTTGTATACTCAAAGCTTAAAGACCTCAAAACAAACGCTTTTCTCACAACCGCAAAGCCAGGTTTCTACTTCTGAATCGCTTATCAAACCTGTCAGTAATCCTGTTGTGTATGGATACTTGCCTTACTGGAACAGAAATTCTGTGCAGTTTCATCCTGCTCTTACGCATGTTTCATATTTCAGTTTAACCATCCAAAAAGATGGCTCTTTACTAGGAATCCCTAAGGCAAAACAGGATCAAGGATATCGGCTATATGAAAATGGATATTTAGACATACTCCGAGCCCAAATGCTTAGAAATCAGAAATTAGAGTTAACTCTTTCGATGATGGATCAAGAAGAGATCCCTCTTTTTGTCCATAATAGACAAGCCCATGCACGACTCATTGCTAACGTCTCGCAAATTCTTTCTACCTATCCTGTGGAAGGTATAAACGTCGATATTGAATATAACGGTTCCGTGACCGATGAGTTGCAAGATGATTTAGTGGCACTTCTTACTTCCCTAAAACAAATAATCAAACAAAAAAATCCAAAATACTTGCTCACCATTGCAGTATACGGAGACTCGGGTCAAATTCAGCGACTCACAAGTATAAAGAAAATTTCTACCCAAGTCGATTATGTGATAGTCATGGCTTACGACTATCACAGGCGCTCTTCCCCCCGAAGTGGCCCTGTTTCACCACTCTATGGGAAAGCGATCGGTAAGTGGGAATCCGATATCATGGAGGATATGAAGAAGATAGCGGAAGATATTGAAACACACAAGATTCTTCTGGGTATTCCTTTTTATGGATACGAATGGTCTGTAGAAGATGCTGACGATCCACAATCTTTTACACTTCCCAAAACAGGGGCTACTGCAAGTTATAAACGTGTAAAAGATATATTAAGTACAGGAAAAGTAAAAGTCTTCTGGGATGAAATTGCATTTTCACCATATCTTCAATATGAAGAAAATGGAAAAACACAGCGGATTTACTATGATGACCCTCAATCTTTGCGTTATAAACTGGATCTGGTAAAAAATGCTGGATTTGGTGGGATTGCAATTTGGGCATTAGGGTATGAAGGCGATTCGAACGATTATTGGAATGTCATAGATAGTCAATTATAAGAACACGTACTTTTTGATCCTCTTTCTCGTCTCTTTTGAAAGAACCCATAACAAGGATTAAATTCCCCATTTCCAACCCTATTTTTGTTTGCTAGTATCAGCCACAACATGGTACATTTCAGTCTGGCAAACAGGACAAAAACACTATTCAAAATCGTTGGAATTCCGCTTTATTATGCACTTTTAGCAGTGGTTGTTATAACTGTCACTATAATTCTGAAATCCCTCTCCATAACAAAACACCTATTCAAAATATTTCGCTCTACCCTTTTACGTCAAATACAGCTCTATCGACGTGTATATCAAAAAAATAGAAATGGCACAAGGAAAACTATTTATCTCTTCTTTCATACGAAGCTTTCCCGCTTCCATTTACAAAATAGACCAGGCAAAAAGCGATATAAGAAAAAAGAACCAATCATACTCTTTGATCAAACAAAAACGTTCCCTAGTCTCATCAAACGACTCAGCTCTTTTTTTACTCTGCAATGCCCTCTTTTGAACTTATTCTAATGTTATTTTTTAC
>CAZNKS010000018.1:0-16974 GCA_964574065.1 uncultured Pseudomonadales bacterium | reverse complement strand
TCCTATGTATTCACATATTGTGCTAGGTGGCACATTTGACCATTTACATGCTGGTCATGAAGACCTTCTACAAGCCGCTTTCCGAATTGGATCGAAGGTTACTGTAGGCCTTACAAAGGCATCAATGAACAAGGATAAGGTTTTGCCAGATCAAATTCAGCCGTATGCACTTAGGAAGCGTGCGGTCATTGAATTCGCACAAAAATTACACCGACAAAAAGATCTTCGAATCATTCCCATTTCTGATATTTTTGGAACGACTCTTATTGACACAACATTAGAGGCCATCTTGGTAACCGACCATTCGAAGCGAGGAGCCAAAAAGATAAATGAGGAACGATTACAAAGGGGTCTTCCTTCACTTCAAATTGAAATCTGTTCGCTTCGGATGGATGAAGCTGGACAACCTATTTCATCCACCAATATTCGTTTAGGTGAAATAAGCAGAAACGGACTGCATTATTCTCACCATTTTACAAAAGATGTTATTTTACCCGATAGTGCGAAGGCCTTTTTTAAACGACCCTTTGGAAGAGCCCTCGGTGCTCGAAAATTACGGGAATTCAAGAATAAAAAGATTGTTGTTGGAGACATGGTCACGCAGTACTGTATTGCCAACTCAATCCCTTTTCATACAGCATTTATCGATAAAAAAACGAAACGAGAACCTTTCTCTTTTGAAATTCCCAGTTTTTACACAATAGACCAGGGGAAGATAGAAAATCCTGCGGGAATCATTTCCAAGCAATCTTCTTATTATTTGATGACTCGTTCGTTGCAGAATAAAAATACAGTCGTTGAGATTCTGGGAGAAGAGGATCTTCTCACGGTAGCAGCAGTTGTTTTACTTCCTCTAGGAACTGATGTTCTATACGGATACCCGTATTTTCCAAGCTCTCTTCGTAGAATCAGAGTAAATGAACGGATCAAACAAGCGTTCTTTGAACAATTATTTGCGTAAGCAAGAACCACTATTTTTTACGAACAATTGCGCGTACGAAGGCGCCTGATCCGACTAGAGCACTCAGAAAGCCGAATATCCCCCCTATCATCGGGAGTGACGTTACAGCTACTACAACTGGGGCTCCAATTAAGAGTGATCGAAGCAGTGAGTCAGGCTCTTGTTTTAACTGACGTAAAACTATTTTCCCGACCGCAAGCGCAGTAAAAGTAGAACTCACAATTAAAACGATAATCCATGCTAAAAAGAGTGTGAGTGCAATTGGAATTCCGATTATTGTAATGAAGCTAATCAGGACTAGAAATGGTGTCACAAAAAGTATGCCCGCCCCCCAGAGTGCGGTTCTTCCTGTCATCGACAAGATCATTGACTGAACTTTCTGTACAAATGCAGGAAAAAGTTTCACGAGAATGAATCCTCCAATCCACATAAGGATTGTGCCACCCAGCACCTTTCCAATATATGATTGAGGATTCCTATTCCTTCGGGTAGATATTTTTTTATCTTCCTTTGTTGGAACTTCATGTTTTACTTCTCCAACTTGAGCACCATCGTTGATTTGTGGGGCGTTCAAACTCACTACTTCTGTCTGCCCCTTCACCTGTGACAAGCTTCCAAATGTCAAGTTGTTTGCTTGGACACGCACGCTTTCGTTGACCATTCCATTAATATTCACATTTTCCCCACTTGCAAGTAAGCTTTTGCCGACTGCTCCATTCATATCTAAATTTTGTGAGAATGAAACAATTTCCCCTGCAATCACTGCATCGTCGTCAATTGTAATTGTTTGTCCTGCAATCGTAATATTTTTCCCAGTGTCACCTCCAACTCGGATGTTTTGTCCGGCACTTCGAATATTCCCTTCAACGACACCTTCAATAGTGACATTTTGTCCAGCACACAACACATCTCCTCTAACTTCTCCAGTGATGGTAACGTTCTTTCCAGCACAAAAAAGGTCACCGTCGACAATACCTTCAACTGAGACATTATCTCCTGCAATAAACAACGACCCTGAGATTACTTGATCAGATGAAATAACTGAATTCTCTTTAGCTTCAAAGGTAAATGCCTGCACCGAGGTACTCAGGACAGTAAATGTAACAATACCTACGAATATGCTTAGTAAAAAACGTTCAATTCGTCTCATAAAACTCCTTTATGTCAAGAAAAGCGTGTCTATTCATACTCTACGCTTAAGCAATGGTGTACGCAAGATATTGTAAGAAAATCTATAACAAAAAAGATGAAACTATGAAGAAGACAAACAAAACGATGCACATTTTCCCTATCCAATGTGGCACAACCTTCCCGCTCCACATACGGACCACACTAACCAGTATGAATGTAGAGAGCAGTAAAAATCCAATGTCAACTGGGGAAAGAATATGCTGATTTGGGTAAAAAGAAATAACCCCACCAATTAATGACAGGTTGTAAATATTACTTCCTAGTATATTTCCAATTGCTATTTTTACTTCTTTCTTTCGCATAGCAACTACAGTAGTAAGCAATTCTGGAAGAGTGGTTGAGATTGCAGAGATCGTCAATCCTACAATTCTGTTAGAAAGAGACAACATTATAGCTATCTCTTCTAAGGAGCGAACAAAGAAAGTACCCGCGATGGCAAGCCCCACCAAACAGAAAGCTATAACAAAAAAAACATGAGAGTTGTGGGCTCTATGTAACATTTTGTGATGTGGTCGTAGTTCCTTAAATTTCTTTTCTATCTTTTTCTCTGTTTTGGCAAGCTCATGTTGGTAAGATCCAATCATGAATGCGATAACCACAAGAAGGAGTCCTTGCACAAATGGAAAAATTGAGCTGCCACGAATGCTGACAAATAAAGCTGTAAGGATCATTAACACGATTGCATTTCGCTGAGTCTTCTGCGTGCCGATGCGTAAGTTCCCTGAAAGAATTGCTATTCCAAATATAAGGGAACCATTAATGATATTACTTCCCACAATATTTCCCATTGTAAGCGCCACATCTCCGCGAAGTATTGATACGATCGCAACCACAAGTTCCGGTAAAGAAGTACCAATCGCGACTACAGTTAATGAAATTAGTAGCTCTGAAATTCCCAGTCTTTTGGCTAGAATTTTTGCACTTGTTACCAATCCTTCAGCTGAGAGCAAAAGAAAAAAAAGACTTACAACTAGTATTACAACGAAGAAACCGTTTCCCATGTTTTTATGGTACCAGGAAGTACTAGGGACAGAAAGAAGTGTATACTGTACGTATGAAAATTATCATTCACGTTCTCGTCCAAGCAATTGCTGTATTCTTGGCAGCTTATATTCTCCCTGGTGCTCATGTAGAAAACTATGGAAGTGCAATTGTTGTAGCGTTATGGCTGGCAGTTGTGAATGCCGTGATCAAGCCAATCCTCATTCTCTTTACGTTACCACTGACCATCATAACTTTAGGTTTGTTTACCTTTGTTATTAATGCACTCATGATTTTGCTTGTTGACTCATTAGTAGCAGGTTTTACTGTCGGTGGATTTTTAAACGCTCTACTCTTCTCACTCCTGCTCTCTATTATCGGGGGTATTTTGCACAGCGCAACGAAGAAAGATTAATTTTCGATAGCTATCTTAAGACGTTGCCAAAAGGATCTTTTTCCCTGACTGCCGCATTTTTCGATCCTAATTTTTCCTTCATCGTATTCGGCTGAATTAGAGCCCACTCGTGCAAATTCTTCTTGTAGATGATGATCATTTTCAATTCGATTAGCACCACTTTGTGTAGCGATGTGAATAAGTAACCGTTCCTGTTTCCCGATAACTTGTTTAAGAATTGGAGAATTTCTTCTTTCTCCATTGACGTAAACAGTAGTCACAATTTCTTTTCCTTCCATTCTTTGGAATGCTTCTTTCTGAAGATCTATTTAAGCTCCTAGGCTCTTCTTTGCAGGAACATTAGGAAGACTTTCATGTGATGAAGGCTTTATCAGACACTTTCGAAACTACAAAGAGCCTATAAAACAAAGAATTACTTGCCTTTAGTTCAAGTATCATTGGCCACTAATTTGCGCAGTTGTTCTATCTCAATCTCAATTGTCTCCAGGCCACTTTGAAAGAATTGCGGATCCTGCACATCGATGCCAATTGAAGAAAAGATATTTTCAGGAGTATTGCTTCCACCTGCTTTTAAAAACTGTGTTACTTTTGAAATAAATCTTTTATCTTCACGAACATGTGCATATAAAGCTTGACTGACAAGTTGTCCAAAGGCATAGGTATACACATAGAAGAAGTTGCGAAGATGTGGCCACACAATAAAGAAATTTCCATCCAGTGGCGTCAGTTTAAACTTGGGACCTAAGTATGTCATCATATGATGATTTAATAGTGAAGCAATATCTTCTTTGCTTATAAAGCCTTTTTCTCGTGTCTGAGTATGCAGTTCTAATTCAAAGTTAAAAACTGCGATTTGTCGAAAGATTGTATTTACATCGTCAGTGAGTTTGTCATGCAAAGCTATTATCTTTTCTTCTTCCTTAAAGTCTTTTATTAATTCTTCAAAAACAGCATGTTCAAAGAAAGTACTTGCAGTCTCTGCTGTTGCCAACGAATAGTCTTGATATAAAACCGGTTGAGATTTGGAAAGCTCAGAATGAATTGCATGTCCCATTTCATGCGCAAATGTTGTGACACTCTCAAAGGTATTCACATGATTGAGTAATACAACCGTTGGAGTATTTGTGCCATGTGAACAAAAAGCCCCACCTTGCTTCCCTTTTTTAGGGAAAACGTCAATCTGTCCATTTTCAACCATTCGCTCCAATATATTTCCAAACTGAGGGTCTAAAGAATCAAACGTTTTCCGAATAATTCGATATGATTCATCAAATGTATATGACCGTTCAATTTTTCCAACCTGAGCCGCTCTATCTGCATACGAGAGATGAGGAAGCTGCAAAAGTTTTGCTTTCAAAGCATAAAACTTGTGAGCTAGAGGGAAAGCCTTGGTAACCACATCTACCAAACGCTCTATCGTTTCAATTTCATTTTGTGCTGAAATGACTCTAGATTCATACGGTTTTGAAAACGATCGCAGTTCATCTTCTAGTTTTTTGCGTGTGACAATCGCATTGATTTCACTTTCGGAAAACTCACCTACTTCTGCAGCTTTCTGTAGAACAGCAATGTGAAGCGATCGCCGTTGCTTTGTTGGCAATTTTGGAATTTTATTTTGCGCTTCAGACAAAGGTATATCTGTCCCCTCAAAATGGATCGTCCTACTATTTAGAGCTTTTTCTACCCCTTGCGTCCACAAAGCATATGAAGGAAGAGAAAGTAAATTGGAAATTTTTTCTTCTTCTTCAGATAAATCATGCTTAGCTGTTAAAAAAGTTCTTTCCAAATAATAGTGATATTTCTTCAACTGCTCATCAGAAAGAAGTTTCTTTTGATCTTTTTCTGCAATTTTCCCTAGACGGAGTGGAAAGAAGAGCAATCTATTTTCTGCAGCAGTTAATCGCTGCATAAGCAATGATAGCTTCGCATGAATAGTGGTATTTGAGCTATCAACGGCTACATGATAGTGGAAAAAAAGGAGAGGCTTCAGCCCTTTTCCATCAATCCAAACAGATTCATATGCATTCAATGCATGTATTAATTGTTGTGGTTTTGAAAAGTCTGTTATCTCTTTCCAATCCTTTTCAAATTCAAAAATTCGTTGCTCAAAATGAGAGATATCACTTTCAATTCGTCCATCATCAATCGAATCGTAGAAAAGTGAAAAATCCCAGGTTGTTTTCATAGATTTATTCTAATAAATGCGCATTATCGTTGTACGTGATAAGTTTCCATCCAAATTCAGGTGTGAATTCGCATACGGTGATACCTGTATTATTCGTAATAATCCGCCTCATCATCAAATCAAATTCTCTTGAAGAAAATTCCACTCCAAAAATAATAAGACCGAATAACACTCGGAGCACATGTCCATGCGCAACAACTACGATATTTTCTTTATCAATATATTTTTCTAAATCGAAAAAGCCTTCGGAAACGCGTTTAATAAAGTCAAAATAATTTTCCTCGTTACCGTAGTGAAAATCAGGGTTATCTTTATTCTTTTCAATTATTCGCTTTACTTTTTTCGCAAACGCATCTGTATGCTGAAGTCCTTGAATTTGAGATGGGCCGTGAAGTTCCTTAAAGCGAGAGTCAAGAATGATAGGAGCTTTTGTTACTTCCGCAATTTCATGAGCTGTTTGCTGCGTTCGAACAGTAGTGCTACTAATAATCTGATCAACTTTGGTATGTGCAAAACGCTTAGCTACTTTCTTTGCTTGTTTTATTCCATGCTTTGTAAGCTTTTCAGCATCTGTTTGATGACGTTGATAGAAGTTGCCTTCACTTTCTCCATGCCGAACAATATACAGCCTCATAGAAGAATTCCTTTGTGTTTCTACTTTGAGAGTTGACCGGTTATATCGCTTGACGTTGATGAAAAGTAGATGACTTCTACTTTGCGATATCAACAGCTCTCAGTTCGCGAATAACGGTAACAGTAACCGTTCCAGGATAGGTTACTTCATTTTTGATTCTATCCTTAATGGTATGTGAGAGAAGCACAGTGTCTTCGTCTGTACTTTTATCTGGATGCACAATGACACGGATCTCTCGTCCTGCTTGAATTGCAAATGCTTCTCTTACTTTTGGATCAGCTTTAGCAATTTCTTCAAGCTTTTGTAAACGTTTCACATACTCATCGTAATTCTCGTAACGAGCTCCGGGACGTGCCCCAGAGATGGCGTCAGCAACATAGACAAGGACCGCTTCTTTACTTGAAAACGGCTTGTCTTCATGGTGTTGCTCGACACAGTCGATGACTGCTTGTGGCATACGGTGTTTCTTTAAGAGTTTTACACCTAATTCAATGTGACTACCCTCTTCATCTGAAACCACTTTTCCAATGTCATGCAACAAACATCCCAATCGCACGGTATCAACGTTGGCGCCAAGCTCGTGCGCAAGCGCAATACCAATCTTGGTTTCTTCCAACGTGTGGGCGATCATATTCTGACCATATGAGAATCGATACTTAAAGCGACCAAGCATTGCAATCAGCTCATGAGGCATGTTGTAGACACCTACAGCATGGCAAAGCTTCTTTCCTGCCTCGAACATGATCGTTTCCAGCGCTTCAGTCACTTTTTTGACAATTTCTTCAATACGAGTTGGTTGGATACGGCCATCCTTCACAAGTCTCTCTAAACTGACACGAGCGATTTCTCTTCGAACAGGATCAAAGGATGACAAACGCACTGTTCCAGGTTGATCGTCTAGATCAACATCAACGCCTGTAACCTGTTCAAAGGTGCGGATATTGCGTCCGTCTTTTCCAATGATCTTTCCTTTAATATCATCGCTTGGAAGTTGCACTACAGATACTGTGTACTCTGACACATAGTTGGTAGCTCCGTGTTTCATGGCATCAATTAAGACTTCTTTTGCCTTTTCATCTGCTTCTTCTTTGGCTTGGTTGATCTTAGCTTGGACCACTTCAGCCATATCTTTAGAAACTGTTTTCTCAAGATTTTCAAGAATCTGTCTCTTAGCCTCATCACGGGTAAGTCCTGCTACCTGCTCTAGCTTCTTTACGAGATTTTTTCTAGTCTCTTCCAGCTGTGTAGAACGATTGTCCAGATCTTGTTTTCTTCGAACGAGTTCCTTTTCGCGTTCTTCAATCGTCTTTAACCGTCCGTCAATGCTTGCAAGCTTTTGATCGATGGAGCGCTGTGCTTTATTAATTTCTTCTCGAACCTCACGCATTTGACGTTCTGCCTCTTCTCGTATCGAGAGAGCCTGTGCCTTTGCTTCCACGATGATCTCGCGGGCACGAGCTTGTGCCTCACGCACGAGTGCTTCTGTTTCCTGGGTACTCACCTGACGTACTGGAGCACTGGGTTGTGGAGGAGGTGTTGGCTTGGGAGCTGGCTTAAGGGGCGCAGGTGCACTTGGTTTTACTGGGATTTGTGAAGTAGATGAGCCATCACTAGGTCCACCAAAAAATCCTGATAATCTACTAAAAAATGACATACTTCTCCTTGACTTGATCCTTTAGTACACAAAGGTATTCTGTACATATATCGAGCTGTTAGTGTGCAACTAACGTCGATTTCTTATGAAAAAGAGTAGGAAAAGGCACACGAAATTATCCTGCGACGGATGTGTGCAGACGTTCACCAGTCATCGAAACTGCGATGGAGGTAGGAATAGTCATACGATTACGAGTCAAGTTTCCTAATATCTTTTTCAAAGATGAGCTAGAGTCTACCTTTTTTTTGACCATTCGTCAAGGAAGGGGCGGATTTCACTCGAGGAAAAACCAGCCGCAACTAAGTAACTATAGGCTTTGTAGAGCTTTTCCTTTCCAGATAGTTTTGCTAATTTCCCTTCGTATTTTGTTAACCTCTTTTCCATTGCGTGCAATACCTCTTCTGGGTCAATCTGCGCGACAGTTTGTGAAATTTGTTCATTTGATATACCTGCCTGCCGTAGTTTTCCTATGAGAAAACGCCGTCCTTTGGCTTTATTTACCACTGTCGAATGAGCAGTACTTTCGGCAAAATTGGCATCATTAATAAACCCTAGGCGTTTATATTTTTGTAGCAATTGGTCGGTTTCTTCCTCAGTGAGCGGATATTTTTTCGCCTTCTGTGTAAGGTATTTTCGAACCTCATGCTCACTTCGAACACGCATAGAAAGATAACGACCCAGGAGTTGTTCTACCTGTCTTTTAGCATCCATAGTAAATGACTATGTGAGTACTATTCTTCCCCGTCAGCAGCTTCTTTGATTTCAATAGGAGCTTGTGCTTTGCCGTCCTTGATTCGTTGTCTGATTGCGGTATCAAGTTCTCGCATCAATCCATCATTGTTTTCAAGTTCAGCCTTCAATGCTTCCCTCCCTTGGGCCAGGGTTTTGTCTTTGTACTTATAGAAGCTTCCGCTCTTTTGAATAATTCCCATTTCCGTTGCAACATCGATGATGCCGCCACTCTTACTGATTCCACCCACATTCATGATGTCAAATTCTGCAACACGGAATGG
This sequence comes from uncultured Pseudomonadales bacterium, assembly GCA_964574065.1. Taxonomy (GTDB): domain Bacteria; phylum Patescibacteriota; class Microgenomatia; order UBA1400; family UBA12028; genus CAZNKS01. Next base: position 7,940 of record CAZNKS010000018.1, on the reverse strand, counting down.
AGGGGCCATTTTGTTCTTCACGACTTTCGCACGATGTCTGCCTCCGACAACCTGTTCACCTTCTGTAATGTTTCCGATCTTTCGAAGATCAATACGCATGGAGGCGTAAAACTTGAGCGCTTGTCCACCCGTTGTTGTTTCTGGGTTTCCAAACATCACTCCAATTTTCATACGGATTTGGTTGGTGAAAATGAGAAGTGTTTTACTCTTATTGATAGCTGCAGTTAATTTGCGCATCGCTTGTGACATTAAGCGAGCTTGTGCGCCCATAACTGCATCACCCATCTCTCCTTCAATTTCAGCTTTGGGGGTAAGAGCTGCCACTGAGTCAACCACAATAATGTCCAATCCACCGGAACGGATAAGCATCTCGGTAATTTCAAGGGCTTGCTCTCCACTATCAGGCTGAGAAATTAACAAGTTATCTAAGTCGACACCGATGACTTTGGCACGCATAGGATCAAGGGCATGTTCTGCATCAATAAAGGCAGCTGTCCCACCACGTCTTTGAACTTCTGCAATGGCATGCAAACAAACAGTTGTTTTTCCGGAAGCTTCTGGACCATAAATCTCAACGATTCGACCACGTGCAAATCCGCCAATTCCTAGGGCCAAATCCAGTGCAATAGAACCGGATGAGATAGCAGGAATATCTCCTTGGCTTTGCATGTGTTCACCAAGCTTCATGATTGAGCCTTTTCCATACTGCTTCTCAATTTGTTGCATGGCAATTTTGACTGCTTCTAAACGTTCATTACGTTGACCTGCAGCTGGAGCTTGTGGACGTGCTTGAGCTTGTGGCATACATTTCCCTTCCTATTCTTTCCTAAAGAAAAGAAAACCCTTACGGGTAGAGTTTGGTTCATAGAAACACAAAATGAGTAAAGGGTCAAGAGCAAAAGCAAGCAAAAGGAATACGTAATAATAAAGGAGAAACGATTCAATAAAAGTGCGGTATAATCTTCTAGTTGTTTCAATCCCCTTTGTTCAAAACAACATTTAATTCGGGGTGTAGGTCATCGGTAGACCGCTCGCATGGGGTGCGAGAGGCAGCAGGTTCAATTCCTGTCACCCCGACTTCATACCAACTTAAGAGTGAGTTGTAAATAAGCCTAGAGCAAATTCTTAAAGCTCGATCCTTTTTGTGATAAAATCCTCAGCTATATGACAAAAAGATTTGCTGACCGACCCGATTATTCAGGTGAGGGCGAAGTTGCTGTACTAGAAGCCGAAGCATCACATCTTATATGCTCTCTTTTAGTTAATGCTGGAGTAAACTCAGACAACATTCATAGAAGCAATCTTGCTTTAGCACAGTTACTTATTCCAACCAGCGAAAGAAGAATATCCTCTAAAGTTTATGAAAGATCGATATCTCCAGACTTCAACTCTGAAAAAAGAGGCTAAAGTTTAGATTTCAAAAATATACGGAATGCCCGTATTAATCGTTTGGTAATAGGTTCCAATTTCGTACCACAGCCTCGACAAAAAGCTGACTACATTGCCTGTTTTAAAGTTTCTTTTTCTTCGATCTTCTAACTCCTGCTACCCATTACAATCTCTTGCGCAAACTCCAATGCTTTTTTAGCATGCTCAATTCCGTCCCCATATCTCATTTCTTTCAAACGTTTTTCTGCCTCAACGGCAAGTGGGATTTGTTGTCTTGCTCCATCTTCTATAAAACGAATAACTTCTAAAGTATCTGCAGTACCTGCCAATATGGAACCTTCAATTGATTCAGGCATATTTCCCCTTTATGCTATAGTTTTCACTATTATACTCTTTTGGTCGCAAGTGATGGTGTAGTAGTCAACGTCGGCCGGAACGAAGAGTGAGGTGCCCGTTGGCAACTGAAAAGTTGAGTTTCCATCTCGAAAGAGACATACTCCCTCTTTGACAAAGATATGATGAAAACTTTCGTCTTTTGCTGGACTAGTTTTCTCACCAGAATACTCACCTGCTAGTTCTAGCAGTTCTGATCTGTAGTAAGGTGTGTCAAATAGTTGTGCACAGGTAATACCAGCAATACTTTGCTTTACCATTGTACGAATAAGGGCGTCTGAAGCATTTCGTGTAGCATCAATATCTAATGATTGGAAATAGTCTTCTACATGTGCTGGGCGAACTCTCCCATCATCGCCCATCTTTCCTTTATCAAAGGAACGAATTGTACAGTCGTTATCCATTACGTTCAACTGTACTTCATACACGATATTTCCAAGAGGAATTGAGTCTCCTTCTTCCCAGGAGTGATGAATCCCACCATCACACAGATCTATGATTGTATCTTTCGGAACATTCACAGTGTTCACGTATTGAAAAGGATTTTGTTCTTCAATTATTTTGTGTAATTGCGCACGAGCGTCCTCCACAGGTAATTTCCCTTCCTGTACTTGGGTACTGAGTTCTTGGGCTTTCTGATCAATGAGTTGGCATGATTGTTTATATGCTGCGAGTCGCTGTGGGGTAGGATTATTCAAACCCAAAGTAGCTTTCCCATCTTCAAAGTAGTACCAACTTTCAGGCTTTGGTTTCCAGTGGCCAAGTTGCTGTGATGGTCGTACATGCACTTGGAAAGAATTTCCTTTTGCTTGGGTGAATTTAATGAGAACTTGCATTGTATTCCCATGCTTTTGTACCACACGTTTTCCAAGTACTGCGTTAGGATCACTATCGATCAAGCTTTGCAAAGAAAACAGAGATGTACGATCACCTATAACCTCGGTCGTCTCACCTGTTTTGGGATCGCCAATTTCAACTGGCATTTTGGTCGCATCGGTAACAGAAGACAGCATCGACTCTGTGGATAATTCATAGGATTGCCCAATGAGCAGTTTGCCAAACATTTCAGTTGAAAGCCCTTTTAGCTGAGCAATGTAGTTGCCTCCCCAGGTCGGTTGGGGGATGAGTTTGGGGGCAATAAGATATGGTTTGATTTCCATAGTTACTTATGTAATTCCTTTTTAAACCAATCAACCTCAGCGGTTTGTGCTGGATCCTTTCCATAGAGCATTGCAAGATAGAAAGAGGCGTATACGCCAAAAACCAGAAGCGACATAACTTCTTCCAATTTCGTTGAAGCTTCAATCGCAACCTCTGTGTATTCCAGATGGAACTTTGTAAAAAGTTCCTCCGTCAATTGAAGCCTTCTTTGATTACTCTTTTCGTATAATTTTGAAGGTACAGTAATAAAGAGGAAATGTTCTTCATTTGTTTGCGGGAAGGCGAATCCTTCCAAGAGATGGTGATTGAGTTCTGGAATCACACGAAACTCTGAATAGGTTTTGGAGTTTTCATTGAAAGCGTTTGCGATAACATGAGATACCCCTTCCAAATGTTCACTAACAACGATTACTGGTGCTTTTTGGAACAATTGGAATGCTAGAAGCTTTGCTGGATTGGTTTCTTGATTAATATCAGCGCTATACAATAATTGTGCTGATGCAATGCTACGCAAAATATTTTCAACATCAGTATCAGACAAATCTATAAGTCCTGCTCTAGCAAAAATGGCCATTTGCCCAAACAATGAATATCCATATCCAAATCGGGCTACCCCACATTGATTAAAAGCCCCGTCAAAAACAATAGCAGGATAGTTGTTCTTTGTGAGCCATTCCCCCAGCTTGCCACCGGATGTCAGACCGACGATTTGTGCACCTTTCTTTTTTGCATCTTCAGCTGCAGAAAGGGTTTCTTCACTGCCTCCGGAATAACTTGAAACAAGAACGAGTGTCTTTTCATTTACGTATGCTGGAAGCGTGTAATCAGGAACGACTGCAACTGGCACTTTCAGTTCATTTTTAAAGAGTGTTGTCACAACATGTGTGCCATATGCGGAGCCACCCATTCCGGCAACCACAACATTGTGAATAGACCGATATGCTTCTCCCAGCAATAGATGAGAAGAAAGTTCCCAAATTTGTTTCACCTGACTTCCAAGCTCCTCAAGTGATTTCAATGAGTTCTTACTATCAACTTTTTGTATGTCTTCACGAGAGTCCAGAATATTTGGCATGATTTCTCCTTATCTTAATTCCAACGAGTTCGCTTTTTATCCAAAACATATCGCATTTTACTACCTTCCACATAAGCTTCAGGTTTATCAGATGGGGTTTCAGGACGTACCACAGCTTTCACAGTTGCATTGTCACGCTCATCAGGCGTGAGCGCTCCTTTACTCATAAGAGTATCTAAAACATCCTCAGTATCTTCTTTTGGAAACGAGACTTCCATTCCCTCTTTTAAATCTTCTCTTGGAATGGCATATCGAATATTCGGAATATGTCTAGACTCTGGGCTGTCGGCTGGAGGATAGAAATAAGAATATGGTACTTCAATAATTACATTCTTTCTCCCATCAGACATACATCCTCCTACAAATTATTCATAATAAATGTTGCAATTCCTTCTTCATCGGATGATGGAATAACTTCATCTGCAATTGATTGAATCTCTTTAGTTGCATTACCTACTGCTACGGCATATCCAACTGCTTGCAAAAATTCTATATCATTTTCGCTGTCACCAAATCCGATTATTTGCTGGGGTTGAATTTCCATAAGCTCGGACCATTTGTGTAATGCGAATGCTTTATTCACTCCTTTTGCAGTGATATCTGCATAGTCATTGCCATCATAGTTATTCATTGATTTGAATGAAACTTCACTGATCGCTTCTAACGAATGGATCGCTTCTTGTGATAGATGATGCGCAACAATGATTGGGACACCAACATTTGGGTACTCTGAAAGCGGAAGAATATGTAACGTTTTTTGTTTTCCAACAATCGTTTTCCACTCGTGGATGGCTTTTTCATTTCCATAGATAGTATTTCCAGTCTGGAAATATATTTTTGCATCGTACTTTTTCAGTGTTTGTAGAATAGTTTGTGCGGTTTCTCTTGGAATGAGTGATTCCCAATATACTTTTCCAGTTGTATCAATGATTTGCGAACCACCTGAAACGATATGAAGTTCAGAAGGCTCGAATGGAAACAAAAAAGTCTGATCAAGTGTAGTGAAATGTCGTCCTGTGCAAACAGCAACTGTAAACCCTTTTTTTCTCGCATACTGTATAGCTTGGACAGTGGAGGGTGTTATTTCTCTGTTGGAATTCGTTAATGTTTTATCAACATCAAATAAAAGTGCCTTATAAGAAGAAAAATCTGCCATAGTTGCTATGCTTTTGTCTCAATTTGAATATCTTGTTTTTGCTTTACTGTGGCATCATGAGGAATGTGCTCCCACAAAGTTGTCCCTGGATATACAAGACTTCGACACCCAACAAATTTCCCTGGCATTGTGTTCACACGGATTCCAATTTTTGCAGAATCACCAATGATACTTCCTAACGCAGTAAGACCAGTACTGATCTTTTGTCCTTTTACAACCACATCAATTGCCCCTCTGTCCATTCGCTTGTTGGAGGTTATCAATCCAGCACCAATTGTCACATTTCGACCTATGATCGAATCACCTAAAAATCCATTATGCATGGACGATCCTTCCATTACGATCGATCTAGTGACATCCGAGTGCACACCGACACTGCTTCCTTCTTCAAATGAACTAGATCGTATTAATGAAAAGTCACCAATAAATACGTCTTTGCCAATGTACACGGGACCGACTAGTTTTACGCAGTGACCGATACGCGCACCATTTTCTATGTAGATCGGTCCCTGGCTAATGTCCATTTCTACTGTCTTTGCAATATGTGCATAGGGAGAAATGTACTGAGGCATTGATGAAAATAGTAACTTTTGAAAATCAAATAAATGCCAAGGATACTTTAGATCTGGTAAGCTTTGTATTTGCTCTACAGCATGCACTTCAAATACTTGTAAGTATTTATCCAACGCTGATTCGAAACTGTATTCTTCAGACTCTGTTTTTTCAAGGAAGGCAAGATACTCATGCGAAAGATAATAAATTCCTCTTGCTTTTAAGTTCGACGGTTCCGAACCACGTTTGGGTTTTTCAACAATACCCACAACCTTTCGTCCCGAAAGTGTCACTATTCCATACAACCAAGGTTCCTGGGTGTAACTAACAGCAATGGAGCCACCATTTCCAGCTTCTTGTACTAATTGGAACAATGTATCGCCGACATCAACATAGTATGGGAAGATAACACCAAAATTTCCATGTAAATGATCTTTTGCACATAGAAGTGCATTTCCCATACCTTTTGGTTCGGGCTGAAGGACATACGAAATCTTGAGCTTTTTGAATTCATAATCAGACAGAAATGCGCAGAGGCCTTTTCCATCGTAATCTTTGTGAGAGACGATAATTACAACATCTTCAAATCCATTTTTCTCCAAATTTTCTAAGGCACGAACAACAAGAGGTTTTCCCAAGAGTGTGAGGGCCCCTTTATGGGTAGAGGTATTGAGTGGAAAGAAACGACTATTTTCACCGGCAGCGAGGACACATACGGTTGGAAGTTTCATACCTGTATCATACGACATCAGCCTCTACTTGTCGCGTCATAAGGAGCTTGCTACTGGCCTGATTGGCACTAGTAGCTACAATCCTTCTCGAATAAGGGATAATACCTCATCGCGTTTGGCTTCCATCAATTGTTTGGAAGTTGCCTCAAGATTGAGTCGTGTGAGCGGTTCAGTATTTGATGCCCGGACATTAAAGTGCCAATCACCCATCTCGAAAGTTAATCCATCAATTCGAATAACTTCTTTCGCAAGTGGCGCATACTTGCCTTCCAACTTAGAAAACACGCTTTGTGCATCAGCTCCTTTTGTATTAATCTCACCGGAAATGAAATATATTTTCTCTAAATCGTCCAGATATTGATCCAATGTTTTCTCTGTTTTTGACAGCATTTCCATGAGATAAAGCATGGGAGCAACCCCACTATCACAGTAGAAGAACTCAGAGAAATAATAGTGACCTGTAACTTCTCCTCCAAAAACCGCGTGTTCGTCTGTCATTCTCTTCTTAATATATGCATGACCAACTCTGTTATACAGAGGTTTTCCACCCGCTGCTGCGATCTTATGAGGTACCGCATGTGAGGCGCGAATATCATAGACAATCGCGCTTCCTGGATACTTCTTCAAAAAAAATTCCGCAAGTAGAGCGGTCATGAAATCACCTGAAACAAAACGTCCCGTCTTATCGACACAAAAAAATCTATCCCCATCAGGATCAAAAGCAAATCCTAGATCAGCTCCTTCTGCAGGAACTCTCCTCATAAGCTCTCGCCTATTTTCTTCCTGCAAAGGATCACCTCCATGATTAGGAAAATTCCCATCGGGTTCAAAGTACATTGGAACCAGCTGAATTTGAGGGATGTGCAAAAAAAGCTCTGTTAGAGATGGACCAACCATTCCGTTTGCGGTATCACACAGTATCTTCATTGGCTTGAGATTTTTTACTTCAACAAGCGAAAGCATCTTTTCAATAAAACCGCTCAAGATATTCCATGATTCAATCTTCCCAGGCTTGATAGATGCGGGTGGAAGTGCGTCTGATTCTATAGCTTTACGAATATCTTGAATTCCCTCATCTCCAGAAAGAAGGTAAGGAATCTGGCGGACCATTTTAAAGCCGTTGTATTCCTTGGGATTATGACTTGCTGTAACCATGATTCCAGGAAGTCCTTTCGTGGCACAGGCATAGTAATACATGTCAGTTGACACCATTCCAATATCAACGACGTCAACGCCTACTTCCGTTAAGCCTTTGATGATGTTTGCGTGGAGTGCAGGACTGGAAATACGAGCATCTCTTCCCACAACAACAGTCTTTGGGGAAAGCACCTTTGCAAATCCTTTTCCCACTACTACTGCCGTTTCATCGAATAACTGCGAACCGTACACGCCTCTAATATCGTAAGACTTAAAGATTGCGGGATCAACTTGCATGGCACACCTCCTTAACGTCCCTCATTCTAAAGGGAGAGAAGCAAAAGGT
>CAZNKS010000017.1:7924-17938 GCA_964574065.1 uncultured Pseudomonadales bacterium | reverse complement strand
GGAAGCAGCAAGGAAAAGAACATTTGTTTGTTGGTCTCTCTATTGGGACGGAAGTGAGCTTGAATGCCTCTGTAACTCCTGCGGATGAGTTTATCCCCTATGGCTACAAAGGGATCGCAGATATCGGGAAGACACCATTTCGCCAATCGATTGATCCCTATGGATTGACAATTCCCATTGACTCCCAAGCACGTATTGCAGTGATACACGATTACTTTTTAGACAATGCCCGTCTCATCACCAGGTTTGGAATCCCAAACTACCTCATCTACACCCATGTCCTGGGCGAGCAGGACGCAACGGATAAGAGCTATAGTGGTATTGCCCGTGGAGCATTCAATTTCTATTCAAGGCCAGGTGTAAGTTTGTACGGGTACGCCAAGAATCCCACCGGAAGTCAGGAGTGGATGAATGAAATAGAGGGTCACGGAAGTCCAGAATGGGGAATACTTGAGTACAATGCGGGCAGTAGTCAGCAGGATTGGCTCCCAGGATTATCCAAGGCTGTTGCCGTTTCGCCCCTCACAGTTATCTACAACTACGATGGAATAGCACCACAAGCCATTCCTGCAATCAAGTCAGTACTCACAACTCCCCTACAACCCATGCCTGCCCCACAAGGATGCACGGAAGAGTCAGCTGTCTATGCGCAACCAGGGCTTATTGCCGGTCGCTTTGGCAATGCGTTTCCAATTGAGCGGATAGAGGATTTGCCACATGGCATTTTTTCTGTGTACACCATGACGACCCATTGCGATGGGCATACCACCACCACGACACCAAGAGTCGTCACCGTCCCTGTTTCTCTTCCGGCTGATATCACTCCAGCATGGGTACGATGGATTCTTGACAATACTAGACTCTAGCCATATCTTGCTGTAGATATCGAGCCAGACCATACGCATTCCCACCCCACTCATCGGAACTGATTCTTTGTTCACCAACAAGCAGATATGTTTTCCCTTCTTCCTTCAAAAGGAAGACTGCTCCCCCAGCAAAATCAAGCGGAATACGAACGTCCACCTCACTCTGATGAGCCTGTTCTACGGTATCCTGAAAGCGGGTAGCAAGTTGTTCGAGTGGATTCATAAAGCTCCTTTCTCTCCCACACCCACAACAAACCATCTGTTTGCAATGGTTATAAATAATACGAAATTTGTGGAAGAACTTTGGGAGTATAGAAAAGATGTATTGTGATTTCAATCACTGTATTTAGCAGATTCTTTTTGGTATACTATATGGTTACTATCTTCTTTTGTCCTGGTCTGATAACTGTCGCCTGTAGTCTGTCGCCTGTAGACTGAGAGCTGAAAACTGTAAACTGTCCCCTATGTACTGTGCTCTGTAGCCTATACTCTGTAGTCTGCTTACTGTTCGTATGTCTTCTTCCACGCCTCCCATACTTTTTTCGCAATCGGTGCGGCATCGGTGGAACCTTCAAAGAATTTGTTTTCCTCGGTTGATTCCAAAAACACAGTGATCGCAACTTTTGGATTTTTGATCGGATAGAACATGGTAAACCAACCGTGTGTTTTCTTGTGTCCTTTTTCATCTGATGCCCCATATTCTGCAGTTCCAGTTTTGCAGGCGACTTTTTGATCAGCTGCTGCAGCAGTGTTGATTTCAAAGAATGGGAATGCAGTTCCTCCGCTGGAACAAGCATCGACCATTCCTCTCACAACCGTTAGCAGATAATCTGGTTTAATCTCTGCGTCTTCACAGTTTTGCCGGGTGGTTGAAAGCAGTGACAATCCACACCACAGTCCTTCACGCGCAATAGTTGCAGTCATCGCGTTGATTTGGACTGGAGTAGCTAGCACGAATCCCTGTCCAATGCCCATATGATACGTATCTCCCAAAAACCACTTTGTTCCCGTTGTTTTTTCTTTCCAGGTTGGATCAGGAAGCAGTCCTTTTTGCTCCTCCATGAAATCAATTCCAGTAGGCCTGCCAAGTCCCAAGCGAAACGCCATTTCATCTATTTTTTGTGGACCTGTGTTTTCTGCTGCTTTGTAGAAGAAGATATCGTTGCTGCGTGCGATCGCTTTTTGCAGAGTAATAGCGCCTTCTGTTCGGCCGTATTGACGAAAGTACCAGTTACCAAATACTTGTTCTCCTACTTTTAACTGGCCCTCATCAACAACTTGGGTCTGTGGTGTTACCTTCCCTGATTCCAGTGCCGCAAGTGCGGTCACAAGCTTGAACGTACTTCCGGGTGGAAAGGCAGAGAGGCCACGGTTAATAAGTGGTTTTTTCGGATCAGAAAGCGCTTTTTGAAAGTCGGAAAACGAATAGGAAGGAGTACTGGTGAGTACGAGTAGTTGCCCTGACGGGATATCCGATACGACCACAGCTCCCAAAGAATCCTTGAGGGCTTCAAACGCAGTTTGCGAGAGCCCGCTATCAATCGTGAGCACTATATCTTTGCCATCAATTGCAGGTTTTGTAGAGACTAATCGAATGACATGACCGTTCGCACTCATTTCATAGGTCTTTTCCCCCGCAGTTCCACGCAGCAGTTCGTCATAGGTTTTCTCAGCCCCTGCTTTTCCGACACGTTGAGTTGGCAAAACGTACAGCTCTCGCTGATCACGAAACGAAGCAAATCCTGTGTATCCCAGCAGGTGTGAAAAAGCTGGTCCGTTGGTATATACACGAACCGGCTCTGCAATCACCTGAGTGGGCGTTGCGATCGCCATTCGAGCTGCTTGCGTACTGGTAATTTCTTTTTCTTTGAGAGGATACAACGTCTTTTCCGTTCCCTCTTTGAGGGTAAAAAACGCTCGCTCGTTTCGGGCTAAGATCACTCCATTTCGATCTTTGATGACACCCCGATATCCTTCGACGGGGATTGATTGCAAACGATTTCCATCCGCGATGGCACGATACGACGTCCCCCGCAGCACCATAATGTCGAAGAGACGAAAAAGAAAGAAGGATCCAAATCCGATCAGTCCCAACACCAAGATCCGTCCCCGAAAAAATCGTTTTGTAGGTGATTGGAAATAGGAGAAGCTTGGATGATTGGTCATGGTACTTACGTAATCACTTGGAATGGTTTTCGTTCCATGCTAGGAACCGCAAGATACGCAATCAATGCCGATACACCATGCAGTAGGAGGAAGAAAGGGACGTATTGTGTTGCTCCCAAGGAAACGAGGATTGCAAAGATACTAACGAGCGCAACACTACTGGCTTTGGGAGAAAAGAACGCAGGTCTATATTCATACACAAAAAAAACGAGAGCTAGAGCTACGAGTGAAAATCCAAGTGTTCTCCCAGTAAAGAGATCGATCAACACAGCCAGCGTACTAACCCAGATGGTTTTTTTGGTGACCATAGTACCAATCAAAAATGCGCTCCATAGTGATAGCCCTCGTATTCCAAGATACCGTTCCAAAAAAAGACTTCCCACGAAAAAGAAAAGTAAAATAGCAAGCTGTTTTTTTGTTTCCATAGTGGTTTTTGCTTACTGATCGATAAATACCACATCTCCAACTTTTGGTTGTGCAGATACTTCAATAAACACGCGTGTGGTTGGATGTGAATCCTTGGTATCGATCGCAACTGCTTTCCCTATCACCGCCGCATCTGGAATTTCTTGTCCATTTGCAACCGATACAAATATATCTCCCTCTTTCACATCTTTGGTATTCTCAAAGAATTCGACAACTAGATTTCGCTCCGCTTTGGATAGTAATCCCACCTTTCCACTTGGTTTGTGTTGTACTAGGACAGGAGTTACCGTCTCCCACAGTGGAAGCAGTTCAATTCGAGAATTCTGTTCAACACTAGACCCTATGAATATTCCGTCAAAATACACCGCACGCTTGCCCTGGACAGGAATGGATTGTGTCTGCAAAAGCATCCAGCCCTTCGTATCTTTTGAGAGTAAAACTGGAGTCTTTTTCTTCGGTTGTTCCAAAGCAAGTTGTTTTTCAAGCTGTGCGTATTTTTGAAGTTGTATTGCAAGCGTTTGGGTATGCGCCTGCAGAATTCGATTTTCCTTTTCAAGCGTTTCGATATACGTAAAGCTTTTTGGTTGCACGATAGAATCAATAAAAAAACGAATCCCATCATCGGTATAGTGATAGACCTGATCAGTTCCCAATAGAATCGGGAGTGTCGCCTGTTGCCACAGCGATTTTGCTTGTGGTAGTTGGAAAATCATCACACTACACAAGCCAACAGCTACGATGCCAAGCCAACGCAATGGATACATTGTCATAGAGTACTACTAACGCTATGTAATAAAGGCTTCTATCTCACTGGAGCCTATGATGGTAACGGCTCCCAACGCCGGTGCCAGTTGAGGTCTTCCGATAGTCCGAATTTGAACCCCAGTAGTGCGTTGGAGTTCCTGCGCAATTCCTGGTAGCTGACTTAAGCCACCTGCCAGCGAAATACCGGAGCGTTCAATGGTATGTGCATATTTAGTAGGAAGTGAAGCGAGTGCATGCATACACCAATCACTTAGTGTTCGCATCCAAATGTGCAGCGGTGCATGCAGCTCGTTAGTAGAAATTTTTGCAGAGATAATCGTTCCCTTCTTTTTATCTTTCCCACGGACAACTTGTACCGCTTGTTTTTCTCCCCATCCGGCAACACTTTCAAGAAGTCCTTTCGCATCGTTGGTTGTAATAAGAAGGTTGCGAGTTTCAAACAGATAGAGTTGGATACGAGTGAGCAAATGTTCTCCACCCAAAAAGGTGGTCTGATGTTGCACAACTTTACCAAATTCAACAACCGCAAAATCAATTTTCCCACCACCCATGTCCATAACAATCTTTGGTTCCACATTGTTTTTGGAAACAATTGGAGCTGCGTGCGCAATTCCAACAACTGCTGGAATAAAGAACGGTCGTATACCCACTTTTGTCGCAAGCCGTTTCCAAACAAAAGCGTCGCGTCTGGAAAATGTAACTGGGACAGTGAATACGACTGGGTACGACAATGCAGTATGGATTAGCTTTTTGGGAATCTTGCTTGTTACAAAGCGTAAGAAAGGAGATACTGCTTGTTCATCTGCCAAGACTCCACCTTCAATAAGTTTTGGGACAACTACCACTTGGTCATCACTCACAATTTGGGTCGCTTGTTCTCCAAAGAATAAGGGATTGCCTTGTGGATCACAAATCATTTTTGTGGGTTCATAGAACATGACACCTTTACTTTGATCAACAAGGAGCGTGTTCATCGTTCCAATATCTAAAACATATTCTGGTGAAAAAAAAGTTCGTCGTGTGACCACTGTGGGGTAGATGCTAGCAGACAAGAAAGATTGAAGCAAATGAACCTTGCCCTATGCCCTATGCCCTATGCCCTATGCCCTATGCCCTATGCCCTAGACGAATGGTATCATATCGACAAGACCCTATGCGAAGCGCTTTTTTCAATCTACCCAGCCTTGTCTTTACGTTTCTTTTCTTTCTCCTGCCGCTTCTTTTTACGACTCAAACGGATGAACTGTTTGAGTTTCCCAAAATGCTTGCCGTCTATGGTGCAAGTGGCCTGCTTTTCTCGTACTGGATTTTCAAAAGTGTACAAGATAAGAAACTAGTATGGAAACGAACTGTTCTTGACCTACCCATTCTTGCTTTTGTTCTTTCACAACTGTTGGCAACATTTTTCTCGATCAATACACACACGTCATTGTTTGGTTACTACTCCCGTTTTAACGGGGGCCTCTTATCAACTCTATCGTATGTTGTCTTGTATTACGGATTTGTTTTTTTTATTCCAAAAGCTCAAATCGGCAAGCATGTGCAAAATCTCTTGTTTGGAGGAATTCTGGCTGCGTTGTATGCGTTTCCGGAACACTTTGGACACTCTCCAAGTTGCTATATGTTAACGGGAGATTTTAATGTTGAGTGTTGGGTGCAGGATGTGAAGTCACGCGTCTTTGGGACGTTTGGACAACCGAACTGGCTGGCTGCCTACATGATTGTGTTGCTTCCTTTGGCACTATCCAAGCTACTCGAATCACTCAATCATCAAAAGAATACGATTCGAAATGGTGTTGTTTGGAGTATCAGTTTCCTTCTGTTTGCAAGCGTACTGCTCTTTACCCAGTCACGATCGGGAATCTTAGGAGCTGGTCTGGCTCTCTCCCTGTTTATGGCAGGAATGCTGTTGTTTTCCTACAAAGAAGGAAAGAAAACTGTTTCCTCACTTGTATTCCCAGCTATTGCGCTGGCAGTATTTGTGCTCCTTGTGGTGATAATTAAAAATCCGTTTGGAGACACGATTCGTACCAAACTCAATCTGAGTCAAGCCTCACCCTCGTCTGCTCAATCAACAGCACCTGTTGGTCCGGCATTAGAAACAGGTGGATCAGAGTCTGGTGATATTCGCAAAGTTGTATGGCAAGGTGCCATCAACGTGTGGAAACGCTATCCACTGTTTGGTTCCGGTGTTGAAACCTTTGCGTATAGTTACTTCCAAGATAGACCAATTGCACATAACGAACTCTCTGAGTGGGACTTTTTATACAACAAAGCTCACAATGAATTCTTAAACTATCTTGCAACCACCGGTATTGTTGGTCTGCTGTCGTATGTTGCAATGTATGCAAGTTTTGCAGCAGTTCCACTCCTCTTGATTTTGAAACAGAAAAAACCTGATCAAGAGCAGCGATTGCTAATCATCGCATTGGCAAGTGGATTGGGTGGACTGGCAGTGTCTAATTTCTTTGGCTTTTCAACAGTAGTCGTATCGCTGCTTTCTTTCATGTTCCCTGCAATTGCAATTGCAGCTCTTACTCCTGATGAGAAGCGTCTGCTTGTACTCAGTACGCCAAAGAAAATGGAGTTCTCCGCTTTCCAATATATTGGAGCTACAGTGGCTATCATTTTTTGCGGCTGGATCTTTTTATCGCTCTACGGAATGTATACCGCCGACACACTGCATTCCAATGCCAAGCTCTATGCGAGCAAAGGGAACCTAGAAGATGCATTCTATGCTTCACAAACAGCCACGCAGCTGTTACCCAATGAACCAGTACTCCGGGATGAACTTGCCTATACCGCAGCCCGCATCTCCTATGCCCTTGCAACTGGAGGGAGTAGTACCGACTCAGCAAATATGGCTCAGTATGCAATCGATCAATCAGACATCGTGATCGAACAGAATTCCCGTCACTTAAACTTCTATAAGACACGTGCTCGGATTTTTCTGCTTCTTGCACAGATCAACCCAGCTTTCTATGAACAAGCCAAAGAAACGATTCAGCGGGCAAGAGAACTTTCCCCCACCGATCCAAAACTTGTCTACACACTCTCCGTGATTGCAAATGCACAAAACAAGCCGGAAGAAGAAAGAAAGCTTTTGGAAGAGACGCTTTCTCTTCGTCCGAAGGACGAGCAAGCAAGGCTCGCATTGGGAACATTCTATGAGAATCAAAAAGAGTACCAAAAAGCCAAGGAACAGTACGAATACATGCTACAATTCGTCAGTCCCAAGAATGCTGCAGCACTTGAGCGGTTAGCCACTGTTTCAGCGTTGCTGAATCAAAAGAAATGAGTACTATGCCAGATATCAGACCACTCACCATTGCCCCACATCCCACCCTTCGCAAAAAAAGCGAGGCGGTTGCCTTGGACAAGAAAACGATTGAAGTCGTTCGTGCCTTAGAAGATACGCTCTATGCCAAAACCAATCCTTCGGGAGTTGGGCTATCTGCACCACAGATTGGCAAGAACATGAATATTTTTGCTACCTGGCTTGCAAAGGATGTCGAGCAAGATCCAGTCAAAGCAGATTTGAAAAGCTTTATTAATCCGATTGTTACGAATCACTCAAAGGAAACCACCTTTGGTCCAAATGAAGAGGATCCCGTGCTGGAAGGCTGTCTATCCATCCCAGGACTCTATGGACCGGTGCCTCGCTATGAATGGGTGGAACTTGCCTACACCACCTATCACAAAGGAGAGTTTGTGACACAGGAAGAACGTTTTGAGAGTTTTTTTGCGCGTGTGGTGCAGCATGAATACGATCATTTGATTGGTGTGTTGTTTACTGACTATTCCCTTAAATATGATCTGCCAGTCTATGAGTTCGTAGGAAAGAAAATGAACGAGATTGACAAGACAATAGTCGAAAGCTTCTAGTATGTCGTTGGTGTTTGAGCCATACACGCGTGCAAACTATCACTTCTATAGACAGCTGTATCTTCCCTACTACGTTGACCTTGCAAAGATAGAAGATCCTACCTATCGAAATTTTTTGAGCACACATGGTTTCTTAGTTGGCGATCCAAACCCACCTGAATCGATGACCAATTCTCCTTTTTTTGTCTTCGCTAAAGAAGGAAAAACCGTTGTTGGTGCGATTCGTGCAGATAGACTTTCATCAAAGCTGTATGGAGAAGACTATAAACTAAGTTGGAGTGGTTCGAAAGAAATAAAGGATGTATTCAACCGTGAAGAAGGATATGAACTTGGCGTTATTCTTGTTCATCCCGAGTACAAACAAAAAGGGGTGGGAACAGCCTTGTTTGAACAGTTGCTTTCCCATATGAAGGAGCAAAAGGTACCACACCTTTTTTCTTGGGTAGTTTATGAACCAAAAAACCTTCCGTCACTTGCGTTTCATTCCAAGATGGGTTTTTCAAAAGTAGCTCATTTTTCTTCAAGAAACTCTTTTGGTATTTCCAATTATCAGAGTGTTCTCTTTCATCGTGCGCTCTAAGTGCTGGCATCCAATGCATTTGTCTGTTACTATTTCGCTCAAATGACTGATCTTTCTTCTACTCCCCTTTCAGTTGTAATTGCAGGTTCAACAGAGCATGCACGTATGTGTGCGTCTGCGATCTTCGCAGACCCTCGGTTTCATGTGACTGGCGTCATCACTCCCACTCCCAAGCCATCAGGCAGAAAAAAAATTGTGCAGCCAAACCCATTGCATTCCTTTGCAGTGGCTCACGATCGCCCATTGGTCATTGTGGAAACCAAATTGAATCAAGAATTCCAGGAGCGATTGCAGAGAATGATCAAGAGACCGGATATTTTGTTGGTTGTTGATTTTGGATATATTGTTCCCGACTGGATGCTCTCCTGGCCAACGAATGCACCTGTGAATGTACACCCATCTGATCTACCAAAATATCGTGGATCATCGCCAGGCCAATTTGCGATTGCTTTTGGAGAAAAAGAATCAGCCGTCACCGTGATGGTGATGGATAGCAAGCTAGATCACGGACCGATCATCACCAAGGTTCCCTTTACTATTGACCCCGCATGGCTAGTCAAAGACTACTATCAGCATGCGTTTACACTGATGCGTGAAAAGTTATCCAGCATTTTATTTGACTTTGTCCAGAATCCGTCCAAGGTTGAGCCACAGCCAGATGAGAGTCCAACGCATACCGCACGGATGCTTAAACGTGAGGATGGATTCATTCCCTTTGAGACACTCAAAGCTCTCCTTACAAACCAAACGTCCCCAGAACCGATTCCCTTCTTGCTGCACTTCGGACAGGAGAGTACGCCGCAGAGTTTGTACAACATGTATCGTGGGTTCCATCCCTGGCCAGGATTATGGACAAGAGTGCTGATTGAAAATGAGGAAAAACGATTGAAGCTTCTAAAGCTTTCGTATGATGGAAAAAAGTTATCGCTTACTACAGTGCAACTGGAAGGAAAAACTCCCCAACCAGCTTCCCAGTTTGCTATGTTGTTTGCATAAAAAAAGGAGTAGTTGCCTACTCCTTTCCAATTTCAGATTTGATGCCTTTTAGGCTGTTGCTGCCGGCCTTTTGACCATGCGAATACAACGGGTACATAAACTGACTGACTTGCGAACACCATTGATAGTCAAACTCGCTCGGTGCAAGTTTGGCTTGCGCAGTCTCTTGGTACGGTTCTTGGCGTGGGAAACATTGTTTCCAACGTTAGCGGTTTTTTGACATAAAAAGCAGCGTGTTGCCATAAGGTCCTTTTTCGATTCAAGACAAGCGGGGAAAAGTTAATTCCGTAGTCTTTAACGTATATTTCAAGGGGTATAGTATACCAGATA
>CAZNKS010000017.1:1514-7824 GCA_964574065.1 uncultured Pseudomonadales bacterium | reverse complement strand
TTACAGCTTCCCTTCAGCTTGATTTCATACTATCTGGTATGATTTGCCTATGCTTTTTAACCTGTTACTCTCCAATCCCTTTGAATTCCTCTTCGTTGCCGGTGCTCTGGTTGCAACGCTGACTATTCATGAGTTCGCCCATGCGTTTGCGGCTGATAAGTTAGGAGACCCCACAGCACGGTTGATGGGAAGACTAACGCTCAACCCCCTCTCTCATCTGGATCCGTTGGGAACACTGGCAATCCTATTTGTCGGGTTTGGCTGGGGAAAACCTGTTCCCTTTGATCCCTACAACCTTCGTCATCCAAAACGCGATGGGGCTTTGATTGCTGCGGCTGGACCTGCAAGCAACTTGCTTCTAGCTCTTGTATTGTCTGTGGTGCTTAAACTTGGTGCGTTTCCGATATTTATCTCAGAAGTATTGGCTTTAGTGATTGCCACCAACGTGGGACTTGCCATCTTTAATTTGATTCCTATTCACCCGCTGGATGGAGGAAAAATCTTGATAGGATTGGCTCCCAAAAACGTTGCTGATGAGTGGGATGATTTATTGACCAGGTACGGATCAATCATTCTGTTATTTCTTATTCTGCCTTTGAATGGACGTTCTGCAGTGGGAAGTCTTCTTTCTCCAATTGTGTCGACAATTTTGCAGTTTTTGCTGTAAGTTAGAGAGATTGGAATTTATGGAGTAGCAGAGTGTCTTTCGTAAGTTCAATGGTCGAGTTTCTTTTTGAGTCTATAAACGTGAATGGGTAGCTTGAAATTCCACTTTGTTTTTGAATAAAAAGTGGCACCAAGCGGGTAGTGGCTGGTTGTTCATACTGCAGGAGAACCTGCGCTTCTTGCTTTGCATCGACATAGACAAAAAAGCCGACTGATTGTAGTTGTTTTGATTCATCTTTTTTGATATCGACTCGTTGCATCGCTGAGTGGGTTGCAAGAGCTGACGGAGTCGCGATGAAACTTACTAAAGGCTCTTCTTGACTGATTAGTTTCTGTGTCCGCTGAATTGTGCGAGTTTCTCCTGCAATTGTTAGTGCAGTCACGGTAGCTTCACTAGGGATATACACTCGCACATACGTAAGGTAACTACCTCCCCAAAACAGTGGTGGTTGCCGAACTCGCTGCTCGTTTGTATTACGAAAGACAAGTTTGGCTTTGGAAAGAAGTTTTTCTGATTCTGTATGGTGTGAGAGCTCCACTTCTCTGCTGATACAACAGTTGGCTTTATTGGTGCCAAGATTTGCTTCTATTACTGCAAAGTAATTGACGTTTGGAGGACGATATAGTTTTCCATCGAAGTGAAGTTGTGCGATTATTTTTTGAAAGAATGGATCTTGGAAAGAAAGCAATATATGTTTTTCTTGCAACAACGCAATTCCTTTTTGAAACAGAGCGATTCGTTGTGCCAAAGTTGCGTGTTCCAATGCGAACAGACTTGCTTTCGCAACTTTAGAAAGATAGGTTTTCTTTTGATGACTTCCCGGGAAAAATCCCATTTCCACTTCTGACTGCATAATTTTGTAGAAGTTATCTTTGGTCAGTTTTTCGGATTCATCTGGAATAGCAAGTGGTCCCATCACATCCAAAAAGGCTCCAAAGACTTCCATGTTCACGGCCATTGTTCCATCAACTGGTGCTTCTCCTCCTTTTTCAAAGAACCAATGAAGGGTTTGCACTGCAGTTGGAAAATCTGGATCAAAATTGGCATCACGTAACCGGAACCAACCTTGTCCAAATGCGTCTTGGATGGGTTGTGGTGGATCGACATGTCCTTGGATCTGGCCATCCGGTGTGTAGATATCTTGGATGGAAAGATCGATAATTTTTCCTTTTTCAACTGTGAGCTTTGCGTAGGAGCCTAAAAATCCACCTGTCGGCCGAATTTCAAAGTTATTTTGCAGCAAGATGAAATATCTTTTTGATCCCCCAAATCCCATAGCCCTACCAGCAAAAAAAAAGATCGTGCCAGCGATCAAACAAAAGACCGCTGCTATGATGATGAGCAGTATGGCAATTTTAGGAATTTTGGAAAGATGAGGTATAGAGTTCATCGATTTTTACAGCCAAAATAAAGTCATTGACTGATAGTCCCCCAATTGCATGGGTTGACAGTGTAATTGCTACTTTTTTATACCTATGGAGGTTGATATCAGGATGATGGCCTTCTGATTCTGCAATGCTTGCGATTCTGTTTACAAAGGAAATTGCTTGTGCAAAATCCTTGAAAACAAATTCTTTCTCCAACTGTTTGTCTTGTACGACTGTCCAGTTCGCAACTTGTGGAAGATAGACAGCAAATTCGTCATGGGTCAGCGGTTTCGTTCCACCTTCACATGGGACACAGTGTTGTTTGGAAAGTGGCATAGTACTCCCTACTCTACCATAGTTCGGTTATGTTTTTATCATCGTTTGTCCTACATTTTCGCTCTGTTTTCTGATACCCTGAATGCTGTGGATTCCAAAGAAACGCTACACTGGTACAGTCTTCCCATACAAACAGTCTTTGAAAAAGTAGGATCGAGTGTGCATGGATTGTCAGACGAAGTCGCCAAAGACAGACTCTCCCAGTTTGGTCCCAATGTACTCCCGTCTGCTCCAGAGAAACCTGTATGGGTGATTTTTTTGTCGCAGTTTACCAGTCCATTAATTGCAATCTTAATCTTATCTGCGGTCGCAGTAGCTTTCATTGGTGAAGTGTCTGATAGCATCGTCATTTCCTTGGTGTTGTTGTTTAACGCGATTATTGGTACGTATCAAGAAGGCAAAGCACAACACACTTTAGAATCTCTCAAACACTTTACCCATACCAAAGCCACAGTCCTACGGGAACATAAAGAGAGCGTTATTGATCATGCGCTGCTCGTTCCTGGCGATATTGTAGTGTTGCGTGAAGGTGAAAAAGTTCCTGCAGATTGCAGATTATTTGAAGCAACAGGACTGATGGTTGATGAAGCAGCATTAACGGGAGAATCACTCCCGGTTGCCAAAAATTGTGAGGTCATTACGAGTGCTACACGCATCCCTATTGCCGATCAAACCAACATGGTTTTGAAGGGAAGCTATGTTACCAATGGATACGGGAAAGCGATTGTTATCCATACGGGAAAACAAACCGTCATTGGTGAGCTTGCTAAAGAGATGAGTCACTTAGATACCCAAGTACCTCTCAAACGGAAGATTGAATCCTTATCCAAAAAAATTGTGTTGAGTGTAGTTGCTTTTTGCGTCCTGTTTGTGGGCATTGCATTGCTTCGTTCCTACACGCCCAAAGATGCGCTATTTACAATTATTTCTTTATGCGTGTCGCTCATTCCAGAGGGACTCCCCGTTATTCTCACCTTAGTATTGGCAATGAGTGTGTACCGGATGAGTAAACGAAGCGCACTGGTCAAAAAACTGCATGCAGTGGAAGCGTTAGGACATGCAACAGTCATTGCTGTGGATAAGACAGGAACTATCACGCTCAATGAACTAACCGTCACCAATGTGTGGACAAAAGAAACAGTCTACGAAGTTTCCGGGAGTGGATACGAACCTATCGGAGACATTACGGTCAACAATCAACCGATTGATGCAACAGAGCACAAAATCTTGCATTCGATGTTGTCACTGATTCGTTCGTGTTCAAAAGCACAGGTGACAACTGATGACGAAAAAAAGAGGCATGCAATTGGTGATCCAACTGAAGCAGCTCTTACCGTCCTTGCGGCCAAAGCAGGAATTACCACCGAACAATTCAAATGTCTTCATAGTGATCCTTTTGACTACAAACGAAAGTACTCAGCCCACATCGTTGAAAAGGATCGCTCCTTTTATTTGACTGCATTAGGTGCACCGGAAGCATTACTGCAGTTGTGTACAAACAAGAAAAATCACAAAGCTATTGAGGCACAAGTGCTTTCCTTTAGCAAACAAGGATTGCGAGTAGTAGCGCTCGCAAGCAAACGCTACTTCCAACAGCCAAAGATGGATGAATTAGAACAGATGGAGATTGTTGCTCTCTTTGCGATGCAAGATTCTATTCATCCGCAGGCTCGCGAATCTATACTAGCTGCAAAAGATGCAGGAATGAAAGTGGTGATGATTACGGGTGATCACAAAGACACAGCCACAACGATAGCAGCCTCAGTGGGAATCTATGAGGAAGGAAACGGGGTACTCACAGGGAGTGAAATTGATACGTTGTCACCAGCAGAACTAGCCAAAATTCTTCCTACCATAACGGTATTTGCACGAGTGACACCACAACACAAATTGGCATTGATTAACGCCTATCGCAAACTAGGTGAAACTATTGCGATGACTGGAGATGGTGTCAATGATGCCGCCTCACTTGTGGCTGCTGATCTTGGAATTGCGATGGGTAATGGAACCGAAGTTGCCAAAGAAGCAGCAGATATTGTGTTACTGGATGATAACTTCCAAAGTATTACCGCAGCTATCAAAGAAGGACGCCATTTATACCTTACGGTGAAGAACGTGATTCTCTATTTGTTTTCGACCAGTGTAGGTGAAGCGTTAACGTTATTTGTAGCCTTATTGCTTGGTATTGCTGCCCCGCTTCTTCCGATTCAAATCATTTGGCTTAATCTTGTCACGGATGGTTTTTTGGATGTTGGTCTTTCAATGGAGCCGCGACAAAAGGGACTGCTTAAAATGAAGTGGACACACCAAAAAAGTGAGCTGGTGGATCATGCCTCGTTTGTTCGCATGATACTGATTGGTACCACGATGATGATTGGAACCTTATTTGTATTCTGGCAGTACAAAGACGGAGATATCACCAAAGCGCTTACCATTTCCCTGACAACCCTTGCTGCCTTTCAGTGGTTTAATGCGTGGAACTGTCGAAGCGCAACTAGGTCAGTCACACAGTTATCGTTATTCGGAAATCCGCACCTCCTGGCTGCAACCTTTGTGGTGGTGATCCTGCATATATTGGCTGTGCACCTACCACTCTTCCAACAGTATCTGCATACGACTGCTCTTTCTTTTGCGGAATGGCTTATGTGTTTGGGGATTGCGTCCACAATTATCGCGGTTGAAGAGATACGAAAAAGCCTTTTCTCAACGAAATAGAAGCACTATTCTTGATAGAGATTCATTGGCAGAGATTGAATCTTTGCCAGCTCAACTATTGTATCGGGCCTAAGCGTCCAATCAATTCCTTCTTTTTTCTGCTCATTTCGACTATATACGATAGCTGCTCGTCCACCATATAAAATGAACAAAAATAATAGCTTGATCAACCAGTCACTCTGATCTCTATCTCCAAACTCGTAGAGATTCATTGGAACTCCATATGCTTCGCTCGCACTCTTCAGATCAACCAGAGTTGTATTTGGTAGAAAATGATATTTCTTCTCATCTAACATTTTACTTCGCAAATAATTCACTGCCCGGACTCCATGAATGTCTTTATAAATATCAGCACCAATCCCTGCTATTTCACACTGAGGTAGATAATTTCCGATATCATATCCAGCTGCTGCAAAAGCAAGATGCTGTTTTATCTTTCCGGGTTCTGTTTTTTTTATTTTTTCAGCAAAAAGTTCTTGCAACTTTTTAAATCGATCCTGATGGAATTCGTGTGACATTTCTCGTGGTTTCTTGTGTGCAATGTCTCCATCAACGATTTGTGATTCAAACAGCCATCGTACATGAACCACACCTGGCTGTTCACAAAAAAGCTGGATCCACTGATCCAGTTCGGAAGAAATAATCTGTTCATTATCAGGAACAAATGGATGCGGTTTATACGGCCAACCTCCTGGTCCTAATCCAAAAACAGGTTCAAATCCCAAAGAGTAACTAAAAGCCAGTTGTGAACGAACTTTTTCAATTTTTTCTGGTTTGCGGATATCTTCAAGATTTGAAAACAGTCCCATATACCTACTGTTGGGAAGATTTGCGCGGAATTCTTCTGCCTCCTTTCGGAGTTCTTCTTCAGCTTTTTGAGGGAAATCTGCATACCAACCAAACTCTCTTTCTCCTATCAAAGGTAGGTATTTGGCAAGCAACGTGGTGACATCATCAAAAGATAAAGGGTCATCCTCAAAGATTTCTCTTCCAAGCGTAAAGACTGTATGTGCAGCAGTATATGCAGTACCTAAGGTAGCAAGGCTCAGTTGTAAGAATTGTAAACGAGATAATAACTGTCCTGTTTGTTTTTTCTCAGGCTCAGTAATGTGCAGATTGTTAGCCGTTTGTTGGAATTCAGTAAGCAACTTGTATGAACTATACAGCAAGCGCAAAAAAACTCAACTCCTCGAGAAAGGCAATAGATTTTGTTAAATGTGGGCTG
>CAZNKS010000017.1:819-1504 GCA_964574065.1 uncultured Pseudomonadales bacterium | reverse complement strand
CTTTGCTAGGTTTCTTGGCTTATCTGGATCTCTTCCAAGCTTTATTGCGAGAAAGCATGCAAGCAACTGAATAGGAACTGTGTGTGCAATTGCGGTCTGTTGATTACAATCTCTTATGGGAATGTGCCAATCAAAGCTCGTATGGTTCTTTTCTGCGATCCCAATGACGTACCCACCTCTTGCGTGGATCTCTTGCACAGCTGAAAGCATATCTTCTTTCGTTTCATCCGCAGGAACAAATGCAATCACTGGTGTTCCCTGTTCAATTAAAGCCAGCGTTCCATGTTTGAGTTCGCCTGCTGCTATTCCCTCCGCATGAATGTAGGTGATCTCCTTAATTTTGAGTGCGGCTTCAAGAGCAATTGGATACGATCGTCCTCTTCCCATACACAAAATTGTTTGATGAGTGAACAAACGTTCAACCAATGGGAACAGAAACTGTTTTGCATACTCTTGGGAACAAAGATATTTGAGTTCCTCCAAGAATTTTCTTGTCGGTGAAGTTTCAATCGAATCAAATATTTGGCTGATACGAAGGAGCTTTGCAGTAAATGATTTGGTTGCCAGTACACTTTGTTCTGTTCCAGCAAGTAACTGAATAACTGTATCTGCTTTTCTTGCCAAAGTTGAAGATTGTTTATTCACCACCGCTACGGTTTTTACCCCTTTTGTTTGCAGCGTATCG
>CAZNKS010000017.1:0-809 GCA_964574065.1 uncultured Pseudomonadales bacterium | reverse complement strand
TCTGCGAGAAGAAAACGACGGTATCGGTTGCTGTTATAGCTGGGAGAAAGTGAACAAATTCACTTCCACTGATGGCTTGAACTCGTTTCCCTTTTGCAGCTGCTAGGTAACTTCCAAAGAAAGCCGCATGGTATGCACTTCCACACCCCACAAAGTAGAGATTACCGTGCAGATCCTCTGTAGGAAGAGGAGTAGCATTTGAAAGAAGTGCGGATAAAACTGTTTGTTGTTCATGGATTTCTTTCAGTGTGAAATGCTCATAGGTACCCTTTGTAAGATCCGCCGCTTGAATCGTCTGTTGTTCCCAATGAAGAGGTACCTTATTCCCTGTTGTGCCAGCAACTGCCACTATTCCTTGTGCTGATAGCTCTGCAAGCACTCCATTGGGAAGAACTGCAACTTCTGTTGCGACATCAACCAAGGCTGCTTGATCACTCGCAAATGTATAGCACGTGCCTTTCCTGCCCACAAACAGTGGAGATCCTTTCGTGATTGCAAACAGTGTGTGTGTACTACTATCCATACACACAATTGCATTAAGTCCATCACGCTGTGAAAAAACCATACGAACTGCAGTTCGTACATCTGTCGTTTTCACTTGTGCTTCAATTGCATGCACGATACTTTCCGTATCGGTTTGCGAGACAAACCGATGTCCGGCTTTGAGAAGATTTAGTTTTAATTCATCGAAGTTTTCAACAATACCATTGTGCACGAGCGCGAACCGATTGGTGCAGTCGCTATGGGGATGTGCATTGGCGACTGTAACTCCGCCATGTGTCGCCCAGCGAGTATGCCCAATTGCAATG
>CAZNKS010000016.1:8153-17957 GCA_964574065.1 uncultured Pseudomonadales bacterium | reverse complement strand
CCACCAGTTCCACCGACAACGGCGCCTGGTGTACAAACATAACAATACTATGGCATTGAACCTTTTTACTTTACTATCGAAAAATAATAATGCTACCGGCGCTGGACCAAGTGCTACCCCGCCAAATCCACAAGATGTCCAAGCTCAGAAGTTGGCGGATGAAATTTCAAAATTCTCTTCAGGACTGGTAAGTATTTTGGACATTATCGCCCCAGAAGCAATTGAGGTAGATTTCACATACCAACGCATTAATTCAACGTACACAAGGTCTCTGTTTATTTCTGGATATCCACGTTCGGTTCCGGCAAACTGGCTATCTCCCTTAATTAACTTCCCTCACTCAATGGATATTTCCATGTACATTTTCCCCGTTGATAGTGCAAAGATCCTACAGGATCTACGACGGAAAATAACAGAAATGGAAGCGGAACTTTCATCAGACCTAAAGCAAGGAAAAATTGGGAACATTGACACCGAGATTAAACTTGAAGACGCCAGGCTCATTCAAGAGCAACTTGCGAAAGGGGCCGAACGCTTTTATCAATTTGGACTATACGTTACCATTTCAGCTCAATCACTTGAAGAACTTGATCGAGTGACAAAGCAAGTCCAATCTACATTGGGTTCTTTATTAATCATTTCTAAAAACGCAACTCTCCAGATGGAAGAGGGGTTCAAAACAACTCTTCCAAGCGGCATTGATAAATTGAATTATGTTCGCAACATGGATACGACTTCGCTTGCGACCACGTTTCCTTTTACTTCATCTGAGCTAACCATGGAACAAGGAATTGTGTATGGAATAAATGAACACAATGACTCATTAGTCATCTTTGATCGTTTCTCTATGGAAAACGCAAATATGGTTGTGTTTGCGAAGTCTGGTGCGGGAAAGTCGTATTCTGTGAAGCTTGAAGCGTATAGACAACTTATGTTTGGGACAGATGTTATTATCCTTGACCCAGAACATGAGTATGAGGATCTAGCCAAAGCTGTAGGTGGAGAATATGTGAATTTTGGGTTTGATTCAAAAATTAAGATCAACCCTTTCGATCTTTCCAACGTCTATGAAGAAGGACAGAATGAACTTGGATTAAAAATAATTTCTTTACACTCTCTCTTACGGGTAATGATTGGGGAACTTTCTCCAACCGAAGATGCTGTTTTGGATAGAGCTATCGTTGCTGCATATAAAGCAAAAGGAATAACGCCAGATCCCGCAACACAGAGCAACGAACCTCCTTTACTTGAGGATCTGTATAAATCGTTGGTGGGGATGGAAACCGCAGAGGCCGCTAATCTGGCGGCTCGTCTTGAAAAGTTTGTAAAGGGATCTTTTAGAGGGATTTTTGATCAGAAGAGTAATTTTGATATCACAAATCACTTCACTGTTTTCTCTGTAAAAGAACTTGAGGATGAACTTCGCCCTATTGCCATGTTTATGATCCTTGATTTTATCTGGACTCGAGTAAAAAAAACATTAAAGAAACGCATTCTTATCGTTGACGAAGCTTGGTACTTTATGAAACATCATGATAGCGCTTCGTTTTTACATTCACTAGCAAAGCGAGCTCGAAAATATTATTTAGGAATTACGACGATTACCCAGGACGTCGAGGACTTTTTGAGTACTGACTATGGGAAAGCAATTGTGACGAACTCATCAATTCAGTTTTTAATGAAACAGTCATCAGCGTCAATTCCAAAACTCACAGAAGTGTTTTTCTTATCTGAGGGAGAACGGCGTCTTCTTATGGCAGCAGATGTTGGTGAAGGCCTTTTCTTTGCTGGTCAGAACCACGTTGCGATTCGAGTGATAGCCTCAGAAAAAGAACATGCATTAATCACCACAAATCCTGAAGAACTGCTGGTAAAGAGGCAGCAGGCGATGGAAATGAATCAGACAGAAACCCCACAATTGATAGTAGCACCTGAGATGGGAGGAAACACCTTGCCTCCCCCTACTCCACCACTCATGGAAAAATAGACATTTTTTCAACCAACAGATAAAAACTAGTTTTTATCTGTTGTGTCACCTTTTTCTAAGGGGAACTTTTCTTGTAACCAAGTGGCTGCTTTATCTAGCCAAGTATCTTTAGGTTTTTCAAAAACCAAATATTTGAGGATGTGTTTTTTCAACAATTCTTGATCTTCTTTTCGAGTTAAGAGAATTAAAACACCAGGAAACGCTCGAGCCGTCTCGATGTGTACCATTGGAGTACCGTACTTTTCCGTGAACCAAAAACGGCCGAGTTCTTCCCAATAGAAGATTTGGTCACCCGTCCGAACACCAAATGTTGTAAGAGCATTTTGCACGTTTTCAGGTGGCACCGTATTTAATACGTAGGCTACAAAAGCAAGACTCACTACTACTGCAATAAAGAGAAATTGTCCCGCAAAAAATAAAATTAAGGAAACAAGTCCGACAATAATTGCAATTGTCGTATAGAATTCTCGATCTCTTTTTTTATACGGTCGGGATGAAGCGCTCCACGCAAAGATCATCTTTTCCTCATTCTCATGGGAATGCGACTCCCTTTGAGTGTTTTTTCCATCTAAAGAGGGCGAATCTGAAAAAGGAAAAGGTTCACTTGCGTTCGAGGTTTGTGGAGGACTGCTTTCAAAAGTGTTCGTAGCCATACATATAGTGTACCGTAATCAAGACTACAATGGAATAAAGAAAGCTGCTTTATTTTATCGAATATTTTTTTTATTCTTCTGGATAAGAATGGTCCCGCCGATAAAGATTATAGACAAAACAACCGACATAACCGTACTCACGACAAAAAAGCTTACCGAATCATATGCATATAAAGAAATAAGATACCAAAAGATTGCCCCCGGTATTAATCCTACTATGGAAGTCACTATATACGGTACAAATTTCATGTCTGTTAATCCACCAACATAGGAGATTATGTCGTGCATTCCACCTTGAAAAACTCGAAGAAAAAATAAAGTTACGACTCCATATTGATCACTCATCTCATCAATTTTTTTCATAACCCCTCTTCCCACAAGCTTTTGAACTATTTCCCTTCCCCAGCAGCGTGCAATCCAAAAGTTGGAAAAGAAACAAAGAAAAGATGAAATGCTGGAATACAAAATGACCCACCTGCCAAAGGCGTAGTATCCCACATACACAACTGGAGGGGCTAAAAACGGAAGAAAGATATTAACAAACAGGGCCAAAAGGACATAAACAGCAGGAGCAATTGGGCCAAATTCTATTAACGCTCGTTGAATATATTCTTCTGGGAAGGACGCTCGTAACACAATTATCAATAATAAAACTATTACTAATAGTATGGCTCCCAATATTTTTCTCGGCATTTCTCTATAGTAACAAGAATTAGCAATTTATTCCGAGAGAAGTAGCAAAACTAGGTGATATCTGGAGGCCCGTGGTAAAATAGTTCTTTACGCTGCGCCCATAGTTTAATGGATAGAATAGGAGTTTGCGGAACTTCTGATCCAGGTTCGATTCCTGGTGGGCGCACATTCGTTCCACTGACCCACTTCAAGATAAGACCTGTACGGAAGGATGCCGGAGTGGTTAAACGGCCAGGTCTCGAAAACCTTGGGGGCAATATGCTCACGCGAGTTCGAATCTCGCTCCTTCCGCTTATTCAAATTATCCTTGAATGAGTAAGCAGGGTTCTTTCATCTGAGATGATTCATTATGCTTTAGGAATGACTTGTCTTTTTTTTATCTTGTCGAGCGTATACATTATGCGCTCATGAAGATTAATGTTTTTCATTCGAGCAAATCTCATAATGGTTACTAAAAGATCTCCTAATTCTTGTTCGTACGACTCATCATTTTGGGCAGCTAAGTTCGTTTTTTTCCGACCGTGTTCTGCTAGATAAGCACGCGCCATCTCCCCCACTTCTTCTATGAGGGAAAGAATCATAATTGATCCATATTCTTGACTGTATCGTTTCCCTTTGTCGATGTCAGAGAGTATGTTAAAGTAGGTTGCAAAAGGCGTTATATGAAGAGTGCGCTTCGTGTCCTTCAGGGTTCCATCTTGAGCTTTTTTCATAGTTTTTCCACTTTCTTTCTCTATTTTATTAACAAGATACACACACCATTATCCACAGATGTGAATTTCTTTGCAAAGGGCTTTGGGGAAGAAACACAACATATCCACAACCTTCACTTCTAAACCAACTTGATTCAAATCCACATTTTTTCCACTATATTAAATGATTTTCGATGAGATTTTTTCTCTAGTTTTATAAACAATTCACATTTTTATACACCTTTTCCCTTTGTGTTGCAGTAAAGAAAAACAATCTGGTGGGAAACATGTTATCCACAGTTTCCACAATATCCCCATATTGTTATATCGTAAAAGGAGTGTTTGGTAGCGTGTTGAGTATGGAATAATCAGTCCAATCTGGAGTGAGAGGTGTAATGGAGACAGCCTCTTGTACCAAGGCTCCTATGTCCGTGTCAGGAAAAGTGTCGTTTCGGTTCCCTTCTGAGATTGGGTATGCAAAGGTGTTTGAATTCTCACGAATAATCAGAGGTGGATACCAACCAGTCATATGTGGGGTAAACCGGGTAAAGCGTACTTGAGAACATGGCTCTTTGGGAAAGTTGATGTTTAGAATCTTAGCGCCCCATAAGTCGCTTGCGATCATGCTGTTCACAACCGTTTCTATCATTTTCCCTGGATGATTTAAATATACGGTAAGATCTTCTTTTTCATCATGGTCTTTGAAAAAAAACTCCGGAGGCACCATCCAAGACAGCGCGGCGGCTTTTTCTGCTACTGATAAAGCCATTCCTCTCAGAACCGCTGACACGGTACCACTGGATACAATCGCTCCTGTAACATTTTCTCCAAGATTTACCCCAGATAAGATCAAATCAAAGTTGTTTGGGAAAAGAACTGCAGCACATTCCATGGCATCGGCGGGTGTTCCATCAACCCAAATAGATTTCACTCCATCAATGGTTGTTTCTCCCCAGGTTCCTCCTTGTCGAACTGAAAGTTTTCCCCCAACGGCAGTCTGTTGGGTGCGAGTTCCGACAACTGTCAGCTTGTGTTTTTCAGAGAGTGCATGGATAAGTAATCGGGTTCCAATTGAATTGTACCCATCGTCGCCGGTAAGCAGAATGCGCATATAATTCCTTTCAATTCTATGTGCTCCCGGCAGGAATCGAACCTGCACTTCAGACTTCGGAGGCCCACGGTCTATCCATTAGCCTACGGGAGCAGACGATTCTGGTAGTGTATCATCTTGTGACCGTCTTAAAATGAAACAACTTTTCCACACTAATTGAAAAATGTGGGTTTTACTCAAGTGAAAATTTCGTATGTTTGTGGATTTTCTCGTTATCGTTTGAAAGGCATGATGACGGTTTGATAGTTTTCTGAATTCTCTGGAAATATAACAACTGGTTTCAATTCATCATTCATACACAGTTCGACGCGTTCGGTTTCAATGTGGAGCAAGGCATCTGTTACAAATTTGGCATTAAAGGAAATTTTCTTTATTTCTCTCCCTTCATACGATGAATCAAGGATTATTTCATTTTCACCAGCGGTCGCTCCTGAAGCAACTATTTTCAATTGTTTGTTTCCAATCTCAAACGACACTATGGAGGAGCTCTCTCGAGCAAAAACCATCGAGGTTTTCAATGCTTGTAAAAATTCTTCTCTGTCTATAAACGTCCTAATAAGAAATGACTGTGGCATGATCTGTTGATATGGTGGGAAATTACCTTCCGTCATTCTCATTAGAATTTGAGTCTCCCCTGCCAGTAAACTCACCTGCATGAGCTCGCTGGATAAGCTGAAATCGACTTTTTGAGGCCTTCCGCGCTGTAGGGCTTTTGATACTTCTGTGAGCATTTTTGCGCTTAATAAAACGCTTACAGGCTTATCAATTTCTGTTATTCCCGTTTCTGAGGTGTGTACAACAAGACGGTATCCATCAGTGCAAGCTACCAACAGTTTTTTTTCTTCCAAGATTAATAATGCTGATGCTAGTACTGGGCGGGTTTCGTCAAGGCTTGCCGCATATGTTGTTTTTTCAACCTGGGAAAAGAATTTTTCTGCGGGAATTGAATAATTGTCGTTTGATAATTCCGGGAATGGTGGAAAATCCGCAGCTGGTAACGTTGGAATCTTTGCTTTCATTCTACCTTGTTCGAGATGAAGACTTCCTTCATCCAGCATAATAGTCATACTTCCTGCCTTTAATGATCCCAGTAGCTCCGTGAAAATTTTTGCATTCACAACGCAATCACCATCTTTTTCAATTTTCCCACCGATTTTTGTATGGAAGCCTACGCGTAGGTCTGTAGAGCGTATTGAAAGCTCTCCCTTATTTGTTGACAGAAAAAGGCCTGAAAGTATAGGAAGCTGTGGTTTGGTAGAAATAAAACGAGACGCATCTTGTGCAACTTTATGAATATTTTCTTGTAACAGTGTGATTTTCATACTGTGAGATTCTTTCGTTTTTCTTTAAAGATTTTAAATAGCAGTAGTCCTAGTAGGTCTGTGGATATGTGGACTTTCCCAAAGTATACCAGAGTGGCGTTTCGGGCAATAAGCGTGTGAGTATCCAGAGGACAACTGTAGGGAAAACAACCCACAACAGAGAATAAAGAGTGGAATACAAAAAGGTAATATTTTTCTTTGAGAGGAAATGTGTAAAGTAGTACCCACCTTATTCACCCGTTTGTGAATAGATTATTTTCCACACATGTGGACTTCTCTCAAGAAAGGAAGTGGATAAAGAAAATATTTTTGTTGAAAACTATTGCAAGCCCAGAAGAAACAATGGATTACTTACTACCAGAAATACTGGCTCGTATGGCAGAAAGGCTGGTTTGCAAATCAGAAGAACCCTCAAGTTTCTGCTTCACCTTCTTCACGGCATGCATGATACTTGTGTGATCTCTTCCTCCAAACTCCATTCCTACTTGTACAAGAGACAGCTTCAAGTCTTCATAGAGAATAAACATTGCAAGATGCCGGTAATCTACTAAAGGTCGCGACCTTCTTGTTCCTAAAAGCTGTGCGGTGGTTACTTTAAAATGTGCTGCAACAGTTTTGATTACCTCTTTCGGCTTCACGGACAACTTTGAAATACTTGGGGATTGTTCTTTCGAAAGAATTGACTTTACTAAATCCATGTTAATTTCTTTTTTCATCAGGGTGTGTTGACTATGCAACTGAGAGATGACTCCTTCGATTTTCCGAGCGTTATCAACCATAGAGGCTATCTGTTGAGCGCAATCCATGGGAACAACGACCCCTTTCGCTTCCGATTTTATGAGTACGATCGCGGTACGCAATTCAAATGTGGGCTGTTGGATGTCAATAATGAGACCTGCTTCAAATCGCGAGCGAAGGCGATCTTCAAGAAGAGTTATTTCATGAGGTGGGCGATCTGATGTAATAATGATTTGCCCTCCAGATTGAGACACCGCATTGAATGTGTGGAAAAATTCTTCCTGGACGGCATTCTTTCCAGCGATAAACTGAACGTCATCGATTAAAAGAATATTCACCTTCCGATATTTTTCCTTAAATTGGAGTGTTTTTTTTGTTTGAATTGCAGCCACAATTTCGTTTGTGAATTCTTCACCTGCACAATACAAAATGTTTACTTGAGGATTATCTTTTAGGATGTTCTGACCAACTGACTGCATTAAATGGGTTTTTCCTACCCCTACTCCCCCATATAAAAACAGTGGATTGTATGCGGTTCCAGGACTGCGTGATACAGCCTGCGCAGCGGCATACGCCATTTCATTTGTGGTTGACACTGCAAAGTTATCAAACGTGAAATCTTGACGGAGTTTTGCTTTTTGTAAAGCCAACTTAAAAGCATTTACTGTAGGCGCTGTGGAAAAAAGTGGGGTTGCTGTCTGAAGGTTTTGTGAAACAGATTGTGGGGAATGTGTGGAAATAGTTATCCGAGGCTGCTCTGTAACAACCGTTGGTTGAGCACTTTGCACTTTAAACTGTAAATCCACTTTTCTTCCGGTCACCCGATCAAGAGTCTCTTTTAAAGTTGCATAAAACCGACCTTCAATCATTTGAATATGCATCGCTGTTGGTGCACAGATTACGGCTATAGCATGTGAGTCCCCCACAGGACGAATCTCAGATAGAAAAGCCTTTTCAATCCACATGTGGAAATGTTGTTCCGACATGCTCACCTCTAAATCTGAAAGAGATTTTTTCCAAACATCAAGTGGAACAAGTTCCATAGGAAATTTCAAAAGAATACGAAGTTCTTTTTAACCACGGTTTTCCACATTTTGCAAGTATGTGTGTTCCCACGCAAATATACCTGGTAATTGCAGATATAGTATGTGAATATGCTGTGAATAACGGTGTAAAACCATCTGTTGGTAAAACTGTGGATTTCATGTTGATAAAACAGTGTTTTTCCCTGATGACAACTTGTTTTTCCACCAATAATGAGGTGCAAGCTGGTATTTGCGCTTTTCCACCCACTCCTGGTAGAATACAAGCTCAAAGTTTTTTTTGAAGTAAAGTAAGGAGATCATATGGCAAAGACCACGCGAACCTGGCAACCACGAAAGAAAAAAAGAGTACGTACCCATGGTTTTTTGAAAAGAATGGCAACGCACGACGGACGCAAAGTTTTAAAGCGTCGTCGAGCTAAAGGGCGAAAAAAACTAACCGTTTAGGCAAAAACCCATACACCGTATGTTTCCTCCTCTCCTGCGTTTTGATTTACGTGAACATCAGGATTTTTTTAGTAACGCCCAAAAGATAGACACAGCAGACGTCAAAATTTTTTGGAGAAAACGTTTGGGAGGAAGTAAAATAGCTATAATTGTCCCCAAAACAGTAAGTTCCTTAGCCACGGTCCGAAATCGGGTGAAGAGAAGATTTCGCAGCGTTTTGGAGCCGATCATTCTACAAACAAACAGTATTGAAACAGTTGTTCTTGTAAAAAGAAGCGCCATTAAGAAAACACCCCATGAGTTCAAAGAACAACTTACGAAAGCCTATGAAGGTTTTAGCAATTAGATTTGTACAAATATATCAAGTGACTAGGATTGGACTT
Source organism: uncultured Pseudomonadales bacterium (assembly GCA_964574065.1). Lineage (GTDB taxonomy): Bacteria > Patescibacteriota > Microgenomatia > UBA1400 > UBA12028 > CAZNKS01. The sequence goes on along the minus strand of CAZNKS010000016.1, from coordinate 8,888 downwards.
GATTGGCTTTGTCAAAGCGTGTTCGGCGTGGCTCTGGAATGTAAACATTCCCCTTCATGCAGTCAATACACAATCAACTCGATACGAGAACATGGTACAATCAGAGGATCATTTTTAGGACTTCGGAGAATTCTCCGTTGTTGGTAATAACGGCTTTCCTATGGCATCACCTCAAGAAATTGCGCAACTTATTCTAATCAACCCAATTTTCGAACTTTTAAAGTTCTTTTATACGCAGACTGGAAATTTTGGATTTGCAGTTATTTTAATGACCATTCTTATTCGATCAACTCTTATCCCTTTTACTCTTCCCACCATAAAATCGCAGAAAAAAATGCGTGAACTTCGTCCAGAAATAGCCAAATTAAAGAAAAAACACGAAAAAGACACGAAGGCATTTCAGCAAGCCCAACTTGAGTTGTTTAAACAACATAATGTAAATCCCCTAGCTGGCTGTTTGCCTTATATTGTCCAGTTAATCGTGATCATTGCTCTTTATAATGTTCTTTCTAGCTTCGTTTCACGTGCAACAGGACTCGGCCTTTCTATAAATACCCAGTTTTTTGGTTTAGATCTTTCAAAACCCGATCCCAACTATGTGATTCCCGTGGTGGCCGCACTCACACAGCTCGTACTTTCTGTGATGTTGTTACCTGGCACAGAAAAACACGACCTCATCCCAGACAATAGTAAAAATAAAAAAATCCAAGAAGCAAATAAAAAAGAAACAAATTC
>CAZNKS010000016.1:0-8053 GCA_964574065.1 uncultured Pseudomonadales bacterium | reverse complement strand
CGTGTGGCTCAAAAAGTAACAGAATCTGGTCGTCCTCAAATTCTTCGCCTGCCTGCCTCTGAACGACGCCTAATACACATGGCACTTTCCGAACATCCTTTGGTAAAAACTGAATCCGAAGGAGAAGGTATTTATCGTGTATTAAAAGTGTTTCCTCGCTAAAGCATAGTAGAGTAGCTCTAAAAAGGCAGGCCCCCCTGCCTTTTTTTTGACATTCATGTACACTACAGTATATGAAAATAATCATTCACACAGACGGTGGCTCTCGAGGAAATCCTGGTCCTGCTGCTATTGGAATAGTAGTCTCCAGGGATAAAGATGTGATTTTCGAAAAATCAGCAACGATCGGAAATACAACAAACAATATTGCTGAATATACAGCTGTTTTAGAGGCCTTGAAACATCTTTCATCTCAAGTTTCTGAGAAGATAGATTCTGTTTCTTTCTGTTTGGATTCCCTGCTTGTTGTCGAACAGTTAAATGGCAATTACAAGATAAAAAATACCGGTCTTCTCCCTCTCTACAACGAAATTCAAAAACTCAGATCATCCCTATCATATTCAGTAACCTTTCAATATGTTCCTCGTGCTCAAAATGCACACGCCGATGCATTGGTAAATCAGGCTCTCGACAGCACCCTTTTGTAAGGATATTTCACGCTAGAAGAACTTAGAACTTTTCTTGCCGTTAATGGTTAATGCTTTTGATTTTGCGGATTGTTCGCACTTTTTCCTGAATTAATTAGAAATAAAGAACGTGTTTAATTATTGTAAAAATTTGATTTAGACGCAGAAAGAACACGAACAACTCATTCTTTATTTCACGTTTTGTTCCTTTTCAAGATTTTACTAGGGGTAGACCCGTGAGATCTAGTTGTGAGACAAAGGTGTTTCCGTGTACGCTTACAAGGATATGGTTTCTCGTTTTGTCACTACTATTGAAAGGGAACTTCCACCGATTTTTTTAGTTGGTCCTAAGAGTGTTTTCAGAGAAGAACTTCAACAAGCATTCAAAGCATTGCATCTTGGAGTACGACTAATAGATCCTTTGATGATTGAGCAGGGAAGGGAAAAGCTCCCTGTTGTTTCAGATGCAGCGGTTGGTATCGTCTGGATTGATGTGCCTGTGTTTTCCGACCAGCAACAAAAATACTCTCAAGCTCAACAGATGATTCCATTTATGCAAAATGTGAATGTTCCCGTGTTCTTTGTCGCGTTTGATGTGGCGCATGCCCGCAAAAAAAAGACAAACACAGAAGATCCTGTTTGGGCTTCAGGACGAATAATTCATCAGCTTTTGAAAAAAACGACGAAATTGGTCATTTTAGAGTACCTACATGTAATTTATCCATTTGAGGGAGGGTTGTCTTTTGTGCAGCGATTTATTGGTGAAAAGCTTCAACACAACATCCAGTCTCAAATTTTAGGAGAGTTTACTCCACTTTGGTATCAAAGCGTTATTGAGGATGTCGTTCGAACAATAACAGAACCGAATCCTACTTCTAGTAGAAAGACGGGAAGGGAAGTGGTCTCATATCACACTTTTGAAACCCTCCTTCGTCGGTTTTTGCAAGAATCTAAACTGTCTTCCGAGCACATCAATTTCCCATTCTATTTTGAAAGCGCAACACAACACATTGACACCATACCGGTAGAGGAGATGGCAGAAGAAGTCGCTTTGGCATTTCCCAAATTCTCAATTACAAAAAAAACCGTTTCTTCCACTGATGAGAATCCAATTATCTTATCTAAAAAAATCTTAAAGAAAACCACCTCCCGAGGCAATAGAAAAAACCTGATTTTCAAAACCATAGCTGCCACGATACTTCTTCTAGTCTGTAGTTATGGATTATTGGTCGGAATATTTATTCACAATTTGTACCTGGTAAAAAACAAGGCCGTAGAGTTGTCGTCACTTGAATCAACTTCGCAGTTGCCTGTAGAAACAACAACAATTTCTTCAGCAATATCGAAAGTTGAAAAGATAAACGAGTTCATACCGATTCCATACAGCGCATTCGGATTCCCTACGGATAAGCAGGATTTGTCTTCGGTGCTTTCTGGCATTAAAGCATTTTCATCAGGTGCACAAGAATTACAGCTAGCTCAAGAAAAAGTGAGTACCGGTATTAAAAAAACAAAACAACCTGAAGGAGAAGATGGAAGAAGGGAGTTTGGGGAAGCTATAAGACTACTTGACTCTGCCTATCAACAACTGTCATCAGCACAGGCAAGAATGGTTCAAAATGGCAAAACAATGGAGGCTTTATTTGGAAGTCCGGAATTGTCAGGACAACTACGTAGCACGATAGAGAGCTGGCGAGAACACATCACAATGAAAAAGACCCTCTTAGAAGTATTCCATGAGTTTCTTTCCGGTGGCAGAAAGTCTGTAGCAATTATTACCGTTGACTCTCAAGTTAGTAGACCGCTTGGAGGAATTCCTCGGGCTGTTTCACTCCTAACTTTTGAAAATGGAAAACTTCTTGTCTCTCAACACTACAGTGTAGCCGAGTTGGATTCGATGTTGACGGGAGTTGCTGAAGCACCTTTGGACATGAAGGCCCATACCGGAAAAGAAAGTTGGCTGCTTGCAGATGGGGGTTGGTCTATCGATGGACCAACCGCCTCAAGGCAGGTGTCGTGGTTTCTTTCTAAACAACTTGGCATGCCAATGGATGCGGTTTGGGTTGTTTCCTCTAGGGCTCTTGAAAAGCTCACATTCACATCTCAGCCACCAGGGGGAGATAGTCAAACATTGCTTTCTAACGCTACTACCCAATATGAAGCAGGGAATCCAGCGCTCTGGTTGGATATTCATAAAAATTTCGTTGAAAAAGGGATTCTACAATCAAATACACAAACAGAGGACATCGCAGATCAGCTTTTACTCGCCTTCTCACAGTCGGAATCAGTCCTTTATGCAAAAGACGCCCAGTTTGCCTCACCTCTGACAATATTGGGGTGGGACGGGAACAGCGTCACCCCCTCATGTCCAACAACTTTTATTTCTACGGTTTGTCGGGTAGAGTATGTTTTTTGGCAGGAATACAACAAGGCTTCTGGTTTATCTGAAAAACACATTGGTAGGACTCAAACGCACTCGGTGATAGTACAGAAGACTGGTATTAAACACACGCACAAGGTTGTGTATGAAAACAAAGCAGCCTCTCCTGAAAAATCGGAATATCAAGCAACCATAAAATACGTTCTTTCTGCGGATAGTAGTCAAGAACAGGTTTTTGTGTCTGGACGGGCTTTATCCGACTCGGAGTTATCTGTGACGACCGAATTCGGGAAAAAGGTTTTAACATTCCCAGTTGTGGTTCCTTCTCAAAAGACTGAAGAGATTACAATCTCGTATGTAACCCCAGTCATTCCTAAAACGCAAAGCTCTCTCGTTCTGTATCTACCAAAACAACCCGGAATTCCGCCAAGTCCTCTTGAGGTTTCTATTGAGTATCAAGATTCGTACTATCCTAAGACAGTTGCTCCAAAAGCGACCATTGATGCTAAAAAGGTGATTTTTCAAACAAGTTTCGATACAAGAAAGATTTTTGCACTAGGCTTTTAATTGTGACCAGAGGGAAGTTGTGATACAATCCCATCTTCGGAATATTCATAAAGGATCCGTATGACACAGCAACGACAGTCTCTTGTTGCCCAGAAACGCGATGTTTTGGGTCGCAAAGTAAAACAACTTCGAAATCAAGGGAAAACCCCTGGTCACATTTTTAGCAAAGGCGCGGACTCTGTGTCCGTCAGCGTGAATTCAAAAGAACTTGAAAAAGTGTACGCAGAAGCAGGAGAAACCGCATTGGTCGATTTAACAGTCGAAGGGGAAGGAAAGGCACTTCCAGTGCTCATTCGAGGAATTGATCGGCATCCGGTGAATGGAAGCTTTTTACACGTTGATTTTCAACAGGTGAATTTGAAAGAAAAAATTACAGCCATGATTCCTGTCGAGACAATCGGGGAATCAGAGGCTATTAAGAATGGTGGAGTATTGGTCGTTGCTTACAACGAAATTGAAGTAAAGGCATTGCCAACCGATCTCCCAGAGAAGTTTGAAGCGGATATCACCAAACTCGTGAATATCGCGGATACGGTTACTGTGGCTGATCTTTCATACGATCGATCCAAAATTGAGGTTTTACTTAACCAAGAAGAAGTTGTTGCTACTGTCCAAGCACAGGAAGAAGAGATTGTAGAAGAAGCGCCTACAGAACCGGTTGAAGTTGAATTGACGAAGCAGGGAGCAACGAAAGAAGAAGAGGTCTCGGAAGAGAAAGTCGAAAAGGCAGAGTAATACAAATCGGTCTTCAGCTATTGCAGTGCACGGACTCTTTCGTTATTCGGATCCAAAAAGAATAAGTTAGTTCGTGCAAAACGATAGGTGTTGTCATCGTGGAGCCGTTGAGAAATATCTGCTAAAGAAAGTAGAATATCGCGTGAGGTGGGATGGGTGACTAAAAGACTTTCTAAATCTGCTTTTTGTGCATGCATGAGATCAATCTTTTCCTGTAAGGAGGATCGCTTTGTTTCATAGGCAAGATGCTTACTCTTATATACACTCACCCCTACTATCAACCAGATTCCTACTCCGATTGCGCCAACAAAAAGTAGTTTCTTCCCCACCTTTCTAAAAGGGGCTGAAACAACGCAGAAAACTGCCCAGTACCATAAGATATGAAACATATACCTCATCAAAAAATTATAGCAGTCATCTAGTCTGTAGTTGGCCACTTAGAAATAATGAGAAGTTCGTCAGATACAAGCCTCTCTTTTTTCCACTCTGTCCAGATACTTTCTGTAACGAAAGGGATAAAAGGATGAAGCATGGTTAAGCAAGTTGAATATGTTTTTACTAAGACTGCAAGCGCCACATCTTTATCCTCACGATTCTTTGTTTTCTCGAGGTAGTCGCTTGCTAGTCTATTCCAAACAAAGTCATATAAACCAAGCGCAGCATCTGAAAAACGATATTTTTCAAGATTGTCTGTAGTCATTTGAATAAGGTGTTGGAGATCGGCGAGCAAAAGGCTATCTTCTTTCTGGAGTTTATCCTCATGAATAGCAAGATCAATGTTTTCTAGCTCACTACGTTTTAGTGTAATGAAACGAGCAATATTCCAAAGTTTGTTCGCAAAATTTCGATAACCTTTTACTTTGTTTTCTGACAAAGCAATTGGATTCCCAGGAGCAGATCCGGCAACCAAGGCAATCCGTAAAGCATCAGCGCCATACTTTTCGACGAGATCAATGGGGTTGATGACATTTCCTTTACTCTTGCTCATTTTTGCACCCTTTTCGTCAGTAACCATTGAATGCAGATATACGGTGGAGAAGGGAACTTGTTGAGTTCGGTATAACCCAAACATAATCATTCGAGCTACCCAGAAAAAGAGAATGTCCCACATTGTATCGAGTACTTGTGTAGGATAAAAACGTTTGAAATCTGTCCCATCAGGGAATCCTAAGGTGGTGAGTGGCCACTGCCCCGATGAAAACCATGTGTCAAAAGTATCGGTTTCCGGTATGTACTCATCACCCGGAGAATTATCTGAAACGACAAATTGCGCATCGACTGGAGCTCGTAGAGACTGAAGGCCAGATAAGATGGTTGGCAAGTCGTAACTTTGGAGTAATTCTGCAATAGATCCAGTGACTCTTTCTTTATTGTTGTTTAGGAAAGTTACACTTAAATTGGGGTTTTCTTTCACTGAATACCAAACTGGGATTCGAATTCCCCATACAATCTGACGCGAAATAGGCCAATCACGGATGTTTTCCATCCACTGAAAATACATTTGTGTGAATCTATTCGGAACAAAGGTAATGGAGCCGTTTTTAGCCGCCTCAATGGCTGGAGAGGCTAGTTTTTTGGTCGACACAAACCAGTTCGGCATAACCATTGGCTCTATGTCACCACCAGTTTTATAGTCGACGGCCACATTATGTACGTAGTTCTCGTCGATTTTGACAATCATCCCCTCGGCAATCATATCTTCCACAATCAGTTTTCGAGCTTCAGCAACTTTCTTGCCATGATATTTTTTAGCTCGATCCATGTACTTCGGGTCGATTTGATCTGGGTTTTCTTGGTTAATAAACCAGGAGAAATCCATTCTGCCGTTAAAATCGATAATTGGAGTAACTGGGAGGTTGTGTTTGCGTCCTAGTTCAAAATCGTGGGCATCATGGGCAGGAGTAACCTTCATGATTCCAGTCCCAAACTCCATATCAATCTCTGGATCAGAAAGAACAGTCATCTCTACATTTCCTAGGAGACCCTTGACTGTAATCTTCTTTCCTAAATATTTTTGATATCGGGGGTCGTCGGGATGTGCGGCGAGAGCAACATCTCTAAATTTGGTTTCTGGTCGAACAGTTCCAATGACAATGTCATCGGTATAGCGGATGTAGTAAAAAGGATCAATTCGCTCGACGTAGGAAACTTCCAAATCAGAAAAAGTTGTTCCAGATTTTGGAGAATAGTTAACAATGTAGTTATCTCTATAAACCAATCCATCCGCCACCATTTTTTGGAACGTGTCATACACGACGCGAATAACTTTCTCATCCAACATAAACGTCGCTCTTGACCAGTCACACGAAAAACCAAGTTTTTTGAGCTGTTCGAAAATTATTCCTGAATTATCAAAGACAAATTTATAAATATCGTTATAGAGAGTTTGTCGGTCAAACTGGAAACGGGATTTACCTTGTTTGCTCAAGTGCTTCTCATAGACGTATTGAGTTTCAAATCCAGCATGATCTGTCCCAGGAAGCCAGAGAGTGGGGCGACCAAGCATTCGATTGTAACGGACAAGAATATCTTCAATCACAAACATTGCGTGTCCTGCGTGAAGCGATGCGTTTGCGTTTGGTGGAGGAAGGAGAATCGTGTACGGATCTTTGGATTGATCCGCATTTTTTTGAGTATCTGGATTAAAAGCTCCTGATTCTTCCCAGAGCTTATATATTTGGTCTTCGTAGTCTTTATGAGAAAAGGTGGGAGTCATATGCCAGAATCTCACGTAGGGTCCCGCTTACTTCCTAATCACTCCGTTCAGAGTTGCATTAGCACTTGTTCTGCCTCTAATTTCATCAGATGCAGCTGTTATCAATCGTTGCCGCAAGTCCGGATACTTTCCAAATTCAGAGGCAAAACGTTGTGCCATTCCTGCTCTGGTGGGATCTCCAGGAGCCAATGCCCTCAAGGTTGCTAATCTTTGATTAAATTTCATCAACACATCTTTGGGAATAGTAGTGTTTTCTACGGTTTTTAGCATATTGACTATATTTTACCTTCTCGGGAGGTAAACATCCAGAAGTTGTTGAGAAGGAAATTTTGTCTTTTCGGTGTACAATTATTTCACAGCTTACCTCTGGAGGTTATATGGTCATTTTCCTTTTCATTGTTGTCATTGGAATTATCTTCTGGCTTTCTTCACTTAAGCAAATAAACGAGTACGAAAGGGGAGTGGTTTACAGTTTTGGACGATTTACAGGAATTATGGAACCTGGGTGGCGCTTTATGTGGCCATATGTCCAATCGGTGACAAAAGTAGATATCCGCACCAAAGCAGTAGAAGTTCCTAAACAAGAAGCAATCACAAAAGACAATGTGCAAGCAAAGGTAACAGCCGTTATTTACTATAAAGTGATTGATCCAGCCAAGGCAATCAATGAGGTAGAGAACTACTACTATGCAGTCCTTCAACTTGCTCAGACTGCAATGCGAAACGTGATTGGCGCAACGACACTTAATCAGTTGCTAGCAGAAAAAGCGCATGTCGCTGAGCAAATTCAAAAAGACATAGACAAAATTTCCACGGGGTGGGGAGTAGATGTACAAGCAGTTGAACTGAAAGATATTGAGTTGCCTGAATCTATGATTCGAACCATGGCAAAGCAGGCTGAAGCTGAAAGAGAGCAAAAAGCAACAATTATCGCTTCAGAAGGAGAGGTAATTGCAGCAGAGAATCTCGCCAAAGCCGCACACATGATGGCAAATAGCCCAGGCGCATTACATTTGCGTACGCTCAATT
>CAZNKS010000015.1:12618-18801 GCA_964574065.1 uncultured Pseudomonadales bacterium | reverse complement strand
CATGCTTGCATCCCAAGAGTAATCAGCATTCATGGCATTCTTGATCACCACATTCCATAGTTTTTGATTGCGGTAGGTTTCAATTGCACGAGTTATGGCAATGAGTAGCCCTATTGGCGAGTTTCCTGTGAAGGAAAATCCATAGCCTTTTTTTGTAACCGGATCAAAGTCCTGCATAATGTCGGCAAGTCCACCAGTACGTCGCACCACCGGAATACTCCCATAGCGCATGGCTTCTAACGCCACAATTCCACCGGGTTCAAACAGGGATGGCATCACAATCATGTCAGCTCCCGCAAAGATTTTGCGGGGAAGTTTGAAGTTGGCATATAAATGCGCACCGATGTTTTTTGGATATGTATGTTGCAGCAAGCGAAACTCATTGGCGATCTGCTGATCTCCACCACCCAAGATCACAAACTGAATATCAAGCTCTTCAATCAAATGCGGCAACACATCGATAAGCAAATACAATCCTTTTTGTTTATCCAGTCTTCCTGTGAAGGCGAGTAGCGGGACGCTTTGATCTTGCTTGAGACCAAATTCTTTTTGCAGCACCAATTTGTTGGCCACACGTTTTTCTAGTGATGATACATCATAGTTATCAACCACCAGTGGGTCTTTATTGGGATTAAACATTTCAGTATCCAGACCATTGAGAATCCCAGACAAAGTTCCCCGACGTTTGAGTAATTGTTTTTCTAGCCCTTCTCCGTACTGTGGAGTTAAGACTTCAATGGCATGAGAAGGGGACACCGTTGTGATCCAATCAGCGTGAATAATGCCACGAAGTAAGGCATTTTGTTTGATCAGTTTTTTGGAGTCATAAAAGCAGGAGAGCTTGCTTTTGCCAGCATCTTTTTCCTTGGGAGGAAGATAGGTAAAATCTAAATTTCCTTGGTAATGAAAGTTATGCACGCTATAGACAATGGGAATGTTTGCCAGAACTTTTTTGTAGCGTTTGTGCGTGCGGGCTAGTTCAATACAGTATCCCGTATGCCAGTCATTGCAATGAATGATGTCAGGAAACCAGCCTTTTTTTTCTTTCAAAACCAAGAGCCACTCCAAACAACTTTTGGACAATAAATAAAAGCGCTGATGATCATCGGCATATCCATACGGATTTTCCCGCAAAGAAAAGTACTCTTTGTTATCCACAAAGTACACCGTTGGTCTGCTTGATTTGCTCACCAACACGTGACATTCAATTTCCTTAGGATACGTCTTTTTGGTTGGGTCCGTCGGAACTGGGAGGGATTTTATGCTTTGCGTGACAAGTGTTTTCTTGGTTTTCACTTTCCCATAGTAGGGAGTAAAGACACGCACATCATGTCCCGCTTTGGACAGTGATTTGGAAAGATAGAAAATGACTTGAGAAAGTCCGCCAACCGCAGAAAATGGCGCAACTTCTGCAGCAATCATCAATACATGCATGATTCTCGTATCCTACCACCGGAGAGCAAGAATTGCAGGTCTTTCATTTGTCATTCATGCGGTTGAAGCACGAGGTAATTCCACACCCCCATGGTGTGGTCTGAAAATAGGTCTATTCTAATCCAAATTTTGTATGGATATAGTCAACAAAGTATCTCTGGTCAAGATCTTCGCCGGTTACATTGACGGCGACTTGCGCAGATGAGTATGTTTTCCCATAGATATGGATCTTGTCGCTGAGCCACTTTCGAATGGTGGCAAATTGCCCTTGCTCTATGAGCATTTCAAGATCGGGATGGTCTTGTTTTATGCGATAAAATAATTGCGCTGAAAACAGACTGCCAAAGGAATAGGTAGGGAAATACCCAATAAGTCCTTGTGACCAGTGGATATCTTGCAAAATCCCTCGGGCATCATTTGGGACATCAATTCCCAAGTATTCTTTGTACTTTGCATTCCAGGCTTCTTGTGCATCCGCAACTTTGAGGGTTCCTTCAATCAGAGCAGATTCCACTTCAAAACGAGAAATAATATGCATGTGGTAGGAAACTTCATCAGCATCCACCCGAATGAGGGAAGGTTTAATTACATTGACTTCTTGCCAAGCTTGCTCCCATGATACTTTGTCCAGCTGTTTGGGAAAGGCCTGCTGCAGGGTAGGGAAGAAATACTTCCAAAAGCTTTTTGATTTTCCAATCATATTCTCAAAGAAGCGTGACTGGGATTCATGAATCACCAGTGAGTCAGCTCGTCCAAGCACCGTATTGGCAATCTCTGGAGCAATGTTTTGCTCATACATGCCATGTCCGGCTTCATGAATCGAGGACATGATTGTCGAGAGGGGATTGGTTTCTATCACACGAGTAGTCAAACGAACGTCGGTGGGATGGAGTCCCATGGTGAAGGGATGGGTTGATACATCCTGTCTACCTTTGTCCATGTCAAAGCCGATCGTGCGTAGCAAATCCAACGTTACATCCCATAACTTCTTTTCTTCAAAGGCTTGGGAAAATATGTTGGTGTCAAAGCTTGCTGTTTTGGCGGTGAGTTTTGGGAGAAGAGTAACTATTTGCGGTTTTAACTTGGAAAAGGTTGAAGCTACTTTTTTCTTGGTAAGGCCCGCTTCATACTCATCAAGCAAGGCATCATAGGGCGAGTCTTTGTACCCAATATACTCAGCAGCCTGGCGTTTCAAATCTATCATGATCGACAGAGAGGGAGCGAAGAGCGAGAAATCAGACGCAATTCGTGCAGCTTTCCAGGCTTCCAATCCAAGTGACATGTGTTTACTCATTTCCTGAACCAGGCTTTTCGGCAGCTTGGAGGCAATTGTAAAGTCTCTTCGCATCTCACGAACCAAGGCTTTGTCATAGAATGAGTACGATTCTGGGCGTTTGCTTATTTCCTCTTCGGCCTTGGTAATTGCTCTGTCCAATTCTGTGCGGGTGGATTTCTCGTGATAGATGCCCGAAAGCGTTTCCATTTGGCTTGCTCTAGCCAGTCCACCGGCCTGGGTCATATATGTTTCTTGATCCCAGGAGAGGAGTGCCATGATCGCGCCTATGTCACGAAGACTTCTGGTTTCGTCCAAGAGTTTGGTAATAGCAGTATGGGTGGAAAAGTGCGTGGCCATGGTGGATATTGTGCCAAAAAAGATCTGGAATTACCATACTAAGTTTAGTACAATGAGCATGCGGATAAGACGGGTTAATCAATCTTTTTTTGATGGTTTTATTTGACAGCAGGCGCCTGTTTATGATAGAGTAATCTACTCTGACAATACTGTCGGAGGTTTTGCAATCATGACAAAACAACCAAAGTTTTTTTACTCAAGAGAAAAGCAAGTCAAACCCGGTAAAGCTTTTGTGTCTGCTGCGGTCTTTGCTCCTGCGACGCTACAGAATTCAAAAGCATCTATTGTTCTTTCCTATCTTTCTTCCCATGTCCAACACATCATGTTGGGTGGGGCAGTCCTCACTCTAGTAGGACTTTCAACCCTAGCAGTCCTGCCTCGCGTCATGGTCATGGGGGGATTTGGACAACGGCCCCCAATCTTCCCGCAATCGAAATTTAACACGGCTTTGATTACCCAGAGCACCGCTGGAAATGCGCAAGGTCTCACGTATGATGTGACTCTGGCTGATGCCCGCGTCGATATTGTAAAGAACTTTTTGGAGCGCTATAAGTCTCCTCTCACACCAGCAGAGCAGTACGCCAAGATGCTGGTTGAGGCTTCAGACCGCTATGGTCTCGACTACAGACTTCTTCCGGCCATCATGATGCAGGAGAGTAATCTCTGCAAAATGAGCAAGCCAGAGCTCAAGAACTGTTTCGGATTTGGAATCCACAAGGGTGGCGAGCTTGGCTTTGACAGCTATGAAGCCAGTTTTGATCGAGTGGCGAGAGAACTCAAAGAGCGATACATCGATATTGGTCTGGTCACTCCAGAGCAGATTATGACCAAATATACTCCAAGTTCCAATGGCAGTTGGGCAAACTCGGTGAACCAATGGATTGCCGAGATGGAACACAACGACAGGAGCAAAGGGTTGGCAAATGAAGCTGATGCCAACCTCCTCGAGTACGCAGGCAAGAAATAGGCTTATAGCAAACATCTTTTTCATCCTTCCTATCAGGTGGGTAGGGGTTTTAGTTGGGTAGTTGACAAGCCCATAATTACAGTGATATAGTATGAGCATGTTGACAGGTTCTTCCTCACCGGGAATTACGTGTCAACCTTAAAGAATCCCTGGCAAGCCAGGGTTTTTTTATGCCCTGTGAAGACAATCATGCAGTATAATGGACCAATACAAGCCCAGGTGTTGGAACTGGCAGACAAGCAGGACTTAGAATCCTGTGGTAGCAATACCGTGGAGGTTCGATCCCTCTCCTGGGCACACCAAAATCCCTCTTACCCACGATCAACCCTTGCGTATCGGATCATTAGAGAAAGGACATGAAACTCAGGACTATTCTCTGGTATAAAGAGCGCATACCTTCCATCCTCATCAACTTCGAGCGTTGTTTGTGGATATACGGAAGAAAATATGATGTGACGCAGATGAACCCAAGCAGTTGTATCGGGATATTGTGTTTCTCCCCATTTGGCCGTATAGGTGCATAAGACTTGATTACTATCAGGGGAAGGGACGCACTTCTCAACCAGATACGAACCTTGAAGTTGATTGGGATGCACATGATCGCTCATGCGCTGCGTTTCGATGACGGAGGGTTGTGTTAATTTTTCGGCTGCCATCAGATACATTGAGTTTCATAGTAAAAACACTGCCAGTAGTGTGTCGTACGAAATCCATGTAAGCAACCCTCAAATATCATCAAGCAAGACCTGATCTGTTTTTCGTTGTACAATCACATCAAAAGGAATCTATGAATGATGAAGAACTGCTTACCCGGGGAGTTGATACCGTCCTCCCTGACAAAAAATCACTTTTTTCTCGCATGGAACAGGGCAAGCTCAAGCTCTATTTAGGAATAGATCCTACTGGAAGTTTGTTGCACTTAGGACATGCGGTAGTGCTTCGTAAACTCAATCAGTTTGCGAAAGCAGGGCACGAAGTGATTTTGCTTATAGGCAATGGTACTGTGCGGATTGGTGATCCAACGGGAAGAGATAGTACCAGACCTGTGTTAACTGATGAAGCTATTGAAGAGAACTTTCAAACCTGGAAGGCACAAGCCGAAAAGATCTTGGATTTCTCAAAAATCACTATTGTCCATAATGGTGACTGGTTGGATAAGCTCACGTACGCCGACATGGTGAAGTTGATGGCACAAACTACGGTACAACAACTCATTGAGCGTGATATGTTCCAGCAGCGTTTACAAAAAGGACTACCCATCTTTGGCCATGAAATCATGTACCCCCTCCTGCAGGGCTATGACTCTGTCGCACTGAATGTGGATTTGGAGCTTGGTGGGACTGATCAAACCTTTAATATGATGATGGGCAGGCATTTGCAAAAGGTCTACAACAATCATGAGAAATGGGTGCTCACCACGCCAATTATCAATGGAACAGATGGACGCAAGATGAGTAAGTCATATGGGAACTTTGTGTCTTTGACCGAAGAATCAAATGATATGTATGGCAAGCTCATGTCGATCACCGATGATTTGATCGTCACGTACTTTACCTTACTTACAGATGTCTCAATGGATGAAGTTGATTCCATGCATCGAGCTATGCAGGGAGGGGCAAATCCGATGGAGTTCAAAAAGAAATTAGCACTCACGATCACTACCGATTTGCATGGGGAAGAGAAGGCACTTGCAGCACAAGAGTTTTTTGAGAAAACAGTGCAGCAAGGCGAAGTAGTCGCAGCCGTTCCACTCCAAGTATCTTCTGGAACCACCATTGTTGATGCAATCGCGCAAGCAAAACCAGATATGAGCAAAAGTGAAATTCGAAGACTGATCGAACAAGGAGGAGTTTCTTTTGACGAACAAAAGATGAGTACTCCTACGCAAGTTATCAGCAAGAATGGAATACTTCGCATAGGGAAGAGAAGTTACTACTCTATTGAAATTGAATGAATATGGAACCGACTCAAGAGAAAAAAAACTGTTCCAGGCGAAACATCAGTATCTGATCTCCTCAGTACAATAAGCCCTGAGAAGGAAATCTATTTCGGGACTGGAGTTGGAGTAATGATTGTGCTGTTTCTTACGGGTCAGCTAGAGCTTCCAAAAGGAATGACAACTTTTCAGGAACTTTTTGACAAAATACCA
>CAZNKS010000015.1:0-12608 GCA_964574065.1 uncultured Pseudomonadales bacterium | reverse complement strand
ATACTATGGATAGAGGCATTCGCTGGCTTCGCAATGGCCATTCATGGAATACATCGATTTAGAGTGGAACGTATTCCGTATGTGAAGGCATATCTGCAGGTCTTTTGGAAAGAACCTATCCAGAAATTGTTGTCTGCCAGAAGACAAGAGTGACAAAATTTGTCCTGAGATTTACACTATCCCTACATTCATTCGTACCTTGCTAGAGCACTTCCTATGATGGGTAAAAAAACACGTCTCGTATTTCAGATTATCATCGGCTTCGTGATGGTCGCCTTCGTCTTTGGAGGAATCATTCAAACATTGCTTCTGCTTTTATAGAGGGCTGCTGTACAATAGAGACATGCATACCGCACATCTGGTTTTGCCTTGGCCAAAACGCTTGGAAACATATTTCCCACGCCGAAAAAGAGAGAAGTATTCGGTAGGTGTTGTGTTTGCCATCGTTTTTGTTCTTGTTTCCTACTGGTATTTGATTCCTCTTGTGATCGGGAATCTCGCTTCTTTTTCGCAAGTCTCACAAAGGCAAGCAGATCCACACATCCTTTCTGTGCTCCATACCAAAGGTGGCATATCGCTTGATTCATATACCGTTTCCAATAGTCCCAAACTATACGGGGCTATGGGTGGACTACCCGGATTCCCACAGCTCATTCTTTCAGCACAACTACTCGAAGATTTTTCTTCAGCAGAATTGGAGTACGTGCTGTTGCATGAAGCAGGGCATGCGGTACGCGGGCACATGCTGCGCGAACTGCTACTTGTGCTTGCAAGTACTAGCATTGTCTCTTCTTTGTTTTTGAAGGCAAAAGTGTGGCACAAACACAAAAATACCCAGGTACAGATCGCAGTGGCAGCAGCGATTGTAGGCGCACTCTTGATGATTCAAATTCAGCGTATGCATGAGTATGAAGCAGACATGTATGCTCTCATGCGGGGTGCACAGCCCCAAGCAATGATTACTGCTACCAAAAAGTTTCAGGAAGCTGCTGGCGGAGAATCGGATGCCTCTCTTCTTCGCTGGGCATTCTATCGCGGAATCCCGTATGGCAAACGAATAGATCTTGCCAAGCAATATATGTTCACCCCAGATTTCATTCGGTAGTTCTTTGGAAAACAAGCCTTCTCTGATAGACTGGATGTGATTATGCTTTCTCTTTCTGATTCTGTCTCAATTTTGCCAGGTGTTGGCCCTGCCCGCAAAACTCAACTGGAAAATTTGGGTATTTCGACTGTGGCTGATTTGTTGTATCACATCCCGTTTCGCTATGAGCAGATTCCACAGCGATCATTGATTGCAGATGTCAAGGAAGATGAAAAAGTGTGTGTATGTGGGACAGTTGTATCCAAAACACCAGTCCGTCTTCGGTTCAAGCGTATGATCAAAGTCCGGATCCAGGATGAAAGTGGGGTCATGGATTTGACCTGGTTTAACGCAGACTATATCTTAACCGCGCTGCACACGGGTGATTCCTACTACTTTTTTGGGAAGGTGAGTTTGTTCAACAAAAAGCCCACCCTTACCAATCCTACCTTCCAATCAGAGATCCCACAGTTTGGCAAGCTTTCGCCTATCTATCATGAAAGCGCAACCCTGCATTCCAAATATATTCGAAAGCTTGTTGAGCATGTGTTAATGGAGGTGGAGTGTCCTGACCAAGAAGGGATGACTCCAATCTATACCAAGCACCACATTATTTCTCTCAAAGATTCCTTTACCTTCATTCATACGCCTCCAGCATTATCCTTGGAACAACTCGATAAACTCTATCAGCAGGCGCGGTATCGTTTGGCGTTTGATGAAATGTTTTTCCTAATGAAACAGATTTTGGCAAGAAAAGAAGAACACAGACAGTCAAAAACTGTTGCCAAACTTGCTGCCACCAATGATGACATCAAAGCCTTCTATCGATTATTACCGTATGAGCCCACGACTACCCAAAAAGAAGCAATCCAAGCAATCTCTTTGGATTTGGTGCAGTCATATCCAATGGACCGACTCGTGCAGGGAGAGGTGGGTTCTGGAAAAACCACTGTGGCAGCATTTGCTTTATGGGTGGCTGCCAAAAACGGACACAAAGCCGTTCTTGTGTGTCCAACCAACATTCTTGCATCCCAACACTATCAAACCTTGCAACGCTTGTTTAATAACACATCTATATCTCTCGGTCTTTTTACTGGTAAAGAAAAGAATCTGGTGGCAGATGTGTTGGTAGGTACACATGCATTGTTTAATCTCAAAGGGGTAAAACCCGCGTTAGTCATTATTGATGAAGAACATCGTTTTGGCGTCAATCAGCGTGATACATTTTTTGCGGCTGCTAAAAAACCGCACTTCTTATCCATGACAGCGACACCAATTCCGCGAACGGTTGCCTTAACTGCACTTGCGGACAAAGATGTTTCCTTTATCGTGCCACATAAGTCCAACGAGAATATTAAAACTTGGGTAGTACCACCAACCAAACGCAAGGGTGCGTATGAATGGATTGCCAAAAAGATAGATGAGAGCGGTGGACAGGCAATGATTGTCTGTCCCTTTATTGAAGAATCAGACGTGGATACACTGGCCACCGTCAAGTCAGCCAAAAAGGAATTTGAACAGTTGGCTTCTATCTTTCCACATCATCGCTTGGCACTCCTACATGGAAAGATGAAACCTGCAGAAAAAGACACCCTGTTTGCCGACATGATGGAAGGGAAATACGACATTCTCGTGACTACTCCGGTGGTGGAAGTGGGAGTGGATTTGCCGAAGGCCAATGTGATTTTAATTGAAGGCGCAGAACGTTTTGGTCTGGCACAGCTGCACCAGCTGCGCGGACGGGTAGGAAGACGAGGACAAGACGCATTTTGTTTGTTGTTTACTTCACCAGAAAATCCAGACTTGATGGATACACTCTTCTCTTTTGAACCAACGGACAGTGAGGACACACAAAAGCGACTTGGGTTCTTTGCGAAAACCTATGATGGCAACAAGTTGGCAGAGTATGACCTCAAACAAAGAGGTTCGGGAGAGCTGTTGGGAGTACGCCAGCACGGCTTTGATTCGCTTCGCTTTGCCAGTTGGTTTGATACTGCGCTTATTGACATTTGCAAGAAAGAGTTAGAAAACTAAGTGTGCGTACGATAGTGGAGTTACCTATGAAATGGCCATTTAGGAAAAATAAAGATTCAGGGGGGTCCGAACAGGATCCACTAGAATTGATACCTCCTACAGTGAATCTAACTTCACTGAAAGATGAAATAAATCTTGCTGAAACCTATGTTCAAACCTTTGAAAGGGTTATTACTCCCAATTCACACTTGCCAGATGAAGGTTTATTAGATCGGGCCACGAACATTGTAAATGCTTTGACTGGTTCAATCGCCAAATGCATACATCTACTGAATGTCTTAAAAAAACAGCATTTCGAGCAAGAGCAATTACAAATTCTAGACAGAGAAGTTGCCACATATCAAGCTAAAGTAGAAGGTATGCGGAGAACAATCATTGGAGTGGGTAAGAGAGGCAGCTTTCGATCGAACTGATTGGGGTGTTGATTTCAAAGGAACGGTGTGGTACAAACGCCTTTTGGCACATTTGTGTCTTGATAGGTGAATTTTTTCACTTTACACTGAAAATAGAGATTATAAAGGAATCCTATGGGACCACTCACAAAACGACGTCATTCAACTATGCGATCTGGCCGCCGCCAAGCAGGGCAAGCAAAGATCAAGCTCGTTGCCAAGGCAACTTCAGGGCTTGTGACCAAGCGTGCACGCAAAGCCGCAAAAAAACAGGTAACCTCCTAACTAAACGAAAAGGAGGCGTGTGAAAACAGCAAAAGATCCGCGCCACATTCACAGAATCGAACTTGTCAAACTGTTGTATACCTACAGTTTTGCAGGCATTGTGGATGATGAAATTGAAGAGATTGTAGAGCTTCTTCCAACGATTGATGCACACATTAAACGCATTGCCTCTGAATGGTCTCTGGAAGACATGAACAAAATTGACCTTGCAATTCTACGCCATGGGGTGTTTGAATTACTACAGAAGACATTAAAACCGGAAATTATTATTGATGAGTCAATCGAGATTGCCAAGGAATATGGCGCTCAAAAC
Source organism: uncultured Pseudomonadales bacterium (assembly GCA_964574065.1). Lineage (GTDB taxonomy): Bacteria > Patescibacteriota > Microgenomatia > UBA1400 > UBA12028 > CAZNKS01. The sequence goes on along the minus strand of CAZNKS010000015.1, from coordinate 8,500 downwards.
TCAAGTAAATTTGTAAATGCAGTATTGTCCAAAATCGCAAAAATAGTATGACACCGCAAGCAACTATCAAAGCTAGACTTCAAATCAATCCATTTTTCCTAAAGCTGCAAGCTATGCTTTCGGAGGTGACTGGTGTAGACCCAGAAGATCTAAGTCCAGGAATGGAATTTGATGAGTTGTCGATGAGTCCAGTCGAGTTGTCTGAATTTTTTGCGCATGTGAAATCGCAGTTTGCATTCCCTATCTCCATCAAGGATTTGGAAGACAATCCCACCATTGGTGAGCTTGCAGAGTATATTGAAGATGAAACTGCCTAAGAGAATAGGTTATGTTACCTCCATTTCAATCTGACGCCCTCTTTCAAACGGCTTTGACCCACCGTTCTGCCTTAAACGAAACTACTGCACCAGAATCGAATGAACGTCTCGAGTTCTTAGGAGATGCCGTCCTCGAACTGGCTACCACAAAATTCCTCTACGACCGTTTCCCAGAGGCAACCGAAGGCGTGATGACCAGTTATCGCGCGGCACTCGTCAAGACAACAACCTTAGCAACCGTAGCAAAAGAGCTGGGGCTGCATCAGCTCCTCAAGATGAGTAACGGTGAAGAACGCTCTGGTGGTCGAGAAAACCAGGGTCTATTGGCTGACACCTTCGAAGCGGTTTTAGGCGCCCTGTATCTTGATCAAGGCTATGAAGCCTGCGTTTTATTCCTTGAAAAGCAATTGTTCCCCAGATTTGATGGAATCCTCAAAGATGAAACCTACAAAGACTACAAAACCACGCTGCAAGAATTGGTACAGTCTCGAGGAAGCAGTACACCAACCTATAGCACTGTCAACGAGACTGGTCCCGATCATATGAAAACTTTCACCGTTGAAGTCCGCGTGGACGGCCAGCCTTTAGGACTTGGGGTAGGAAAGAGTAAACAAGATGCTTCACAGGCTGCGGCCAAGCAAGCTCTTGAGAAAACGACAAAATCTTGATATACTCTACATCTTGAATGTGTAAGAAATAAAAACACCTATGGTCAAACTGAAACTCTCCCGCACAGGGAAAAAACACCAACCTACTTTCCGTATCGTCGCTGTTGAAGCCAAATCCAAACGCGATGGAGAGTACATCGAGATGATTGGACACTACAGTCCACTCACCAAAGACTTAGTGATCGATAAAACCAAGTATGACACCTGGATTACCAAAGGTGCTCAGCCTACGGAAACAGTTGCCAGTCTGTATACCCGATTTTCTAAAAGCGCATGAAAAGCCTCCTCGAATTCATCCTCATTCACTTAGTGAATAATCCCGATAGCGTTTCCATTGAAACCTATCAAGATGGAAACACAGATGTGTACGTTTTAAACGTCGCTCCAGAAGATACTGGCCGAATAATCGGTAGATCAGGTAAAATCATTCATGCAATCCGCACCCTCGCCAAAGTCCGCGCAGTCAAAGAACAGCGCCACGTGGTCATAAAGGTAGGGGAACAAGAATTGCCTTCCTCCCAAGAGATGGATTTGCCAGTAGCTGCTACAGAAGATGTAGCATCAGAAGAATAAATTTCCGCTTGTTTGAAATAGTACGTATACCTCTTACAGTTTGAAGAGGTTGGTTCGTCCGCCAGAAGTGGCGGTTTGGACTTGCTGGAGGGCAAGATCAGCTTGTCTGGTTTGATAGGCAGTACGCAGTTTCTCAACGAGATTCTTTTCTTCTGGAGTCAGATCTACTTTTTCTGCTGCAGCTAACCCAGGTTTTTTGTTTGCTGTATATAAGGACTCAAGTGATACATTGGCTTGAAAGAGTGCGGATGAGGTCGCGCTGGCTTGTGCAGATCCCCCAGAGTATGCTGCAAACTCTATAGACGTCACGTGAATTAATGGTACGACATCATCTAATGTCTTAAAGAATGTGTTCATGTTTGAAAAGCTTCCAGTTACATCCAGATCAAGAGGGAGTGCAAGAACTCCAGGAGCAAGTTGTGATTCCAAGGAAGTTCCACTCATTAAGTCTGCACTTGATGTACTAATATCTCCCGGACTCACTTGAAAGTTTGAGATCGCCACTTGTGAGGCACCGGCTAACTTATCCAGTGAATAGAGCAGGGGGAGAACTGGCTTTTGTGAGGGAAGTGCGGTTTCCAAAACTGCGATATCAGCAGTAAGCAGACTCGTATCAATTCCTTGCAGTGCTGATACCTTTGCTGTGATGGCAGTGAGCTCGGTTTCTTTTTCTTGTAATTGAGTGAGAGCTTCAACAATAAGCTTTACCTGTGGAACCAGCACTGTGACCGCAAGAACAGCCATGATGAGCCAAGAAAGAACAGACACCGTAAAAAAGCGTCGTTTGCGTGCCAGAACCAAGATCATATTGAGGGTGATCCCGGAAGTGACGTTTGATTTTATTTCAGGGAATCTCATAGGACTGGCTCCTCCCCAACAGGCGCAACAGCACCCGTTTCCACGGTTGCAGAAGGAGACGCTTCTTTGGCTTTCTGCTCGATAAATACACGCACGTTCAAGCTATATTTGCCATTTGCTGCACGGGTGAGCATTCCAAGCTCTGGATTGTATCCACTCTGGGTCACGCGTTCTGATTGCAAAATACCTGATAGATTTCGATAGGAGAACACATTTGGCGTGACAACCGTAAATTCCAATGATCCTCCGACGGCGGACAAGTTAATTGCTTGGATTGTGGCATCTTGAGGAAGGATTGAGTAAATATAGTCAATTGCTTCCCAACTGCGCCCCCGGCGAGTAATGACTTGGTCAACCGTATCAAGACTCATGTTCCGTTGAGCAAGTAACGATTGAGTCTTACTTAATGCAGTTAATTGTTGTTGTTGGACTTCTATTGCGTTTTCCAGAGATGTTTTTTGTGCCGAAAGGTAGAAGCGATAGGCAACCACACCGATTACTAAGGTCATGAAAATTCCAAGACCTATGGACGTAAACAAAGCTATTTGTTTATCTGAGGTTAAGACCGCTTCTTGAATGCGGACACGTTCTCGTAAAAAGTTTATGTTTTGATACCTGTTCATATTGACCGCATCGCCAGTCCTGTCGCGACCGTAAATGCTGCTTCTCGATCGGTGGGTAACTGCACTTTGGTATCAGCAGTGAAATGTAAGAACGGGCGAGCCAGAGTACATTCTACATTGAGTTGAGACGCAAGATTCGTAATAAGACCGGGCATGTGTGCGCTGCCTCCAGAGATAAGCACTCGCTTGACTGTCATCGTTCCATACTGACTCGTGAAGTACTGCATAGCTTTTTGCATTTCCACTTTGAAGAGCTGCAGAACTGGCTGCAAAATGTTGACAAGCTTACTTTCCAAAAATTGAGGATCAACTCCGTAGGTCATTTTGTATTCTTCGGCTTGTTTGGTATCAACATTGAGTCCTCGTTCAATAGAACGAGTTAATAATCTTCCACCATTATTGAAGGAGTACACAAACACAATTTCACCATCATGAATGATGAAGAAATCAGTCGTAGCTGCTCCCATATGCATGACAAGGGTTGTGGGCATTTGTTCGGAAAGCACTGCACGTAGTGTCGAGAGCACTTGGGTTTCGAGCACAATCGGATCAATTTCCAGATAACTAAACAGTGTTAAATAACTATTTATGACCGTCTTAGGGACGCCAATGAGCATCACACGCATATTGTCATTCTTTTTGGACTTGTCGGGTCGGTAGAGAACTTCATACTCAAGCTTTAGTTCTTCAAGTGGAATGGCGATGTGTTGTTCAGCCAACCAGTCGATTGCAGATGCAAGTTCTGCATCCGAGAGTGGTGGAGTGGAAATAATCTTGGTAGACACGACACTTTCCGGAAGAGCTGCACGAATATTTTGTGTGGTGAATTTGTGTTCCACCAATACCTGCCTAATCATGGATGCCATTTGTTGCATCTGCTCGGTATCTTGTGGCAGCATGACTCCAAACGGGTGCAAAAACTGTTTTACTCGTACTGGATGGAACTTCTTTCCTTCTGCGTAGAGTTCCACCAATTTTAAACTGTAGGAACCTAAATCAAATCCAACTGCATTCATACGATACCTTTATTGTGTAATGGATGTTCCCGAGTAGAGAACATAATCAAAAATTGCAGGCGGGACAGGGATACTGCGCTCCACCTGCACTGCTTTTGTTTCTTTACTTACGTTACTCTGTGCGGTTGATGTGACAACGTATTGTTGAGTTGGGAGGTTGGTTCCACGGACTCGAAGGTCAGCGGTGTAATACATAGGTCTGATACGAACTAGATAGTCGCCATTGGCAAGAGTGACGTTAATCCGATGTCTGTATCCTGTGTCAGCTCCATTGCTTGGGGCAGAAAAATTATCTCCACGACCGTTCGGCCCGACATAGAATCTACGTACTTGAGGTGAGTTCGTTGAGAAAACCGACACAATAAGCGATGCGGCTTGGTTTGCTGGGATCGTGTCTTTGGCCCAGCTAATAATCAGGGGACTACCTGCGCCTTTGCCGGCAGTAGAGACGTCGATTCCTGCTACGTATCCTTGTTCAACTGTGGCAGTCAAGATGTTTTGTTTGGCAACTTGCGTGGTACCGGTAATATTATCTGGGTTTCCAGGCAACGGTAGAGTAGTAGCATTTGGCAGTGTTGCAGGATCAATGGAGAGGGCATTCTCAATACCACTTTCAGCTGCATCAAGAGCGCGGTTGGCTACTTCATTAGTAGAGGAAATATTCACATCACTGGAGCTACGCGACACAACTGAAATACCCACAGTCAGCATAACCACTGAAACAAGCAGGAGAATGATCCCTACTTGTCCCAAGCTGCCATACGGTTTATATCCAGTGTGTCTTACCATACGATTTCATTGTAGAGAGTTTTTTTCTCCCAAACAAGTCTTGGTATTGGCAATCACAGAGCGCTTTAGAAATTTCGCATGGTGATCGTTGATTGAAATGGGATGACGACAATATCTCTTTCCTTATCGACGCCAGAAGTTCCTTTACGCATCTGAAATGAAACCGTAATTGTCGGGGGGGATCCATCCCAAGCTGCCGTACCATAGACACTCGGACTACACGAAAAAAGCGGAGCACCAGATGCTTCGACTACAATGTCATCTGGGGTCAAAAACTTCGTCGTACTGGTAGAAAACTTACCATCCGTAATACCTAGCCTAGTACCTGTGCCGTCTTGATTGAGAAGATCGAGCGTATTCATTGAGGACACACAGAGATCCCCTGCGGCGTTTGGAGATAATTTTTTTGCGTTCCGAATCAGAAAGGTTATTTGATTGATCGCATGTTGACCAGACTGTTTGACGTACTCACTAGAAGCCGTCTTACCTCCACCTTGTAGCGTAGTAAAGAAAATCGATACTGCCGTAATGAGCAGAACACTGGTCAATCCAATCACCACCACAAGCTCAATGAGTGTATATCCTTGGTTTGATGAGCGTATGATTTGATTGTGCATAGCGCTTTATTGCCACTTTCGTAATATGAGAGTTGACTCAGATGTAAACGTTTTACCCCCATCTGTCCATGTCACAAATACACGTGCGTCGACCTGGTTGATTGGCGTCCCGCTGGTAGTTAAGCGAATGGTTCGCACAAATGGATAGTTAGGGGCAACTGGTGTGGTACAAGATCCCGATGCCATCAGGTTTACAAACTCTTGTGGGGTTCTCTTGATGGTGTCGACACAATAGGTGACAGGGGATCCATCCGCACGAATTGCGGCAGCAAATGCATCCCATCCCATTTGATCTCGCATGCTACGAAGCATTTCTATTCCTTCACGCGCATATTCCTTAGAGAGAGCTTGATTTCGGGCAAAGCGGGAATTGCGTACTGAGAGTGCGACTCCTGCAGCAAGCGTCGTAAACACGAGCACAATCAGTCCAATAGCAATGATCACTTCGATGAGCGTCTGACCACGACGAAAGTTGCAAGTGGTCAGTACATACCGGATAGTTTTTTTTGATATTTGGGTCATGGTGCTATTGGAATCCCAGATCTTGGATGCTCCCACTCTTATTGATTGTAAGTCGATATGTTACTGGTGGAGTTCCGGTTGAGCGTAGATCAATATTTCTCACTTCATTTCCTCCAGGAAATTGTGGAGAGGTGACGCCGCCATATTGACCTAAAAAGTCAAACTGAAAAGACGAATCAGAGGGCGCAAATCGAACTTGTGATGGAAAATAGAATACTCTCGAATCATGAACGCTCTGTACAGCTCCATTGGTACAAATCGCGGACACGGTGTACGAAGAGCTAACAGTCGTTGCGACTCGATACCCCACCAGCCGAAGTGGTGGGGTAGCAGTGGCGCATCCGGTAGGTTTTACTCCCGATGTTGCTTTCGATTGTGCTTGTCGCATATTGACTACCAACTCTTTGGCCGCAGCAATCATGATTTGTCGGTCATTAAATTTGTAATACCCCGCAATGGTTCCACCCGCAACCACGCCAATAATTGCAACCACAACGATTAACTCAATCAAGGTAAACCCTGCTTGTGACGCAGGAGAAATAATCTTGGAAAGTGTCAAAAATATACGTTTTGCCATCGTATTCATCTAAGCAGAAAAAGCCAAAGAACACAAACGTTGCAGCTATTGGATGATTACGGATTTCCGACACAATAATGGGTCCCATTGGAGATGCCGGAGCTACAGTTGGGGGGGCTTGTATTATTATTTGCATTACCTGTGGGCATTTCCAGTTGTGCGCACAGACAGTAGCTGCCATTGTTCATGTTGTATGAATATGTCCAACCAGCTTTGGGGTCTGCTGGTAATGGATCAGAGATATAGCCTGCAGTTCGTAAGGTTCCAATCATCGCACTGTATACGCCAGTCGGATATCCAGTCGTAAGATTAGCAGAACGATACAACTCAAGTCCAGATCGCACTTGATTAATATCAGCCATACGTTTCCCATCACGAGCTTTACGGTTTGCTTGCTGGAAGCTCACAACCCCAATGGTAGTAAGCACGGCTAAGATTGTCGCGGCAACAAGTAGTTCAATCATGGTGAAGCCACGACGAGTATCAGAAGATGAAAAAAATGACATATATTTTCCCTCTAGGTATCAATCCTATTGCAACTCGCGCACACAAAAGTGCGTAGTCGCAGTACCAAAGTTTGCACAGTTCGCAGCTGCATTTCCGCCACCAGATTCCAACTGCGCACATACACAGTAGCTTGTGCCAGTGTTAGGACAGGTATACGAGTACGTATAGGGTGCCACGTTTTTTGGATCAGTGGGCAGAACGCCACCGGGGAATGCGGTTGCCATTGCGTTGCACCCTGTCGTAGCGTACGAATTTCCATTCACTGCATAGTACTGTTCGAAGGCATTTTGCACGGCCTTCATGTCTCCACGACGTTTGGAGTCACGTCCTTTTTTCTGGGCAGTTCCAAAACTGACTGATGCAAGTCCAATTAAGATTGCAATGATTGAAATAACAACCAGCAGTTCAAGAAGGGTAAATCCCTTACGTCCACTGGTGTGTTTTGTGAAGAGGGGAGGAAGTTTCATACTGGTTGTACCTATTGTCTAACAATATAAAGAGTTGTGGTCTCATTTTCAATCGAAACATTTTCATTACTATCAACTGCCCTGATACGGACAGGGATCCGGCATGGCCCAGGGCAGGAGAACGAGTGGGAAAATATGCCCGTTCCTTCTATGGATGAGTCATGTGATCCATCTCCATAATCGATATCAACCCGTGCCACTTTGCCGTGCGCAGTCACAGCTATGTAGTTGAAGGTTATATCAATTGTCTGTGAACTCATGAGGATTTCCTGATTGATAGCATAGGGATCAGATGAAAAAACCTGGATGTGAGGAATCTCTGCACAGGCAGCAAAACAGGAAGTAGGACAATCAGTTGCACGCGTTTGCGTATCTCCCACTCCTTTTTGGGTAGTAGCGTGACAGCATTGATAGCCATACCCAGCACATGCTGTAACTGGTTTCGTGTATGCAATAGGCTCTGCGTCTAATCGGTCACGCACGAAGTTTTGCCCATCAAAGGTAATATCTTGTTTTGCATACAGCGAGCGCAAGCGAATGCTCATTTTCACTGGATGTTCAAAATCATAGTAGACTCCGGCAGCGGTTCCTACTTTAGAAACCAGGAAAGGAAGTTTCTTTGTCTGTAAAGTGACAGGGGTATTTTCAATGAGAGAACAAACAAGCTCAATAGAATAGGTGGCGGGATCTTCAAAACGAAGTTGAATGGCTAGAGGTCTGGACAAATCACTCGAAGCTGGCGCTTTTTTACAGATGCTTGCGTATCCCGTCTCTACCTGTGAAGCTGGACCGACCATCTTGGTATCACGGATAAACTGTGCTGTGGCAATGTTGAGGAGAACAAAGGGAACAGTCGCATACAAAATTCCTGCAATCACTCCAAGGGTGAAGAGGTATTTTATGAAGATAAAAAAGATTCTCATAGGTACTGCATATACCATCGTACTATATGCTCACCCCACACTA
>CAZNKS010000014.1:16878-18944 GCA_964574065.1 uncultured Pseudomonadales bacterium | reverse complement strand
GCCTGCCATAAATAAAATTAAGCAGGATATAGCCTTGATTAAACTCTCACTTAATGAATCTCATACGGGTGAATTTGAGATGGACTTAATGCTTACTTACGCTGACAAGTTTTTTAGCCGAATGGCGTTGCTCTGGGCTGATGCACCGCTACAACAAAAGATACAGTTGCAACGAGTTTTATTTCCTGAGGGAATTGTATATGTGTATGGTGACAAGAAGTTTTCAAACACCAAATTAAGACCATATTTAGGATATATTAACCAAGCTTCTGAGCCTGGTTATGTGAATGTGACCCCACCCGGATTCGAACCGGGGTTACCAGGATGAGAACCTGACGTCCTAGGCCTCTAGACGATGGGGCCGTCACTGGGTGGCTAGGCCTCTAGAACTCCCAGCGGGAGGCAAATAGATAGGGCCGATACCAGGCACATATTGTATCATGAGAAGAGACTCTTTGTGTCTCTTTGGGAAGAAAAACTACTCTCTTGGAGCTTGTGTTTGTCGAAAGAAGTTCCAAATATCTTGTGCGCCTTCTTGGATATCCTGGAGACGATTTTGAAGAAATGTACTTCCCTCTTGGGCAGCAGAATCAATCGTTCCTTCTATTCCCTTTCCTACCTGTTCTGCCGAGGGACGAACGAGAACGCGTTTTTGGTGTTTCACACTATACTGCCAGTTGGGATCGCCATGTGCTGCTGACTCCGCTACAATCCGTCGAATTCCTACCCCATCTGGGGTATACGTTGCTTCACCAGGGTTTACTTCTGGGACACCATTTTCATAAATAACATCAACCACATTCCCATCCGCATCAACCACCGAAAATCGGGAGGCACGGGTAGCCAGCTTACATACCAGATCAAAATCTCCTTCTTTGTCTCCAACTTCCATGGTGAGCGCCGATGGTTGTCCGTTCACATGGAATCGGTCAACCCCAAATTCAGTAATATCACACAACTGCGCATATTCTTCAGGGGTGAGCTTATCGTCGCCAGCCTCTTGGGCTCGAGATTCTAACCATGGAGCAGCTATCAGTAGGGCAGAGAATACTGCTCGTGTTCCCACATCTTTTATTTTTCCAAGTTGGTCAGCGAGACGTAATTGATCTTTCATATGCGTAATATTTGTTTATCAGAAAGAGAAGATTGTAGGAAAAATGTATACGAAATGTAAAGAAGAAAAATTCCGGTACAATAGTGGCAGTGAATAGATTACCTTTTTTTATTCGGCTTGTTATTGTACTCACCTTGATTGCAGTCGACGCATTCTTTTTGGGTCAGTATGTAAAGGCAAATAAAAGTATCCCGTTCCAGTTCAGTCCACTCATACAACGAGTACTACCCCCAGGAATCCTCCCCACCCCAACGCCAGCTCCTCCAGCGGAAGAAATTGAAATTGATGAGACCGACTGGCAAGGAAACATGTTTGTAGGCAAGCTAGTCAATCACAATGATTATCCAGTCTTCAATACGGAGATCATCATTTCTGTGAGTCCTACACAAACTCCATGGAATGAAGAAAAGAACCATGTCTTTTCAATCCCATCTGTGATTGAAGCAGGACAGACTGTGTACATCACGAAACGGATTATCTCAGACAACAAAGAATTCTGGTGGAATGCCAAGGTATCTTCCGCACTCAAATACAATGGAGAAAAGCTAGACAGCCTGCCCAAAGATGTAACTGTGTCGACAAAAAAATCACGTGCTCCGAGCCAATCTACTCCACAGAAGACGACTCCAGCAACCGATAACGAACCCTGGGGGGTAGCAAGACAGTTGGATGAAGTAACATGGACGATTAAAGTTGCTCCTGATGAACGGATGGCTACACCAAAAGAGACATTGGATGCACTCAATTCATATAGACAGCGTCATGGATCCGGTCCCTTAACTTGGGATGACAGACTGGCTGCATATGCTTCTGAGCGTGCCAAGTATTTAAACTCCATTAAAAGTACCGATAAACACCAAGGGTTTAAGGACTATATTGCCAATGAAGACAATGTAAAAAAGCTTGGGTTTTGGGGACTGGGAGAAAATAGCGGGTATGGACATAAGTTACT
>CAZNKS010000014.1:2754-16868 GCA_964574065.1 uncultured Pseudomonadales bacterium | reverse complement strand
GTTCATTTAATTGAATGGATCTACGCAGGTGATGAAGGTCACAACAAGAATCAGCTCGATACTGCATGGTCACACGTAGGCATTGGAATTGAAGGGCTTGCGGTCGTGTTTATTTTTGGGGGTTGGCAGATTTAAGAATGTTTTCAAATTCTTTGAGTTGTTCTTGCTGCACGTTAGTTGGACGAATAAAATGACGAACTTTGCGAACAGACTCCAGTGCGTCTTCAAACGTCATCCCTGTGGAGATCAGATACGCGATCACCATTGATGGTCCTCGCCCTTCTCCACCCCGGCAATGCACATACACACGTCCACCATTCTCAATTTCTGTAGTTATAAACTTCACCCCTCTTTGCAGATTTTCCATCGAAGGGGCTTGTTGATCTTTGGTTGGAAGATGGAGGTACTTTAAGCCTTTTTCCTTTGCTTGTGGCTCTGCAGTTTTCTCCCGCATGTTCACAATCGCCGTGAACTCTTGCTTGTGAAGTTTCTCAAGTCCTAGATTTGAATACTGTCCACCCAAAAACAATGACGGAGTTATCTCACTTCTCTTTCTAGTGGGAAGACCTGTGTACCTACGATAGATATGATCACCGAAGCGCTCAAGATCAACAAGAAATACTCGGATTTTACTGATTATGTTTTCAAACATAGTTATATGATGACAGAAATTGCTTGTGGTTTGATTGTAATATCCAACTTCGTCAAATCGACAATCTCATCATCAAGCAACACGGTTTGTTTCGGATTGATGGAAATTTTGACAGACTCCACACTCCAATGATGAAAAGCTGCAGGCTTTTGTTGCAAGGCAACTTTTCCAATCATGCCGGTAATTGCTGCTGCATCAGCTGACTGCACGACGATCACATCTAATTTCCCATCATTCATGGTGATCCCTGGAAGGAAAGAAAATCCGAGGATTCCTATATTGCCATTATTAGCCACAATGAGCGCAATACCTTCGATCGTCTCAACTTTATCTGGAAATTCCAAAGTGTATGTTGTCGGAGCAATATCTTTTATATGCCGGAGTGCGGAAAGTAAGTATGAAGCAGTTCCTAAACGTTGTTTGCTTTGCCTTGATGTTCCTTTGACCATATCCGCAAAAATGCCTGTGCTTATCCGTAGAAACCACAGTTTTTCTCCACAGGTTGCCATATCAAGAGAGAGAAATTTTGGTTTTTTCTTGCCAATCACCCGTATGGCATCGATAGGGTCCTGAGGAATCCCTAAGTCTTTGGTGAGGACATTCGATGTTCCTCCTGGAACAATGATCATTGGAATCTTGGTATCGGATAAACCTCGGGCGACATCCATGATCGTTCCATCACCCCCATAGACTAAAACTGCATCCACTTTTTTCTCAATGGCTTCTTTGGTATATAGGACAATGTCCTTTTGATTTCGCGTTACCTGAATGTCCCATTCCTTTTTATATTTTTTCATTGCTTGAGCAAGATACGGCAGAATAGGAAAAGTTTGTCCTGAAATCGGATTCACGATGCAGTAGATGCGGTTTATCATTAGTAGTTGTAGTTTATACTACGTACACAAGCGTATGATCAATGTTTCGACAAAAACCGGTGATCAAGGTGAAAGCGGTCTTGCCAATGGCCAGCGTCTACCAAAGGACCATCCCATCTTTGAGGTCTTAGGAACGCTGGATGAACTTAATTCTCATCTTGGCGTCGTGCTCACTTATTTTCCTGATCACTCATCAAACACTGCTTCGATGCTCTTTTCTATTCAAGAGAATCTATTCCATATTGGTGGAGAACTCGCTGGTTCACATAAAGTGGTATTCACGAAAGAGAAATTGCTCATGTTAGAAGAAGAAAGTGAACGGATGCAGGCTTCTATGGAAAAAGAGTGGTATACCAAGTTCTTATTGCCAGGAGGAAGCCCCGTGGCTGCATCCTTGGATGTCGCACGCACTGTCTGTAGGCGCTTAGAGCGACGTTTGGTGACGTTGTCACACACCCAAGTAGTTTCCCCATTGATTGCAGCATATATCAATAGACTTTCTGACTATCTCTATGTTGTACGCTGCAAGCAAAACTTTGAAAATAACTACAAAGAACATCCATTCATATCGTAGGATTGCTCTTGCTTTTTGACTGTGAATCTTCTACAACTATTCCACTCTCTCTTCAAATGAAGGAAGAGGCATCGGAACCATGTGCAAATCATGGACTGTGCCGCAACTGTGATCTGAAAATTCAGAGTAGTCAGGAACGATGCAAGCTTTTTCACCCCGAGCAGGGCTAGAGAATGGATGCGTCTTGTGCTGTTCGGGTAGAAGTATCTATGTTTGCCGAGCAGCTACCCACACGAAAACCAGCACCGATCATTCCTCTTTTTGAAAAGCCAAGAATCCCTGGGAAATTTACACTTTCACCAAATTATCAACGCGAACATTTACACGAAAAACTACAAGAAATTTCAGAAAAAGAAATTCGTCAATTTGATATCGGCTATTCTCTCAAAGACATTGATGTACTCATCGCTCGTTTTGGAAAAGAACGAGGACTATTTCACGCCACAATGGGCGTCCTGCTAAACATTTGGACACTTCGGCAAGAAATGCTTGCCAGCATGGACACACATGAGATCATCACATTGGTTGTAAAAGATAGAGAAGGAAAGACCAAATTTTCCAACAACCTGTACGGAAGCGCCGATGACATTGAAAAAATGTATGCAAAATATACTCCTCCAGCATACCTTCGAGATCGTTTTGCACTTGAAAGCAATCAGATCATCTTCTTGTTTAAGAAACTCGCAAGACTTATTGAACCTATCTTGTTGGATGCACCTTCGGAAAGACTAGTTTCCCAACTTGTATCGTATGGTTTCCATGAGGAGGAAATCGATGTCTCCCCGAGTATGTGTTTAGTTGTTCCTAGTTTGTTTGAACAAATTCAATCAGTTGATGACTTACTACGAGTGATCGGGTCAAAACGAAAAATGAAAGTTCTCATCAGCCCGGCACAAGCAGTGACGGTTTCGACACCCCACTGGTCCCATCGCAAAGGAGAATCGGGACTCGTTTGGGCAAGTGAATTGGTCGTCATTCCGCAAACTGGAGAAACTTTTATTCGTCAAAATGGGAAGTTTGGAAAAACCACTGAGGAAGAACTTGTCAAATTCTTAGGTTTTAGGCAACAGATAGAGAAAGAATTTCAAACGAGTGAAGAAATGATGATGTTTATCAACTTTGTGATGGAGAGTGGGTACCGTCAACCCAAAGCCTTGCTTGACTTCTTGGTATCCCATGTCGGCAAGATTCGACCTGCCACAAAGATTGATCGTCATATACAAGAAGGTAATTTTGATATCAAACCATATTTTGAGGGTATCTATGAGATCCTCACGTTAGAATATGAAAACCTTGTACAACATAGAAATCTTCCTGCGATTCTGGCTCGACTCTCCAATCTTTCAGATCTTATCAAACATCAGATAGCACGCAACAATCCAAAAGCTTTACCTGCTTTAGTTGAAGAATATAAAGATCAAGTGAAGCTTCATCCCTATGCTTCTGATGCTCAAGCATTTCAAAAAAAACTTACTGCGGTGGCTTTGAAAGTTGATCCAGGGTTTCGAATACAAATTGATTTTAGCTTACTTGACTGTACTGCTGGGTCTGTCATGAATCTCGTCAATGGGAACTCCCTCTCTAACCTTCAAGCAAGCTTGGGAGTCGAAAAGTTCAACTCTTTACTGCAGTTGGAAGGAAAAAGTATCGCTGACAGATCACAGTTTGAAAAGATTGCACGTCAGTTTGGAAAAGATCCAGGTAGATTTAAAGAATGGGGCGTGTGTAAGAATCCCAACTGCACATCAGGAAGAAATGGTTTATCCAACTATTTAGGAGAATGTGGGTGGTGCTTGGCGTGTGAAGTCAAAGATGATCTTGGGATTCATTCTGACCTAGGTACACTCAGTCAAAATGAAGAGGTTCCTGGTCGAGAAGGCATTGCCAGAACATCAAGTTCTTCTATGGGTGCCAGTGCATTTTTAGCTTCAATGACTAATCGTGCTGTTTTTGAAGATTATTTCGTGGCTGCAGCATGAGTACTTTTAATTTTTGAAGAGTTTCTGCTCTTCCCAAAATCAACTTCTTGAAATCCAGGAAGCTATTCCTGCACTGAGTTCTGTTTTATTAGGAATTGTTTGCTCTGTCGATAAAGAGTTTAACATCCTTTGGTTTTGTTCATTCAATTCTTCGTATTCATCAAATCTTCTAGTTTCAGCAAATGCATTCCTTACCTCTTGAGGAATATCTAAATATAGTTCTTCTTGTGCTAATTGTTTTAACTCCTCTGCGCTTAAGTTGGGAAGTCGTTGTGGTTCTCCACTTCTTGGTCGGAACCCTAGTTTTCGGTACATAACGGGAGCAGGAGTTGCATTTTGTTCTATTTGAGGATTATATTGTTGTTCAGGAGGTGCAATTAATCGCTGGATGTCCGATTTAACTAGACTTAGGATTCCAAACATTCCTTCCTGAAATAGCTCTTTTCCTTTTACTTTTCTGCGATCTTCGGGAAAAACCTTGAAAGTAACATAGGCACTTCTTTCGCTTCTATCTTCTTTCATTCCTCCATACCCAACTACCTCTGGCTGATCCTCTGAACCTGCTATGTAAATACTAAGATAGGAGTTGATGTTTTCTCCAACACCTTCGTACAAACATATCCCTCCCCATGGGGTTTTAACAAACTGAGCATTGTCATAATTAGCGTGAGAAAGTGTGTACGATTGTCCATGATTATTTAATTTACTGAAATAAATCCTAAATATCCTTTTGGCTACCTCGGGTGGCATTTGTTCAAAAGTATTTTTTTTATTTCTTGATTTTAATGTATCAAGAAAATCTTCATCTCCCTGAGATACTTGTTCTGCCACTCTGCCAAAACTTGCCATAGTAGTGAGAATTTTTTAATTTAATCCTAAGTATACCTTATCTCCCAAATATCCAGTTACTTCTGGCTTGATGAGTTCACCGCCAAGCAGTGTTGCAGGCTTTAGGGTGAAGGTGCCGAAGCGACTGTTTACTTGATCGATCGCACTATATAACCTCTCACGTTTTTTCCATGTATGCAAGAGACAGCCGGGTACTTCCCGCATGGGTTTGCACTCTCCAATCCACACGCCGAATTTAATAACAGGAAATTTTGTATACCATTTTGAATAGAGATGTGTTGTGATCAAATCCCAGATTTCATCAGTATGTCGGACCCAGTATTTGAGGATGATACTTTGTCCCCAATGGGTATCATGTCCCCACAAGCTGATTCCTATTTTTCTCCCGACTGAGTCCATCGCCCGAAGTTTATGCGTTGCTTCTTCCAATAGATTCAAAAGAATTCGTTTAATTTGTTCATCATTGTTGCAAAGCGTATATCCAGTGATGGTTCGCCCCACGCTCTTTTGATAGTCCAGATTTTGGTACAAGAATCCACCTTTTCTGGTATGAAAGAAATGCGTTTCCTCACCTCTTCCTACTTTGCGAAGTTCTATTGCCCAGAAGGGGCCAAAATGAGACTGCAAGGTTTCATCATCGAGGAGATTTATTTGATAAGGGGTGGACACTCCAAGAGCAGCAAGTTTTTCTGCGAGCCGAAAGCCCACTCCACATACTTCTTTCAATGTGACTGAGGAAAGAATGCTATCAAGGTTTTGCGGCGTGATGTGAAAAATCCCTCCTTTGGGTGGAATTTCACCGGCCATCTTCGCAAGCAGCTTATTATGTGAAATTCCCACGTTGCACTGTACCCATTCACCCAGAACTTCTCTAATCCGCTGCTGAATGGATCTGCCATAGGCGACAACCTCACTGCTTCCGGTTTTGGTACGCATGAGCGTTTCACATCCAGTAAGGTTCAAAAAAACTTCATCCAGAGAAAACACATCAATATCGGGAGAAAAGGTTTCAAACAATGCTTTTAACTTTCGCGTTGCGGAAAGCATGATGTCGAAGTTGGCTGGAACCAAAATGATTTTGGGAGCTTTCTGCTTTGCATCTTTGACACCACTCCCAGTTTCCACACCTACACGTTTGGCTTCATTGGATGAGGCAATAATGCAAGTTCTGCCCACTCCTTTGACAATCCCAATAGGTTTGCCACGAAGAGTTGGATTCTCCTGCTGCAACATGGTCGCAAAGTATGAGTTGATATCCACGTGGTAGATGAGCTTATGCATAGATGAGCGTAGTTTGAGGTAACCAAATTTTTTGCACGCACACTTCTATCCTTCAAACCATATTTCTTCCAATATCCAAATTTCGGTTTCCCGATTAAATACCACTCGATAGAGATTGGTTTTGTTCACAAAGGAATACATGCGCTTTTTGATGTGTCCATCGCGAATTTCCGTAATTAGAGTGATTTTTTCGATGACAAGAATTCGCTGTCGCCACTTCATTTTCTTTGGGAAGAAAGCAGCATTTTTATAGACTCCAGCAATTTCAATTTTTTCGCCTATTGTTTGGAACATGTGGATATTGTTAGCACGAAGAAAGATCGAATGTAAAGAATGCAAACTAGAACAATTCTTACTAGACCGCAAGCAAAGACTCCTCTATCCTATAGGCTACCTATGATTCAACCTGCTTTTCGTTTTTGCCCAAAATGTGGACATGAACTTGTGACCAAAGATTATGAAGGAGACCAAAAGCAAGTCTGCTCTTCTTGTGGATTTGTGTTCTATTACAATCAGAGTGTGACAACCTCAGCAGTCATCTATACAGAGGGCAAACTCCTTCTTACCAGGCGCAAACGCAATCCTCATCAGGGAATGCTGGATTTAGCAGGAGGATTTGTCGATCCACAAGAATCCCCACAGCAAGGAATGGTACGGGAAATCCAGGAGGAAATGCACGTGAATGGAAGGATCATTAAGTGTTTGGGAGCCTTTGGACCAGATCCATATTTGTTTCAAGACATGACGATTTATAACTGTGCGATACATTATCAGGTTGATATTGGAAATCAGGTCCCGACTGCTGGAGACGATGCAGAATCGCTGGAATGGGTAGATCTTGCTACCTTACAAGTTGAAGATGTTGCCTTCCCATCCCAACAAGAATGTCTTCGACTCATCCAACAAGGAAAGATTCACTTGGATTCGACTCAATAACCGTCACAAAAATAAATACGAGTGTTGACTTTTAGCACTCAAAAAGCTAAACTGCCAGAACTCCATATGAATAAGCCTAAGAAAAACCCCACCAACCCGGAGGAGAAGGTCATCTTTTCTGTTGAGAATGAGTCCACCTCCCCCGCTTTGAATCCAAGTGGGACTACCGAAAATGAAACCACAGCACGCTCACTGGTTGCACAGATAGAAATTCCCGATACAAAACTTCCCATGGTTGCTTTACGTGAAGGTGTCGTCTTTCCTCACACCGAAAGTATTTTGACTTTTGCCCGAGCTCGTTCAGTCCAAGCAATTGAAGAAGCAATCAAAAATCGCAAAAACATTGTGCTTGTGACACAGAAGCGTGACTCAACCAATGATCCAGGTCAAAGTGATCTCTATACTATTGGTGTCATTGCCTCGATTGAACGAATTCTTAAGGGAGACAATGATCTCAATGCCTTAGTCCATGCAATCACCCGAGTACGCATTAAAAGCGTCATCCGTGGTGAACAATACTCGGAATGTGAAATTGAACCCGTGCCTGATATTTTTAATGACTCTCCCGAAGTAGCTGCGTTGTGCAAAGTACTGACCTCTGAATTTCGAAAAGCAGTCAATCTGGGAAAAAGTGTGGAGTTTTTAAACTTCATGAAGTTGATGGGTGGAGTCAACGCATCAGAACTTGCTGATCAAATTGCATCCACGCTGGACATCGAAACCAAGAAGAAACAAGGTTTATTGGAAGAACGAGATGTACTCTTGCGTCTAAAAGCTGTGCTGGCTTCTTTAGAAGAAGAAATCAAGATTTTAGAAATTGAAAAAAGTATTACTTCCAAAACACAGAAGAAATTTGACAAACATGCACGCGAAAACATTTTGCGGGAACGCATGCGTGTGATCCAAAGAGAGTTAGGAGATTTGGATGATGAAGAGGTCGAAGAGCAAGAGCTCGATACCTTAAAGAAAACAATTCAGCGAAGTGCAATGCCTGCAGAAGTGAAAAAGAAAGCCTTAAAGGAACTGCGTCGTTTAATGTCCATGCCGGAGATGTCGTCAGAGAGTGGGTATCTTCGTACCTGGCTTGATGCATTAGTAGAACTCCCCTGGGGAAAGTACAGTAAAAAGATTTTATCTCTACACAAAGCCAAAGAAATTTTGGATCAAGATCACTACGGACTTGAAGAAGTAAAGGACCGTATCTTGGAATACTTGGCAGTCTTAAAACTTCGCCAGGACCAAGATGGCAAAGCTTCTGTTTTAGTAAAAACCAAGAATGGCAAGAAAACAGATCGCCCCATGCCCACTATCCTTTGTTTTGTTGGAGCTCCTGGTGTTGGAAAAACCTCACTTGGAAAATCAATTGCGAAGGCTCTTGGACGTGAGTTTGTGAAAGTGTCACTAGGTGGTATTCGTGATGAAGCTGAAATTCGTGGACACCGTCGCACCTATGTTGGCGCTATGACCGGTCGTATTATTTCAGGAATGAAACAAGCCGGGAAAATGAATCCTGTCTTTATGCTCGATGAAGTTGATAAGATCGGTATGGATTATCGCGGCGATCCATCGGCAGCTTTATTGGAAGCATTAGACCCTGAACAAAACCATGGATTTGAAGATCACTACTTGGACGTTCCCTTTGATCTCTCCCAAGTCATGTTCATTACGACTGCCAACATCTTGGATACCATTCCACCAGCACTACGTGATCGTTTGGAAATCATTCAATACTCCGGCTATACAATGGATGAGAAGTTCGAGATTGCGAAACGATATTTACTTCCTAAGCAAATCAAGACGAACGCTTTGACTGAAAAACATATTAAAGTGCCAGATGACGTGTTGCGTTCCATTATCAGTCACTATACCAGAGAAGCTGGCGTGCGTGGACTCGAACGAGCGATTGGAAAAGTTGTTCGTAAGGCAGCTCGTCTGATTGCGGAAGGAAGGAAAAAGGCAGTGAAAGTTGATGAAAAACTATTAGTTGAGTTCTTAGGGCCATTCATGTTTGAAGACAGTCAAATTGAACTTCGAGACTACGTGGGTCTTGCCACCGGCATGGCATGGACCAGCGTAGGTGGAGACATCTTACCAGTTGAAGTTGCCTTGATCCCCAACCGTAAAAACACCTCTCTTATTTTGACTGGAAAACTTGGAAAAGTGATGCAAGAGTCAGCTCGCGCTGCTCTTACCTATGTGCAAGCCAATGCCAAAAAGCTTGGTGTTCCTGAAGAGGTTTTAAAGAAGAGTGAAATCCATATTCACGTGCCAGAAGGCGCAGTTCCAAAAGATGGACCGTCAGCAGGTATTACCATGACAACAGCTGTGCTTTCTGCTTTGACTAATAAAGCTGTTCGTCGTGACATTGCAATGACTGGTGAAGTGACCCTTCGTGGTCGAGTTCTTGAGATAGGAGGCTTAAAAGAAAAAGTGATCGCAGCACACCGAGCTGGAATCCGTGAAATTATTGCTCCCAAAACGAACCAAAAAGATTGGACCAAAATGCCAGAGAACATTAAAAAAGATGTGACTCCACACTTTGTGGAGCACATGGATGACGTGGTGAAGATTGCGCTGGTTGCATGAGCTACTTTTTTAATAAGAAAAGCAAATGCGCACTGTTATCAGTTTGGACAATAATGTATCCACTTCGTGAAAAGATAGGGAATGGGAAATCCGAAATATTTGAAGTGAGAATAAAGGTTTTCAATCCCAAATTTACCACATTTAAACATGCTCCCAGAACAATATCAGTTGGTGAAGGAAAACAACGGTATTTATAGAGTTCTTTTTGAAGATCAAGAGCAGCTTTTCGTGCATTTCGCTCAATATGGGGAATAGGTTGGAAGCTATACTGAGCTAAACAAGTCTGTATTTTCGTTCGTTCTGTAGAGTTATTTGTTCTATAAATCTCAAGGAGTACCTCATCAATATAACATAATTCAGCCCCAAAGTTTCTCATTTCGCCAAATAATTCCTGTGCGTTAGATTTCACCGCATCAATTATTGCCGAAGAATCAACTATTACATAAGAAGTTTTTAAGAGTGACTCAATGTCAGGCAAACTATACAGATATGGTTTCATACCACTTCGCCTGATATGAATCAATAATTTCATTCAGCTTAGAGTAGAATTGTTTGTCAAACCAACGAATTGGTTGTTGTTTAACAGGCGTTTGCATGCTTTGCAAAAACATGAAGAGTGTAGAGATAAAATATAGAAATCCATCTGCAAATTGTTTGTTTTCTGTGAATTTTGATTGAAATGATTCGTCTCGAATAAGTTGATTGACTAAGGAAATAAGAAGGTCTTTTTCTTGTCCTTCGACCAAAGAAAAAATTTCTTCCTTCCTATTATTAGTAATTGCCCTTTCTAAACATAAGATCAATTCTTTGGTAGTGGATATGCTTTTCATTTTCATTGAAATCACTATACCAAATACAATGTATATCCTCAACACCAGAGTGACCAATAATAAAAGAAAGTAATGGGTAAGAAAATTGAAACCCTACTCAACCAACGTTCCAATATCCTCACCCATTGCAGCTCGAAGCAGGTTCCCTTTTTCAAAGGCATTGAAGACATAGATCTTCATTTTGTTTTCCATGCACATGGTAAGTCCTGCGGTGTCCATAACAGCTATATCGGGATTTTGGATTGCTTCCAAGTAACTTAATTTTTTGTAGCGTTTGGCATCTTGGTACTTCATTGGATCTTTGTCATAGACGCCATCAACTTTGGTTGCCTTCATGACAATTTCGCAGTGCAGTTCCAGCGCATGCAAGGTTGCACCTGTATCAGTGGTGACATACGGAACACCTGTTCCAGCAGCCAAAATTACGATTCGTCCTTTTTCCATGTGACGGATAGCTTTTCTTCGAATGAAGTTTTCTGCAACAGGTGGCATGGAGAGCGCGGATTGAACTCGGGTTGGTACGCCTTCTTTTTCCAAAGCGTCCTGCAGAGCAAGTGCATTGATGACGGTAGCAAGCATTCCCATGTAATCTGCTGTTGCTCTATCGATTCCATTTTTGGAACCTGAAACACCACGGAAAATATTGCCGCCACCAATAACGATCGCTATCTGTACGCCACTCTCATGAACTTCTTTGATCTGCTTTGCGATTTCTGCTGCTGCTTGTGCTGATACACCTGTTTCTCGATCACCCAACATGATTTCTCCTCCAAGCTTGAGAAGAATTCGTTTGTATGCGGGCAAAGACATAAAAAGCTCCTTTTTTGGTGCTGTGCAGTTTGTAGTATTTTGACCCAAAATAGAAAAAATACAAGCCGCTCAAAGACCCAAAGCCTTTCGTAACCTCAAGTACTTCCACCGTAAACTATCTATTTTTTGGAAAATCGAATACATTGTTGGATTCAAGACGTAGTCAAAGGTACCCACAAAGTGTGTAAGCTTCCCGCCATACCCTTCTTTGAATTTATGAAAGCCATACCAAGGGTCTTTGGGGTTTGGATCTTGTCCAAGGCTTCCCCACATATCAAACGACGTCGCCCCACTGGCTTTTCCAAAGCGGATAACTTCCCAAGCAAGCAAATTGTTTGCCATCACCTCACGATTCTCTCGTGATGAGGCACCGTATGGATAATAGAGCACATTGTTAAATGAGAAGACAATCCAGATACCTAATGTTTTTCCTTCAAATATGGCTTTAAAGATATGTGCAATTCCTGCTCCATGCATTTCCTTCCACATTTTGCGAAAGTAATCACTACTGTGGGCATAGAACTGTTGCCTCTTGGTCGTTTCCTCCAACAGTTTGATGTATTCTTCCAAAGCCTCATCAGTACTCTCTTCAATAACCTTCACTCCTTTTTTCTTCGCAACATTGATGTTGTAGCGAGTTTTTTGATGCATGTTCGCAAGTAGTTCATCTTCAGAAGGAGTTAAGGAAAGAATAAAGGTATAGGGAGTAAACAAGGATTTTCCTTCTACACATCCATGAGAAGTCAAAAATTTCCGAACTTCATCATGTGCAGAGGGTGTATCCATCGGAGCTGAAATGTTTGGCTCCAATTTAATAAAGAGTGCGTTATGCCGTCTTCCCAAATCTTCAAGAGATCGAAGCATCACTTCGTCAGGCATACTTCCACGCGGAACGTATCCTATTGTGTATGAAGTGTGAGGAACATCGTGAAAAGTTACTTGGTATCCAGATTGGAGTTTGCCGTTATCAAATATTCCGATGCGTTCAACAGCCATTCCAGTCTGTGCTCGAAAATTTCCCCATGCAAAAGATTGCAAAGGATGCGTGACAACTTTATCAAAAAAGTCGGTTTCGTCAGGAGATACGGGCCGGACAACCATAGGCCTCTATTGTATTACAACCAGCCTGTTAAGTATAAGCCCACAACGATACAGACAATGATTCCAGCTGAAAGTAATAACACCATTGGTTGATCTTTGCCCCAAAAGCCAGTACTTTTGTCGCATACCAGAGAGCCACAGTCACAGAAAACTGGGCGATGTCTTACAGCTTTCACTGTTTTTCTAATAACTGATTTACGGGTGGAGACGCGCTTTGTCTTTTTCATAGTAAAAATAGCATACCCCGTTTTGAAAACAGAGCGCAAGAGGGAGAAGAACAACAAATTGTTATGATTTTAAAAATTCAGAGATATCCATATTTCCTTCAAGGAAATCATCGATACTTGGATCATCAAAACGAACTAGTCGTTGTTTTGGAGGGGTTGGCTTTATTTGGGTTGTTGGTTTCCAAAATGATGACCGCTTCGTATATCGATCCCGCATTTGTTCAAGGTGTACACTTGATTTCTTTTCCATCACATCAACCGGTATTTCAGCAAGGAATCTGGAAATGACAGTACCACTGATTCGACCATACAAAAGGCGCTTTCGTGCATAGGAAATATAGAGTTTCTCTTTCGCACGAGTGATGGCGACATAACAAAGCCTGCGCTCTTCTTCCATTTGATGTCTATCAAGCAACGAACGAGAATGTGGGAATAACCCTTCTTCCATACCTACGACAAAAACAGTATCAAATTCCAAGCCTTTTGCGGCATGGATACTCATGAGTGTCACACGTGAGTCATGAGCAAATCGCTCTTTGCGAAGCGCATCTTCTTCAACAAGCGCAACTGTTTCCAAAAAAGTGGGGACATCGACATATCGTGCCGCAACAGAACGTAGTTCCTGGATATTTTCAATTCTTGAGGCATCTTCTTCATCATTTGGATCAAACTCTTCAAGATAATGAGTAGCAGCCAAGATTTCATCCAATACTGTTAGAGCAGTTACTTGCGTATGTTTAGGAATCCCTGCGGTTGCAACCGCAACAATCTGTTCTTCAAAGGAAAGATAGTCAGGGGTATGCAGGTCGACCTGTTCTGCTTCCTGTTCTTTTTTCTCTTCCAGTTGTTTTTGTTCTTGCTCCCGCTTATCAAGCCACTGCAAAAAGATAGCAGCTTTTTTCTTCCCAAGTTTGGTAATGCGACCCAATGCAACTTCGTCACTTGAGCTCACAGTTAAACGCAAAAATGCAAGCAAATCTTTTATTTCTTTTCGAGCGTAGAAGCGAACTCCTCCCACCAACCGGTACGGAATTCCTGCCTGCAAAAACCCTTCTTCAAACGCGCGGCTTTGTGCATTGGTTCGATACAATACAGCCACTTCGGTTGTATCATTTTCTCGTAATGACTTGGCTGTTTGTTTGACAACAAAGTTGACTTCATCAATATCACTCCCTGCTTCAAAAACGGTGATCTTTTCTCCTTCTGTTTTTTCTGTCCATAAAGACAGCACAGGATGACTCGTGTTTTGAGCAATCAGCGTACTTGCGGCATCCAAGATTGATTGGGTACTGCGGTAGTTTTGTTCGAGCCTATAGGTCTTAATATCTGGAAATTGAGACGTGAGGGACAACATGTTGCGATAGTCTGCCCCACGCCAGCTATAAATAGCTTGCGCAAAATCTCCTACCACAAA
>CAZNKS010000014.1:0-2654 GCA_964574065.1 uncultured Pseudomonadales bacterium | reverse complement strand
ATCATCGAAAGCATTGCTTTCGGTTTGAATTCTTTCGGAGAGATTCCAAGTTCTTTTTCAATCTGCGTTAAAAGACTTACCTGATCATCTTCATCGTAGATGGTAAAGTGAGGGCTCACGCCAATCTGTTTTCCAGATGCTCGTAGAATTCGTGCGCAGATCCTATGAAACGTTCCCGAGAATGGAAGGCCACTTCCTGATAGCTTCTCTACTCTTTCCGTCATTTCCTGTGCAGCTTTATTGGTAAAGGTAACAAGCAAAATGTTACTTGGATGGACGTGTTCTTGTGCAATTAAGTACGCAACTCGAGTAGTTAGAACTCGAGTCTTTCCAGACCCTGCTCCAGCAATCACCATCGCTGGAACTCCCAGAGTATGTTGTACGGCTTCTTTTTGTTCAAGATTGAGTTTTTCTAACACCTCATCAAACATAGGTCCTCATACTAGCACAAAATCATTGCGAGTTTATAGGTGATGGTTTATAGTTCACTTGAAGAAAGAAAAAGTAATACAACAGCACTTTCGCCTATGAAACTTGTTATCGCAAACTTTAAATCCCATAAAACCCCAGCACAGTATCAAGAATGGGTAAAAACCTATGCTTCCTACATTAATAAATACTCTCAAACATCTGAAGTCGCCCTAGCCCCTGCATACCCATCCCTCTCACTCGTCGCAAATGAAGCAGCATCACTTCCTGCCACAAGTTTGGCGGTTCAAGATATCAGTCCTTTCCCAGCCGGAGCATATACCGGAGCAGTGAATCCCCTGAATCTGGATGGACTGCATGTGAAGTATGCAATCGTTGGTCACTCAGAACGACGACAATACTTCCATGAAACTTCACAAGAGGTAGCGAATAAAGTACATGAAGCCCTGGCTGCTGGTATTACTCCTATTGTCTGTGTAACGAAAGATCAGGTCATGGAACAAGCCAATGCCATAGAGTCAAATGAACGTAGCAAGATACTAGTTGCCTTCGAACCAATTGAACACATTGGGACTGGCATTAGCGACAGTCCCGAAAACATTGAAGCCACCAAGGAGCTTGTGATAGAAGCATTTGGAAATGTACCCTACATTTATGGTGGAAGTGTGAATGAGAAGACAGAAAAAGAAATACTCACCAACCCTAATATTGATGGATTTTTAGTTGGATCTGCCTCGCTTGATGCAGTGCGTTTTGAGGAGGTCCTTGCTAAAATATAAGTGGTTGTTACTGCTTTTGTATCCGACTCTGCCTTTACTCTAAGTATTTCTTATGTTGTCATCTCTCTCTGTTTTTTTTCCGGTGTTTAATGAAGAACCGAATATAGAAGAACTGATTGCAACTGTTTCTTCCTACCTTCCAAAAATTTCGAAGAAATATGAAATCATTGTAGTCAATGATGGAAGCGTCGATAATACAGCTGCAGTTGTAGCCAAGTTGCAAAAAAAATACAAAAACGTTCGCATGGTTACCCATTCAGAAAACAGAGGATATGGAGCTACTCTCAAAACTGGCATCGAAAATGCAAAATATG
Source organism: uncultured Pseudomonadales bacterium (assembly GCA_964574065.1). Classification (GTDB taxonomy): domain Bacteria; phylum Patescibacteriota; class Microgenomatia; order UBA1400; family UBA12028; genus CAZNKS01. Next base: position 1,132 of record CAZNKS010000014.1, on the reverse strand, counting down.
AATGGACCTTCTGGATGGATTCAGACTTGCAGTTTGACATTCAAAGCCTCAATTCATTTTTGCCATACGTTGACACACATGGCGCGATCATAGGATATCGTGCGCATCGAGCTGATACGTTTATTCGAAAAGTAAACGGGGAATTGTACACTCAACTTATTAATGTTCTCTTTGGATTAGGTGTCCGTGATATTGACTGCGCATTTAAGCTCATACAAACAAAAAAACTTCATGAGATTAGCATCAAAACAAGCAGCGCATTCACAAGTTCTGAAATTTTGATTAAGCTGAAAAAGAAGGGTGTTCACTTCAAACAAATTCCTGTTCCACATTTTCCAAGGAAAAAAGGAAATCCTACTGGAGGGAACATCCGAGTGATCTTTAAAGGATTATGGCAAACCTTTCAGTATTTTTTACATCAGTCAGAATAAACAAACAACTTCGTAAAGAGTTACTTCGTGTTGGTGTACTCTTTCTCTTCTCATTTGTCCTCATTCGTATTGTGTCTCCTATTGACACCGTCTATGACTACTACACCCGCTTGAGCGTGGCATTTACCCAAGGCAGGATTTGTCTCCCAGAAAATATTCCTTGGTTAAATGAATTAATTCCTATTCCTACCAAGGGATACTGCGTGGTGTATCCCATCACGCCAGCACTCGTCATGGTGCCTCTTGTTATCTTTTCTCCTACCATTTCCCAGACACTCATTGCACATCTTTTCTTTGCGGCTGCCGCGAGCCTATGGTATCTATTCCTTCGAAAACTCCACTTTTCATCAATGCTGGCAGCACTGCTTGCACTCACATGGAATTTTGCAACTATATTTCTTTCGCTTTCAGCCGTTGGAAGTGCCTGGTATATCGCACAGACAATAGGAAGTGTTCTATTGATTGCATCGTTATTTCTTTTTTCATTACAGAAGCCATATTCCCTTTTCTTTGCTGGTTTGCTATTCGGACTGGCTGCAAATGCACGCTTACCACTACACTTATACGGAATTTTCTTTGGACTTACGTTGCTACAACTTTATTGGAAAGACAGAAAGAAACTAGTAGTGTCGTGCATCATTTTTGGCCTAGGATTCTTTCCTCTTTTTTTCACGCAACGTGTATATAACTACCTTCGCGAT
>CAZNKS010000013.1:17840-19697 GCA_964574065.1 uncultured Pseudomonadales bacterium | reverse complement strand
GGGTAACCTGGCATATCACACTGAGCCTGGAGCGAGAATCGGACTCGCGCTCTTCTCCTTACCAAGGAGATGTTTTTCCACTAAACTATCCAGGCATTTTCTTTATTTTCACTAAATGAGGAATGACAAACTAGCATTTTATCATGAGGAGTGCCTTGCGTGGAGGATGGATTTATGCCTACACTGTACCTATAAGTACATGAGCCAACAACCATACTATTCAGAGCGTAGTATTGTGACCACCTTCTTTTCATATCTGGTCATTGGTGGTGTGGTGTGTTTTCTCTCCTTGATTTTGATTGTTGCAGGTCTTTATACCTGGGCAACTACAGTGAATACGTGTAAATCCCGTGAACGATACTCGGTCCTGTCAATGATGGAACAAACTCTGCCCTTCATTACCCGCCCCATTCAGGCTCGCATTTGTCCAAGTGATACGCTTTCAGGAAGAAAATAAAAAAGCCCCCGCAAGTGAAAAAGAAAGAGAACGTGCTCCCCGCTTGAAAGCAGGTGGGTATGCTGCTTTGGCTACCACGGCAGCCACAGACGTTGCATTCCCTAAAAAACACGATTTGTCGAGGAAAAATGTTCTCTTTCCTCTATATATCATCTTGTAGGAGCTTGCCTCCAGGATACAAAATCCTTCTGAAAACTTCAATACGTACGGGTGTATGAACTATGTAAGAAACGAAGAAGTGTATGTGAATATTACAGTTGTTTGAGGTGAGAGATCATTAGCAGCTCCCTCACCTGCTGTTGTGGAAGGCGAACCTTCCTCCGAAAAAGGAAAAGCAATAGAGACGAATAGAGTGTGAGCATGGCTCCAAGGATCCCAAAAACCGCTTGGTTTCCAAAACGATCTGCCAACATTCCATTGAAGATGGGCCCTATGACATAGGCAAGACTGCCTGCCATTGCAGTAAGACCCACCAGATCATTCGAAAAACTTCCAGATCTTGCCACAAAATCCTCAAATACGGCAGAGAGCGCTGGATGCAGAAGACACAGTCCTACGGCTGCAGCAAAAGCAAAGAGAAGCACTCCAACTCCAGCAGGAGCAATTCCCACAGCAATCAGACCCAAACCTGCAAGAATTCCTCCGATATATGAAAGAACTTTTTTGCCAAATGGTTTTGAAAAGTACACAACTGTAAATCCGACGACTACTCCAGGGATCGCATACATACTTACAAATGCCCCGCCCAGAGGATGCAGTGATTTCAACTCTTCACCTAAGAGTGGCCCCACAGAGTAGAACGCTGATTCGATGATATAAAAGAGTACAGCCAATGCAAGCAGTGGCCAAATACGCGTCCCATACGTTTTCCAGATTCCAAGCTCCTGGGAGAAAGAGCGTGACAATACTTGGGTGGGGGTATAGTCAGTGGGCTTGTGCTGCGCACGTAGCATGCCATAGACGACCGCTGTGAGCAATGCAAAACAGAGCGTGCCCAATGCGACCCACAAAGGTAGATTTTCTTGCTGTTCATACGTGACGCTTGCAAGTAGTGGCCCCACCGCCCAAGCAATATTGCGCAGTACCCCCGATATTCCCCACGCCCAACTATGCGCTGCATGTGGGACGGACTCATGGATGGCATGATAGTTACTAAAAACCATCGCCTCAAAATACACTCCCCAGATTGCCATGCCAAAGAGCGCTGCAGGCACAGTGCGAAAAAACAAGAACGACAAAGGGAAGAAAAACGCAAAGCCAAACAACAGCTTCAAAAAAAATAGCGACGACTTGTGGGGAAACCACTTTGCAAACAAGAAATCACAACAAATGCCGATAAGTGATGAGCTGGAGAGAATGAGTCCCATGCTCGTAGCATTGCCCACCATCTTTTCGATGTA
>CAZNKS010000013.1:0-17740 GCA_964574065.1 uncultured Pseudomonadales bacterium | reverse complement strand
CCCATAGTTCCTCCCTGATTGTTTTCGTTGTGCAGATACATAGTATACCGCACCCCTAAGCATCAGTTCAAAGGGAACTCCAATTCTTTTTTTCCTTTTCCAACTGAGTAGCGTATTTTTGTAAAAATACCCCAATGTGAAAACAGTAGTTTGCGTCTCGAATATAAAAGTTTTTGGCAATATAGGGAGCCAACTGATCTGTAGCCATGTCACGAAAAAGACGTCGATTGTTGCCGTTTAACCGACTTAGAGGCCCAATTGGATTCTTTTTCATATTTTCCATGAGCTCGCGAAGAACGTAACTCACATTCTGAGGAAATGGATTATCATTCTGTTCAATATTTCCGTTCCTTTTTGACTCGAGTTGACGGATTGTTTCAAATAGCTCTTCTGGTGTCTCAATACGATCAGTTTCTAAGCGAATACGCAGAAGTTCAAAAAACTGCTTCTGCAGAAATTCAAGTTCAACTGCATGTGAAAAATCAACGCGAAAGCCGCTTTTGTTCAATGGTGCGAGCGTTACTCTCTCACCAGTTTTTTTGGACACATATGAGGGGTTCGTTATAAAGAGATCCCACGCATCAGGAAAAGCCCAGCGCGCAGACGAGAGAAACTGACTCCAATCAAGCTCATCACCTTGAAACAGTGTATAGAGGGCATCAAATCTGTCAGCTAATTCCTTTCCAGTAATTGTATGTTGCTTTTCGTTTACTCGTTCTGAAAAACGATATAAGAATCGGTCTCCGATATCTTGACGTAGAAAGCGCAGCAGGTCACGTACGTCGGAAAATCGCCCCTTCATGGCATCGTCATCTTTATAGAGATCTGCCATCCGGTCATGATAAATTGTACGAATTCGTTTCCGAATACGCTCATCCCAAAGGCTTTCGAAATAATCTTCTGGTGAAGAAGAATCTCCCCAGAAGTGAGGCTGCATGCGTACCCTGCCCAGTTGATCAACCCAACGGGCTAGAGTGTCAATATCATGACGAAGATCGGGGCACGCTTGGTCAATGACGTCAAGGTACTTTGTCTGCACCTCTTGTAAAGCTGTTAACACGTCGTAAAAGGAATACCCTTTTGATGTTGCTGCTTCTAACGCGGCTTTGGCCACTTCAATTCGTTGTTCACGGAGTCGCTTGGCCTCTGCTTCTGCCTTGCTCCGTTCCTGCTGTTCCCGCTCTCGTCGTTGTTCTTCTGTCTCTTTTACTTCTGCTGTTTGCTCAACACCGGGAGTTGGAATGGGAGGTTTTGGAGACTTTTCTTCTCTTGGTTGTGTAGTTTGTGTCTGTGTTCCAAATTTCCTTTCAATCTCTGCAACTAAAGCTTCTTCCAAAGAAGCAAACACCGCTTTTCCTTTCACTTCAAACGCTAAAATTATTTTTCTTTTTGTTTGTAATTCTTTTTCTGTTGCCTGTTGAAATTGTTTTTGTGTGTTAAAAGTTGTTAAGGCGGCAAAAACTTCTTGGACAGTCCGAAAATCACCAAATACATTCGTAAGCTTCTGTTGAAGATCTCGTGTCATTGCGTTTGACGAATCTTGAGAAAGGATACGTTGAACCGGAGAAAGTGCGTTTAAGGCCAATGCAATCGACTGCCCATCACCAAGTTCTGCATAAAAATCGCCAAGGATTCTTTGGTCAAGCGTGCGTGGAGTTTCTCCACGGTTTCCACGAGCCGGAGGAATAAGAAATTCATACGCCTCAGCAACTTCTTTAAACCTTGCTTCAGCGTTATCTTCTCTGCTTGTATCTGGATGAAACCTATACGCTAATGTTCGAAATTTCGTCTTAATTTCTTCATCAGAAACATTGGGTTTGTCAGCGAGTCCTAAAATACGAAGCGCAGTGTTCCTATCCATTGCCATACACATGGAGTATGCAAAGGAAAGAGAATGAAAGCAAGAGAAAGAAAATTACTTTTGCATTTCACCCACCCACTCACCCACCTGACCGCCGTACTTTTCATGATCAAGCACAAACTTTAGGTGAGCTTTGAAGTAGTTTTCAGGATCACCCGTGGTCATCCACTCACCTTTGGTATGCCCTACTCGGACTTTCTTCGTTTTGGCTACTTGCGTGATCGCATCGACTGTCCAGAGTTCCCCGTCCTTTCCAGTACTGGTGGGATTGAGGAATTCAAAGATCGAGGGCTTGAGCAGGTACCTACCATAGGAGGCAAGTCTCGATGGACTATTCGTGACATCGGGTTTTTCAATGATGTTATCGAGTTCATCAGTGGTTCCAGCTTTGAGGGAAATGATTCCGTATTTATCGACGACTCCGGGATCAACTTCTTGAGACATAATAAGAGCTTCCACAGATGGGTCTTGCGCATAGAGATCAACCATCACTTTGGCATCCCCCACCTCTCCAAAAATCACATCATCACTATACAGGACTAAAAATGCTTCTTCCCCTTCTACAAATTTTTGTGCAGAGGCTACTGGTGAGCCATTCCCATACGGGAAAGCCGGATCCTGTTCAATGACCACTATCTTGGGAAAGTCCAAGACATGTTGCACCGGCTCATAACGATCGTCTTTCCCTTGTGCGGAAAGAAGTTTCCGGATACGGTTGACGTTATTATTAAAGTAGTCGGTATAGATTGGTCGACCCTCTGGGGTAGCGACAATAATGATTTCTTCAATCCCAGCTTGGACACACTCTTCAACCACAAACTGCATGACAGGTCGGTTTCCAAATGGAAGCATTGCTTTTGGAACTGTTTTGGTAATCGGAAGATAGCGGCTTGCAAATCCCGCATCAGTGATAATTGCCTTGCGGACTGTATTTGCCATACGAACTCCTTGATGTCGCACCGGTACTGTCTACATCATACACCGCAACAATAGAGCGTGTGCGTACTCTACCTGTTACTGGCCTAAAATATAGATGGATTATATAAGCACTCACCAGCCACGCAACAAGTGGGTAGGTAAGAAAACTGTAAGCGGATGGGCGTGCAGTGACTCTTTTGTGAGAGGTACGAAAAATCCAGTTGCAAAGCCCTTTCGTTTCTTGCTATTGTGAATAGGAATCTGGCAAAGGTTCTTGTTCTATGAATTCAAAAGTCCTTATTATTCTCATCTTGGTAGTCGCCATCGTTGCAGGCGTGGGAATTGCAATTTTGTTGCTTACTCGTCAAGCGGCTCCTGCTCCCATACCTACCCCACTTGCCACACCTGTGGTTCAGATACAGACCAAACCAGAGCTCTCTGCAATGACACCCTCCTCCACATTATCTGTGGGAGAAAAAACGACCATCGATATCTATCTCGATACCAAATCATCCCAGATCAATGGCTTCCAATTCATTGCCAATATTGACGGAACAGCCTTTCCTGCGGTTCTTGATGCGGATGATGCTTCAGATGGAATGCAGATCGAACACGCACAGATTCCAGAACTTTCAGTCTCCACAAACAGTGTAATTCAACAAGATGGAAGGTATGTGGTGCGCTATGCCATGGTCACTTCTGATGAAGCCTCGGGATTTTCCTCTACTTCACCAGTTAAAGTTGCGTCCATTCCTGTGACCCCAGGAACTGCTGGAAGCATCCAGGTTACATTTAATGCACAGAACTCAAGAGCTCGTGTGGGTGCAGGATCAGATGAGGTGATGCTTGCAGTTGCAGACACTACCTACACAGTTACAGATCCCATGGCAGGAACGTCGAGTGCGGCCAGTGGATCTGCAACCACAACGACGGACCCGTTACTTACCGCAGCATCATTCTCTGCAACCCCAGTCCCAAGCGCAACTCCTTCCAGTGGCGTAGTTGCCCAATACTGCTTGGCATCCTGTATCACGGATAGCGACTGTGCTGTGGGTTTGACCTGTGAAGCGGATCATTGTGTCAATCCTGCCTGTGCCACGTCACAAACCTGTTCTTGTTCTCAAACAGCGCAAGCAACATTGGCGCCAACTGCAACTCCCCGAACAATTGCAGCTGTGAGTACCCCTGTTCCAACAATAGCCCCAGTGGAAGACACAACCCAGCTTGCATCGACATCAGCTGAGGATCTTCCAACCGCTGGAACGATAGAGCAGACCTTTTTAGCGATAGGAAGCGGACTTCTCTTGTTAGGCGCAGGAATTACTCTCGCCAGTCGTAAAGCCCCAGTTTCTTAAGTATTAGATTTGACTAGTAGTACCTGGGGTTCTCCTGTGGTACAATCGCATGACCGTTATGAACGCTGTTAAAACTACACAACATGTGCTTTTTTCTCCAGTTCGTTTTATCAAAGAAGTGATCAGCGAACTGAAGATGGTGACCTGGCCAACCAGGATTCAAACCAGCAGGTCAACGGCAATTGTTATTGGATTTAGTGTATTGGTAGGCGTCTATATCGCACTTCTCGATCTGGGATTTGCCAAGGGAATTGAGTTTCTCTTAACGCTGAAAAAATAATATGTCAGACGATCAAAAAATCGAAAACTCAGAAGTCCCACAAGTTCCTGAGACTCAGGAAGTGGTTGCTTCAACACCTAGCCATATTATCGTCACGCAGTCGGATGACAAGCGTGCTCGATGGTATGTCGTGCACACCTATTCAGGACACGAAAATAAGGTCGCCGAAACCTTGAAGCAGCGTGCAGAAACCATGGGCATGACCAACTTTATCTTGGAAATGCTTATCCCTACCCAAGAGAAAATCCAGATCAAACGTGGCAAGAAACAAACCGTTCGAGAAAAGATTTTCCCAGGGTACATGTTGATCAAGATGATTCTCTCGGATGAGTCATGGTTATTGGTCCGTACCACGCAAGGGATCACAGGCTTCGTTGGTGTTGGCAACAAACCAACTCCAATCGCTGCCTCAGAAGTGAAAACAATTCAGAAATACATGTCCCAAGGTGCTCCCACCTACAAAGCCAACTTTGAGACCGGCGAAGCTGTCAAGATCGTCGAAGGACCATTTACAGACTTTATTGGTACAGTTGATTCCATCAACGAGCCAAAGGGCAAAGTTACCGTATTGGTCTCCATCTTCGGTCGTGAGACTCCTGTTGAGCTTGACTTCTTGCAGGTTAACAAGCTATAAGCTTCCTCTATGGTAGATGCTGAGACTTTTCAGAAACGGATGATTCGACATGTTTTGCATAAAGGAGAGGAGGATTTTACTCTTCCAGACGATCTCGATACCTTCACAGCAGCTTTTCTGACCACTTGCTTACTGGGTCCTTACCACATTCCAAGAAATGCAGTCTGTACCCCAGGAAGGTGAGTTTGACACTGAAAAAGCCCTTGAAAGCATTCCCATACTAATCCATTATAGATAGGTTCAGACTCGCCTCCTGTAACTGTTATCAGGAAAACCCGTTAGTTCTCGTGACTGAAATATCCTTAAGATCTTGTGTTTGTACAGCCCTATGAGTATATCTTTATCACTCAAAGCAAATTTTTCTTTCGTATTACAACATCCTGTATTTTCGCAATAACAGCGAACCTTTAGCGTCATCTCCAGCGCATGTGCTTACTAGCTTAGAATCCTCTATTTATTGAATAGCAATCAAAATTTACTCCCAGTCTATGGATTGTGGTATACTACATATCTTGTCACACCTCGGGCAAGTCAAATACTTTTGCCTTAGGGCAAACCCAAAGTACAATTCGTCTTTGTGGGAGGGAGTAGAGCCAGTAACGGACTACGAAAACAGCTTCTCTCTGTGTGCATTCACTTGCCACAGTGTGTTTTCCTCCCGTTTTGGTTGTTTAGCTTTGAACTACTCAAGTAGTAACCGTTATTTAATAAGGGACTTTTATGGCAAAAAAGATCAAAACAGTCTTCAAGCTTGTCTTGCAAGCAGGAGCTGCAAACCCAGCACCTCCAGTTGGACCAATTTTGGGACAGCAAGGTGTGAACATCATGGAGTTCTGTAAAGCATACAACGCAGCAACTCAAGACAAAAAAGGCAAAACCATCCCTGCAGAGATTACTGTCTTCGAGGACCGCTCATTTACGTTTGTACTCAAGCTCCCACCAGTCTCAGCCATGATCAAAGAAGCTCTTAAACTCTCAAGTGGAGGAAAACTTCCAGGGAAAGAAGTGGTTGGAACCCTTTCTTCAGATCAAGTTCGCAAGATTGCTGAAGAAAAGATGCCTGATCTCAACGCTGGCAGCGTCGAGGCAGCTATGCAAATGGTCATCGGTACTGCCAGAAGTATGGGAGTAAAAGTTGTCTAAGCTGCAAGCAAGGCAATCCTGAAAGCCGAGGTGCAACCTCGACGTTGAAGGATCAAGAAAGGAAACACCTATGGCACGATCAAAATATAAAGTCGCAAACATGGATTCACTCCCAGACGAGCAGTCAATGATGGAGGACGCATCCATTTCTAAAAAGAAATACGAGAAAAAGGTCGAAGACAATGAATTTGGGGAAGGTTCTTTGGACACAGTTGAAGAAGTGGCTGTTGAAGCTGCTTCAGAAACAGTAGAAGAAGAAAAACCAGTCGCCAAAAAGATTGGATTCCGAAGTAAGCGATATGTCGCTTCCAAAGCACACATCGACCGCACCAAAACCTACGCTGTGGCAGAGGCCGTCAAATTATTAAAAGATGCAGCCACCGCAAAGTTTGATGAGACGGTAGAAGTGCACTTGGTTCTCAAAGATGTTTTGGGTAATGTTGAGGTGGCATACCCCCACAGTACCGGCAGAACAATCAGAGTACAAATTGTTACCGATGAAGTACTTTCTAGCCTTGATAAAGGTGTAATTGATTTCGATATTTTATTGGCTACACCAGCTCAAATGGGCAGCCTCACAAAGTTCGCTCGACTGCTAGGTCCAAAGGGATTGATGCCAAACCCAAAGAACGGAACCCTCATTTCAGATCCGCAGAAACGTAAAAAAGAGCTCGAGTCAGGAAAAGTAACCGTTCGTGGTGAAAAGAAAGCTCCTTTGCTTCACACCACAATCGGCAAGATTTCCATGGATCAAAAAGCACTCGTTGAGAACATCTCTGCCTTGTTGAATGCATGTCAAGGAAAGGCACTCAAAGCTGTGGTTACCACAACTATGAGTCCAGGAGTGAAGATTGCGTTACAATAACACCATGAGAAATAGACGTGAGGTTATCCATCAACCTGGATACCGTAGTCAGTTTGATCTGGTAGAATCGGGTATAAATCCTGAAGGAACGATGATATTCTTGACCAGTAAGCGTCGAAGTGGGATTGGAAATAATCGACAAGCAAAGAAGTTTCACCGGGAAAGAAGAGCCCGTCGACATGGAAGAAGAGAAATTGATACTCTCTTTGAGATTTTACTTAACAATGAAATTGATCGCCTCTAGTGGTACCGCCGACACCAGCCTATACTTCTAGAGCGCAATCGTGTATACTACAAGTCTACGTTTCCAAAGACCACAGGCGTCTACCATCTGGTAGAGTAGGACCTGTCGAGGAACACTACATACTTCTCAATCTTTTGAGATTCTTATGTACCTCGAGTTTCTTTGAAAACAGAGGTATTTTTTTTGACCTTACAGCAAGGAATATCAGATAAAAGGAGGTGACATACACATGCCAAACGCACGAAATATAGCTGTCAGCAAAGATTTGGAAGAAAAGAAGTCACGCGCAAAAGCAGTCATTTTGGCTGAGTATGCAGGACTGAACTCCAAACAGCAAACCAAGCTTCGACAACAAGTGAAAAAGGCTGGTGGAGAGCTCATTATCGCTAAGAACACTTTAATTGGTCGTATCTTAGGAAAAAGTGAGCTAGATCAATCTTTAAATGGACAAACAACCGCAGTCTTCTCCTATGAGGATGAAGTGGGAGCCCTCAAAGCCCTCGTGAACTTCACCAAAGAGGCCGAAAGCTTAAAGATCAAACAAGGTTTGATTGGTGATGTTGTGTATGATGAAAAATCTCTGGACGCTTTGAGTAAACTTCCAGGGAAGAATGAATTGATTGCTCAAATGCTTGGACGAATCAACGCTCCAGCCAGTAAATTGGTCGGTGTTTTAACAGCCGCTCAACGAAATCTGGTGTATGCATTGAAAGCAATTGCAGAAAAAAATGCATAAGAAAAATACTCAGTACGTATGAGCGAATAGCCTGCGTACTCCATATAAAAATAGTCGTACATTTAGTTCAAAAGCAAATACAAAAAGCTCAAGAAATCAAAAAGAGATCTTGAAGGAAGGGAGCCATTATGGCAGATATTACAAAAATTGTGGAAGAGATCGAAAAACTTTCTCTTCTCGAAGTTTCAGAGCTCGTTAAAGCTCTTGAGGAAAAATTTGGCGTGAGTGCCAGTGCACCTGTAATGATGGCAGGAGCCGTCGGTGGAGCAGCAGCAGCTGCTACCGTCGAAGAGAAGACTGAATTCAACGTTGTAATTACAGCTGTTGGAGACAAGAAACTCGAAGTCATCAAGGCAGTCCGTTTGGTCAAACCAGAATTGGGACTTGGTGAAGCAAAAGCACTTGTTGAGAAACCAACTCCAAACACAATTGCTGAAAACCTCAAGAAAGAAGCTGCAGAAGATGCAAAAGCAAAATTGCTGGCTGCTGGAGCAACCGTTGAATTGAAATAATTCAATACAGCGTAGCTTTACTTGTAAGAAACAAAATAAAAAGCGTCCTTGGAATCCAAGGGCGCTTTTTTGGAACTGTTTGATGAGGAATGGATATTCATTGAAATGGGCAAAAAGCCGATTTTGGCCATTTAAAATGGTCATTTTTTTCCCACTTTTTACTAATAGTCATTGTTTATTTTAAAAATATGGTGAGCAAAACAGAGAAGTGCCATCCGACATACGAATGATAGTAATGAACTGAATGCGTATACATCAATTCTTTTTGTAGAAATTGTTTTGATTACACTGTTACTTGTTTCATTGTATGTATACCACGTAAGCTGTTGAGTTTTGTGAATGCGTCCACAACGTTTGGATATGGACCCGTAACTTGACTTCGAAGCCCAGAATTCTTGCATAGGCAGCGCAATTGAGTGTCTGTGTGTAGCACTCTGTTTTCCACACTGTTATTTATTGTGCGACATGTGATTGTTTTTACTAACTATATCAAAGTATTTCACGCTTTGATTCAGATTGATATAGTTGTTGGCTGGAAGTTATTTCTTCTAAAGAAAAAAATCTCTACCATACAAACAGATCACTTCCCCCTTCCCTCTCAGGTCACCCTCCTCTTTTTTTCTTCGTAGGCTATACTTCTTGTATATGCGTTTCAAAATCATTTCTGATGTTCATTTCCTCCTCTTTCGTGAAGATACTGTCCTGCTCCACCAGAGGAAAAACACCGGATATATGGATGGTTGGTACAGTGTCCCCGGTGGCCATATCGAAGATAATGAGCCTGCAAGCCATGCTCTTTGCCGCGAAGTATTTGAAGAAACCGGAATTTTTTTGTCTCCTGATCAAGTGAAACCAGTTCACATCATGCATCGCAAATCCAATGATATACGCTTCACTACATTTTGGTCGGCTATTGGTGAGGTAACTCAAACTCCACAGAATATGGAACCCCAAAAGAGTGACGACGTGCGTTTTTTTCCACTCCACTCACTTCCAAGTAATCTTGTTCCATATGTTCGCTTCACAATTGATCAAGTACTTGAGGGAAAGTTTTATTCTGAATTCGGATGGGAAGAATGACCGCGTACAATCCTCATTTCCGGCTTTTTATTCCATAATCCGACTATTCATACATCATACTTTTCATTTCCAAAGAGTTGATAGAAATCCGTATACGCTGCCACACAGCTTTTTTCATATAATATAGTTTTTGGAAAAGAGAAGGTGGGAACAGAAACAAAAAGGGAATTTAAAATAGATGGTTTTCATAGGTGTGCGATGCACAGCAAAATGATCTATCTTTTTTTTGCTTTCTTTTACTATCGGTATTTTAGTTAGATTTTTATATGTCGCACAATGAGAAACGCGTGTGCTCTTTTTGAAGAAGAATGTCAGTTCCCTATTGACCCCTTTTGTTCTTTTGTGCTACGTTGATAGATACAAAAAACCAGTTTGATTTTGTTATCAATAACGATATCAAAATATATATAAATACAAGGTAAGAGGTCAGTAATCAATTGATACGACTTCTTTGAAAGGAAATGAATATGAGCGACGATGGGCGCCCAAACGACGAGATACCCCCAGTTTCTTCAACTGGGACAAAACATAAAATAAATATTAAAGATCTACCGGATTTATTGACTATTAAAGAAGTGAGTGAGTTGTTGCGTGTTTCTCCTTTAACACTCAAGCGTTGGGGAAAGCGCGGAAAACTTCCAGCTATCCGTATTAACTCAAGAGGCGATCGTCGCTACAAGAGAGAATCAGTATTGGCTCTTTTAGGAATGATGTACGAGTAAACAGAAGAATTAGAGTTCTTTTTTCCCTAAGAGAATCCAGACAAAAAATTGTAGACCAATGAGTTGTCGTTTCCATCTCCACGGCTCCCAGAAAAGTCTCCATAGCCACTCGAGATGGATTGAAGAAACAAGGACAGGAACTTTTTTCACCTTCCCGCTCTCATAGTCGAGAGCTCCACCTACAACCATGGCAACTTTTACTCCATGTGTATCAAGAAAATCTTTATTTTCAGCAATCCATTTTTCCTGCCAAGGAGCACCATACGCAACGAACAGTAGGCTTGGTTGGTAGGCAGCAATTTTCTCGAGAACTCGCTTTTTTTCGGCTGCAGTTTCAGCAGTAATATCTACTGCTCCTTGGTCGTATTGACAGAAAAGCATGTCTGACCATTTTGCGACTACAGCTTCCCCGCTTCCAGGCTTTCCTCCCAGGAAGAAAACTTTGTATTTTTGTTCACGGGCAAGTGACAGCAAGTCAACAAAGACTTCTCGTCCAGCTATACGTGTAAGAGAAATATCAGAGTTTTTTTGTTGTTTGATTGCCCATACGATTCCCTCCCCATCGGGCAAATTTATATCACTTTTTTGCAACAATTGATGAAACCAAGGGAATTTTTTAGCCTGGACGACCTGTTCTGGGTTCGGTGTATAGACAACAAGGCACTTTGAGGAGGGTTCTGCTATTACTGCTGCTAAAAAATCCAGCAGCTCCCCTCTCCTTCCGCTATAGAATGGGATACCTAAAATTGATCGGATTGGTAGCTCTTTTTTCACAAGTCACCCCTATGAGACAGTGATCATAATTCCGTATGAAAGACGTAAAAACTAGCTCAAAACTCACTGTAGATAGAGTGTACCATAGGTTCGAAGGGGCATGCGATCACCTATTTACTATAGGGTATAGATGTCAGCTGTTTTTTACCTAAGTAAATACGAAATTGGGACATGGTTTTAAAAGCTTATAACATTGTCTTTGTAAGAATGCCGATTTCCCGTAGAAAACACCGTCTTTCTCCTCTCTTCTCCCCCTCCCTTTACTTTCTCATCATCAACAAAAAACCGCTGTTTTGTATACAAAATGTATATCTATAAATAGAAAGAATGATGGTTTTTATATAAATTGATATAAACGGTATATTAAAGCTAGATAGAAATACCTGCAGAATGATGAAATTAAACCCTATAAGTAAAAATGAATAGGCTTATAGAAAAAAGGTACAAGCTATTTAAGCAATGGGAGGATTTTTACCAGTCCCTGCGCGACCAAAAGGTCTGATTGTGGAAGAGAAAAAACTGGGAGTCCAACTGCAGCTGAACAATACCCTGCGAGTCCATCTATTTTGGCAAACCCACCGGTTAACAAAATACCGTGATCAGCAACACTGCCAATCTCCTCCGTTGAAAGCGAAGACAGAAAGAACTGGAGTTCACTGGTAATGCTATCGACAGAAATTTCTCGTATCTCTTGCCAGAATATATCTGGAAGCTGTGCGTACTTCTCCAAGTGTCCAGGAAGTACCGTTTTTTTCCGACCTTCTTCCCGGTTCAAGAATGCCTGCGGATTTTTCTGAACCAAATTCTTCATCTCCTCTAGAGTTGCACGCATGCCATAGCGAGCAAATAAACTCATGACCATCTGTCTATAGAGAGTAGAGGCACAAAAAGAAAGTCGTTGTACCTTGGCACACTCTGATAACGTAACCACAGCAACCTCACTCATACTTTCACCCAAGGAGACGACCACCACCGGATGTTTTACAGGAAGCACAAATCCTGCTCCCACAGCTGCTGCTAAAGGAGCCGCACATAATGTCACTGAGGAGAAACCAGTAATGCGTAACGCCTCATACAAGCTTTCTTTTGCGGCTGGATGACTGCTGGCCGGGATAGAAGCGAGAACTTGATGTGGCAAGAGTGGAAGTAAGGATTTGCCTGCAAATGACAGGACCGTTGAAAGATATCCACTCATGCCTTCGACATCAACAATTCGTCCATCTGCATAGACACTGGAGAACGAGGAGAGCGGAGCCATTTTTGCGCTCTTCTTTGTAGAAGAAAGAATTGCTGCTGGAGGAATGAACAGCTTTTCATTCCTCTCAGAGAGAATGATTCCATCCTTGGCTGTTCCAACATGAATACTTTCCTGACCAAGGTCGATGATGAGTCGTTGTACTGCAATTTTCATTCAATTACTCTGTGTATTACGATACAAGCATTGTACCGCATGCGTTCTTGGTTGCCCCTATGTGTGTGGATCGCTTCCTGGTATGATAGATGCAAAACTCGAGTTTTTACTGCCCTATGAACAAACGTGTTTTCTTTACCTTTCTTTCTGCGGTCGTCATTGTTGGTGGAACCTTGATTGCAATTCGTTTCGCGCAAGGCTATCGGCCAACCCGCCAAGGAGTACTTTCCCCTACAGGGCTTCTGGCTGCCAACTCTTTTCCAAATGGTGCCTCAGTGTATATCAATGGGAACTTAACCACCGCAACCGATACGACATTAAATCTTGCTCCTGGTGAATATGACATTGAGATCAAAAAGGATGGGTTTAGCCCTTGGAGAAAAAAACTGACCGTTCAAAAAGAACTCGTTACCCAAACTAACGCTGTTTTATTCCCCGTTGCGCCAAGTCTGACTCCTCTCACCTACACAGGAGCACTCAACATCACGCCTTCACCGGATGGGCAACAATTACTGTACGTGACTGCGTCCGCATCGGCTACTCGGTCTAATGGTGTGTATGTGATGAGTATGACCGAAAGCCCCTTAGCCCTTCAAAAAGGTGCGTTGCAGATTGCGAGAACACCATCGGGATGGGATCTGTCCAAAGCACGAATGTTCTGGTCTCCTGATGGTACACAAGTACTGCTCTCTTATATCAATCGTAACTTACTTCTCTCAACCTCACGAATGAATGAGTTAGAAACCACACCTGATGTGACAGTTCGTCGTCAGCAGATTTTGGATGAATGGAAAGAGACCTATCAAAAGAAACATGATGCTGTTATGAAGCTGTTCCCAGCTGAGGTGGTAGCCATCGCAACCCAGAGTGCAAAGAATGTGTTCATTTCTCCTGACCAGGAGCGTATGCTCTACACCGCAACTGCATCCGCAACTCTGCCCGAAGGTTTGCTCCCTGCTGTGCCAGCTGCAAACTCACAACCCCAAGAACGAGATCTTGTTGCAGGAAGAATCTATGTCTACGACCGTCATGAAGATCGAAACTTTGTCGTTGGACAAGAAGAAGTTGTCGCATCTCCTTCTCCTCTCCCCAGTCCAACTCCATCCGTACGCAGAACCACAAGAGTCGCAACTCCGACTCCCACACCGGTTGCGCTTGCAGATATCCTTGATGGGTTTGCCCACTTGCAAGCACAAAAATCAGGCTTCTTTGTGCAAAGCCCTCAGTGGTTACCGGATAGCAAGCATGTGATCATTACGACCGCCAGTGGTATTGATATCGTTGAATACGATGGAACCAATCGGACCACTGTCTATGCCGGTCCCTTTGAAGGAAAGTTTGTCTACCCCTGGCCCAATGGCAGCAAGCTTATCATCCTTACCAACTTTAACCAGTCAGAGAGACTGCTTCTCAACCTCTATGCACTAGGGCTGAAATAGTCCTAAGCTCTTCATGTGCCCCCACCGGGAATCGAACCTGGATTTAGGGTTTAGGAAACCCTCGTTCTATCCATTAAACTATGGGAGCCTATCTGTTACCTCCTCCTATTATAACCTCTTTTTATGAAGTGCTACCCTATTCATAGGGAAAGTGATAGTATTCCCACAATGGAAAACATCTCTTCCTATTTGGAGATCATCAAAACAGGAAATTTGACCCAGATCCGTGAAACAAAAAAAGTGTTGGAACGACACTGGAACCAGATATCCCATCCACAAATCAAAGGTAAGGAGAAAATTGCCTTCAGTACTCAGATTCTGAATGGTTTTCAGGACTTTCCATGCATTCAAAAAGCAGAAAATCAAGCTGCTTTCATCTCACTTCTCCGTTATCCGATTATGACTTTTAGAGAAGAATGCAGGAATCTGCTCTTTCCGCCTCTTCTGCATTGTCTCCAAAACCCAAATGGGAAAGTACGGCTTGCGGCAACACACATTCTTCGTGATTTGGTTATTTTTTCATCACCTTTTTTTCTTTTCTCAAGAACTAAAAAAACGAATAGAGAGTATGTGTTATGGAAAGAGTGGTTTGGACGCTGCGTATCTCAATTACAGAAGCTACTGCCAATGTATGAGGAACCACGATTCAGAAAAATACGTTTCGTTGATCAACTGCCACCAAGTATCTACAAAAGCATCCAAAAAGTCATAGGAGAGTGCTTTCTGTTCTCTCCTTTCTATGAGGAAATTTGGGATGAATACCTTGCATCGATGGAAAAAAACGAATCGATCAATCATTCTATTTTGTTATCTCCTATCAAGCTCAAGTATTTCAAAAATCCGTCACCATCAGATACTTCTTTCCCAAAGAAACGCTGTTCTGCTTGCGCTGAAATCAAGCCTTTGGTTGGTAGCATCGATCCAAATGATGAACATTTTTTCATCTGTGAGGACTGTCAAATCCGAGAGTACCAGCGACAGTTGGGTTTTACGAGTCACGATCTTGCACGTGCCCATCGTAGGCGCCTATTTGACATTGGATATCTTGTGAGAGAGATGGTATTGGATGCGTATATGAAGGCCAATCAGATTATTTCTCTGGATGCGTTACCGCCTGATGTTTTTGAATCCATCCAGAACATTGGCGCCGTGTTGTACAATACAAGTTTAACCCGAGATGAGAAAATCGCACTTGAAAATGAACCAGATCAGAAAAAGATAGAGAAAAGCATTCGCAAGATTCTTAAACCCCATCTTCTTTTCCGTTCAAATGATCACTCAAACTAAATCCAAGTGGAACTAGCATCGCTTTTGGTCGGGGTGCGCGGACTCGAACCGCGGACCTCATCGTCCCGAACGATGCGCGCTACCAACTGCGCTACACCCCGAACCTGACATTCCCTTGATTATATCCTATTTCTATTCCTCTACTGCACGAAATAGAAACTTGACATTTTGTACAAAATGTACAATACTAACATAACTATGAAAACGATTTTACTTTCTGCCACCCAAGCACGCAACCAATTTTCAGATTTGATTACCGCAGCAAAGTTTGCAGGGCAAGTGACTATAATCGTACAAAGTGGTAAGCCTGTTGCTCAGATTTCACCTGTGGAAGAAAAAAAGATCGACTGGAAGAGACTTAGGGAGAACCTACAAGTTGCCGGCGGCATCTTTACTACAGAAGATGAAGAGTTTATTGTGGAAGGAAGGAAACATTTTGATCGGGACTTAGGAAACTGGTGAGCATATGAGAGTCGTTATTGATACAAATATCTTCATCGAGTATTTGCGCCGACAAGCGGGACCACTTCGATCACTTCTCTCCCCTTCGCAAGAATACAGAGTACATACCCTTATTGTCCCCTCTGTCGTTGTCTATGAGTTATGGTCAGGAAAATCAATGATTGATACAAAAAATCAACTCCTTATCGAACAGCTTCTGTCAGATTTCACAGTTGTTGATTTTTCAGGGACTATTGCAAAAAAAGCCGGAGAACTACGACGAGCGGGCTTCGTGGATGGAGTAGATGCAATGGTAGCAAGCACTACGCTCCTTACCGCTGATTCACTTTGTACCCTCAATACGAAACACTTTCAGAATATTCCAGGAATTCGGCTATGGAATCCATAAGCGGACAGGTTTTCCCTGCCCGCATCTAGTTCCACTGAATTGTCTTGTTTAACTTAACTCTTCATCAGAATAGACCAAAAAGTCCATTGCAGAAACATATTGATGGATTTCGTCAGGAGAGAAAAGCAAGCTTTTTTCTTTTTGTGCATTCTCTGGTGAGTCAGATGCATGGATCAGATTATTGCTTTGACTCATAGCAAAGTCTCCACGCACACTTCCGCCTTCAGCTGCACGACCTTTCGTGACACCAATGAGTTTGCGAATGGTATCAACGGCCTCAACGCCTTCCCACACCATAGCTACGATTGGAGTCTTCATCATAAAGCCCTTCAGTGACGAGAAAAAAGGTTTTTCTTTGTGATGCACATACCATTGATCCAAAACTGTATCATCAAGCTGTATCATCTTGATTGCGACGAGCTTTAGACCCTTCTCCTCAAAGCGGGAAATGATTTGACCGATTAATCCTCGTTGCAAACCATCTGGTTTGACAAGTACGGTACTTTGTTCCATTGCCATATATGCTTCCTTTCAAGGTGAAACGAATTTCCCACCTAGTATTCTGTACATGCACACTCTAAAATTCTATCATCCGCCCTCAAGATATGGTAGATAGACTCTTTCCCTTACATGCACAAAGACGCAATCCCGACAATATACGATGGAGTACGCGCGTGCATATGAAGGAATCACCGCTTGAGTATGAAAAAGAAGCAGCTGCTTCTGCCGAAGCTTTGTCTGCCTACATAGATACATACTGTTCAAGTCCAGAAACTGGCTCTAAGGACCTAGAGAGCCTTTTTAGGCAGATTATCATTGCGTTTCGCGATAGTAACCTCCCCTCTCTTCCAAAAGAAATTCAGCAAATAGTTTCACACCTATCTAAAGAAAACGCTTTATCAGTGCTCTTATTTTCCATAGGACAACCAAAAGTGTTCAATCACCTTCTTCCAGACCGCCGAAGCCAGTTTCTCAACGTCATAATCAGCTATTTTCGTCGCAATAAAGATCTCATCAAAGCTTGTTCTGAGGTGACAATTCCTACAATGTCCTTGTATTCAGAATTTACCCAAGGCACCGTGGTAATTAGCCCTGATAGCATCAATCCGCTAGCTTACGCATGCGTGCAAGAAGTTTTTAGCAATTTGCATGGGTATCTTCCTCTCATTCACAGAGACTCTGAGTATCGCGGGCGCATTCTGCTCGCTGCATTTGCTTTTGGTATGTTTGATAAAGGTGTCATTTCCCTCACCTATCGTCAACTTCTCACTCCAACTATCACAGACTATGATCCTCAAATCATCCAAGACTTACGGTATATTCCAGAAAACAAAAAAGACTCACCACGTCTTGATTTCTTAAAAACCCATTTGCGTCACACTTCTCCTCACTTTTATGCACAGGTGCAAAACTGGGTGCAGCGCGACGAACTGAATACCAGGCATCTTGCGGATGAAATTTTGATGGAAGAACACCGAGGCCGAACGCAAAACCTCACGTATACACAACTTGCCAGTCAAAGACAAGGTGAACACGCCTTAGCAACGCAGATGTTTCGTTCCCAGAAGATTGGCTATGAACGCCATTCGTATGAAGCGTTGGAAGCATATGGATTCCCTAGTGAGATAC
>CAZNKS010000012.1:0-23851 GCA_964574065.1 uncultured Pseudomonadales bacterium | reverse complement strand
TCTTTTTTTTGCCTAGCGTTTTTGAGGCCAAATAGTGTTGGGGAATTTCAATACCATTGAAGACCGTATGAATGGGTACTTGCACTCCATGCGTTGATAAATCTTTTTTCCCCTCTATTGAAGGACAGATAACCGCATCTGCCGAATTGAAAAATGTCTTTGTCATCATCCAGAGAAGTTTTCTGATGTACCGTACTCCCTTTGTGACATGAATTGCTTGCAGGTACTCTGGCTCCATAAAATATCCATGGAAAGTTGCGACTAATGGAACCTTAAGCATTTTTGAAGTAAACAAGCCGAGCATACCGACAGTTCCTGGAGTCATGACGTGGATGACGTCAGGATCGAATTTCTTTACTTTTGCCATCGCCTGTGGAGAAAGAACGCCACAGTACAAATCAGGATACACAAGCACAGGGATTGATGGCAGTGAAACTATTTCTACACCCTTGAGAGATACCCGTTTGCTTTTGCCTTGCGGAATAACTATACACACCTTATGTCCTTGATCGACTAATGCCTGAATTAAGCTAACTGTACTAGTGACAATCCCATCCATATGAGGGAGAAAAAGGTCAGAAAAAAAGAGTATTTTCATATATACTGATGTCCACTTGTATACTTTTGATATCAATATGTCTGTAGCTTACCCTGACGTGCTTATTGTAACAACTAGTGAAGGACATCAGAGTATTGCGCAGGCAGTAAGCGAAACTCTTGAGGACAGTGGTATTTCGACTAGGATTCATATCCAGACTTACCCCGTCTTCGCGCTCTATAGATTGATTTATCGGTATTTTCCTTCCCTCATGGGGATTTTCATTGCATCTACCAATGTTCCCTTGATTCGCAAATTGATGCTTTGGAATTTCTCTCAGTCGCACGCTAGGATTATACAGACTCTTCTCGAAGAGAATAGACCAAAAGTGATTATAAGCACAATCTATGTTTTCAACCCTATTTTAGACAAGCTCTCAAAAAAAGGTTTCACGTACAACAATGTTGTCACTGATCCTGTCACTTTTTCCAGCATGAATGTCTCTGAACGAGCCTCGCACGTTTTTGTTTTTGACGAAAAGGCCAGGTCAAGGTATCAGGAAATTTCTCCTTTGGAGCCTGTTTCCTGTACCGGCTGGTTTGTCCAAAAAAAATGGAATCGTGATTTTGATCAGAAAAAGGTTCGTGCCACACTTGGTTTACAAACAGACATGTTTACTTTGCTTCTCACCTCAGGTTCTGCAGGTATGTTTTCTATTTATACTGTACTTGAAGAACTAATAAAGAAAGATCTTTCGATTCAAGTGGTTGTTTCTTGTGGGAGCAATAAACACCTATTACAAAAAACTGAAGAACTCAGCAAACGATCATACGCACACATACGTATTCTTCCTCTCCCTTTTACTACTCATTTGGAAGACTACGTAAAGGCTTCTGACATTGTTGCAGGAAAAGCTGGTCCTAACATGATTTTTGAGTGTGTTGCTTGTGGCATACCATACTTTGTCCTTGCACATGTTCATGGACAAGAAGATGGAAACTTATCACTGGTACGTGATTATAAAATTGGATGGGTTGAAGAAAATCCTATACAAGCAGTAAATCTACTCGAAAATTTGATACAAAACCCCACAGAAATTGCTGCACTTACTCCTTATCTGAAGAAGATGGTAGACTATAACGAGAACGGGAAACTACAACTGGTCAAAGTCCTTCAACAACAGCTCAAAGATCAATTCTTATCGAATAGTTTGTAACTCTTCAGTTGTGGTGATGTCTTCCGGTTTCTTATCATCACGAAACCGAACTAGTCTAGGGAAACGTAATGCAACTTCGGCTGAATGAGTGGGAGACTTTGTAAGCTCATCACCTGCAACTTCTACCACAATTTTAGGATCCACCCACACGTCTGGAATTAAGAGTTTATTGACGATGTACTGCTTTGGTTGAGTGGCGGTCACAAGTGTTTCACACCGTGACTTCAGTTCTTTCCACTGCTCATCTGAAAGTCCAGTACCAACTTTTGATAACGTCAGTATTTTTTCATCCTGACCTAAGATCCCGATAAGGAATGCTCCAACTCCAAACTGATTGCGTTTCCCTTTTCCGTACCAATACCCCATGACAACTGCATCGATTGTGTCAGAAAGTTTCCCCTCTGCTGTTTCTTCCTCTTTAAATTTCACCCAACTCCAACCTTTACGTCCTGGTTGATAAACGGAGTCATACTTTTTGATGACTGCACCTTCAAGACCAGCATCTAGTTGTTTCTTATGGAAAACTCTTAATTCATCTGCATCCTGTGTAACAACCGAAGCCGATTCAATAAACGGATGATCTTTTTGAGAAATACTTTCAAATAGTGAATGCAAAATTTGCTTGCGTTCAAATAGAGGCAATTTAATCAGGCTTTTTCCGTCTTTATACAAGACATCGAAGACAAAAAATTTTAAGGGAATTTGTTGAGAGAACAAATCAACGTCATGTTTCCTTTTACGTTGAATCGTCTCCTGAAACGGGAGAAGTTTCCCTGTTTTTGGATCGAAGCCGATTGCTTCACAATCAAGGATTAAAGAGTGATCGCCAAACACATCTTTAGATTCAATGAGTTCTGGAAACTGCTCACTTGATTCTTCCAGTGAGCGTGTAAAGGTTCGGATCTCCCATTCATCGTCTGAAATATTCTTGTGGTTTTTTATATGTATCTGCACTCGTGTCCCGTCATACTTACTTTCCATGAATATTTTGCCCATTTTATCGATCATTTCATCGGCTGTCTTGAGACGCTGACACAAAGCCGGTTGAAGCGGAATTCCTAATTCAATATCAAAAGTAGCTATTCCTTTTTCACCCTCATTCATCCATGCCTTCGTGAGTTTCCCTATGTCACATTTCATTTGATATGCATCTTCCAAATCTTTTCTCTTACTTTTATCTCCCATCTTTGCCCATGACAAAGCATCAAGAATTGTCATGTCCGAAAACCCGAGGCGTAACCTCGTTAAAATTATCCGGACTGCGAAACGGACAGACAGCGGATCAAGTTTTGAGAGTAAGGCGATTACAAGTTCGATTTTCCGTTCTTGGCTCCCCTCACCAATAGCGTGTGCCAAAGCTTCGAGTTGAGAAAACACCTCGGTCACAGAAAGTTTCGCGTGCTTCGTTTCCTGTAGTGCTAAGCTTTCGGCAACTTCGGCAAGATCACCTTTAGCTTTATAGCTTGCTGTTATCTTATTCGCTTCTGCATCAAAAGTACGTGATAATGCACGAATCATCATTTTCTCAGCAAACTGGAACTCTACTCCCTCATAGGGAGGCACAATTCTTCCTAAAAGCAGCCAACTTGCGGGCTCCAATTCACCTTCATCTAGCCCGTTAAAAAGTTGTGCTAAAAGTACTGTTATTTCATTCCGTGAAGTAGTGTTTTCAATTTTTTGTAGGTAGGTGGAAAAAGTATGAAAGGTCATAGACGGTTTTTATTCCATCATGACAAGAGAAAAAAGTCTATCTCTCTTTTAGATAATAGACAACGCCTTTTGTTATTCCTTCCTTTTTGAGGAGGCCTTTATTCATCATATCTTTCAAATCCCGCAATATAGTATCTGTTGAAATGAGAGGCAAAATTCGTTGGATATCAGATGTCGTCGCACTCTTTTTTTCTTGGAGAAGCTCTAAGATAGCGATCTGTCGTTCAGATAACGCAATCTGTACCCCACCTAAAGAATTCTTTAATTTTGCATCTTGGGAAAGTTTCTGAACTTGTTGTTTGATTTTATCGAGTTCAACAGCCAACCCGAAACAGAAATACTCCAACCAATACGTCATATCCTGGGTTTGCGATTGTTGGACTGAAAGTATGGCTCGATAATAGCCATCAATATCTCGGTCAAAATATTCTTCAATACTAAAGAGTTTTTTAATGTCATATCCTTCTGCATACAAGATTAGCAACATAAACGCTCTTGCAGTACGACCATTCCCTTCAATAAATGGGTGAATTCGGACTAGTTCATAGTGTGCAATGCCTGCACGAATAACGGGATGAACATCTCTATTGACTGGATTGTTGAGCCAGGACATGAGATCAGAAATAAGCGTTGGAATTTGAACAAAGAGAGGAGGCCTGAAGACGACACTACCATCAGTAGCGGAGCGAATAACAACTTGTGCTTGACGGTATTGGCCGGTTTGATCTGGAGGAAGAATATTACGAGTAGTTAACTGATGTAAGCTCGTTAAGATTCTATCGGTATATTGGAGTTGCCTAGTTGAATAGCTTCCCCATTCATCTATCCATTTGAGTACTTCTCTGTAATTTAAAACTTCTTGAATATCACGAGAACGAGCAACCACCCCCACCTGCTCACCAAGTGTAATAGGATCTCCTGTCCCTTGGACCTGCATAAGGAGGGATGCTTGGTCCTTGGTAAGTTCATTTCCTTCTACTCTGGTTCCAAAGTGAATAGTTCTGACTCGAGCGTCCTCACGAAATTTTGCTTCCCACGCTGGGACGAGTGGAGCACTCGTAATGATCTCTTTACAGGCTTCAATTCGACCGATGTACTTTAATAGGTTGTTAGACACTTTGTAGTTTGGTGAAAACATAAATCTTGTAAGGAAAACAGTTGGCTTATTCTTGCACAGTTTGCGGGGAAAACAAGAAGCATTCTTTGAGGTATACTACTACCCTATGGCATCAAAATCTGTAGAAAAAGCAAAAGAATTACCAAGTCACATTGTAAAGCAGATTGCTACCTTAGCCTCAAGTGGGTTTTCTCTTGTGGCTGCTCTGGCCTGGAATGATGTGATCCGGCGTTTCATTGATGAATTTATTAAGCCGTATGTCACGAAAGGATCTGGAATCATAGCCCAACTTCTCTATGCACTTGCGATTACAATTCTTGTTGTGATTGTCACCTTGCAATTAGGATGGCTTCAGGCCAGGCTAGAAAAGAACGAAAAAAGAGAAAAAAAGAAATAATTACGTGAGTTGTAAGCACATCTGAATTTCATCAATGTACTCACCTTTATACAAAGTTCCTTGCGGAATCCGACCAGTCTCTTGAAATCCCAATTTCGTATATAAGCGTAAGGCTGGAATGTTCGTTTCAAAACAATATAAGAGAAGGATCCTTAATCCTGGTATTGCTTCTTGTGCTTGACTCATTGTCTGTTGTAAAAGCATTTTGCCAATCCCATCTCCACGAAAGTGTTTATTCACTGTTAGCCCGACAATTCCTATATGGTATCCTCTTTTTTTCCGAGTGAGCTCTCTTCGAATATCACACACTCCTACTATTTGCCCTGCAACCTCACAGGCAAGCTTTATCATATTTCCAGCTTCTGTTTCCTTCTCACAAGAAAGAAGATATTTTTCTTCCTCTTCAAAAGAAAGTTGCTCTCCCGAAAAGGTGATGTATGTGTCCTCGCTTGAAAGTTCATTAATGTAGGTCATCATCGATGCAGTATCACTTGGGGTAACAGCACGAATGAGGGCTTGTTTACCTGATTTGGTTAAAAATTCAACAACCTTCGCTGACATACCTACTCATCCTTATTTTTTCGTTGGAATTTTCAGCTCATCTTTAATTAAGAAGTTCATTTGTTTTTCAAGCTCGTCTGCTTTTATAGAAATTGTATCGATGCGTTCAAATAGCCTGTCCCAATAGAACTCTTCTTGCCTTCTGCTCATGCTACTGCTTATTAAAGCAATCACCGATCCAAACATGACTGCTCCAACTATTTGCATGATGACCCCAATAAAACGACCAACATCTGTCACTGGAGTGACGTCGCCGTACCCAACTGTGGTCAAAGTCTGAATTGACCACCACAAACCGTCGCTCAACGTAAGAATTCGAGCATTGGGGTGTGCCTGTTCAATTGGCACAATAAGAATTCCTAACAAAACTGAGAAAATAAAGGATCCCCATAATAGTTGTCTGAACCGACGCTGTTTTAATAGTCTTTTCCGAACAGAGTGCATCATCATTCTAGTATAAAGAGGTATCTTCGTTTGCGGAATAGATCAGTTGTTTTAGCACTGTAGGAATTTCTACCACGAGTTGATTTGTCGTAAAAAAAGGACCAACTTCTTGATAGAGAGAATCACCAGCTTTTTTATTCACAAAACTGCCTACTACTGCTGCTGCAAATGGATCATCTGTCATCGCATAGAGTCCTGCGACTAAGCCTGCCAAAACATCCCCAGTTCCCCCCTTCGTCATCCCAGCATTCCCGCCACCAACTTCTTCTCTTTTCTCGCGGGCGAAAATAGTGTCTCCTTTCCCCTTTAGCAGTATTGTTACGCCAGTGGAAAGTAGTTGTTTCTCTTTTTCTTCACCAACAAATTGAGATAGTAATCGCTCATATTCACCTTTGTGAGGGGTAATAATAACTTGTTTTGAAAGAAGAGATGGTTCTACCATTTGTAATGCGCCAGCATCAACCACCCACTTTTTATGCGGATACGAAGCGAGTACATAGTTCGTAACCGCATAGGTATCATTCTCCCACTGATCAGCACTGGGAACTGGAAAAGACAGTGAATCCCTTTGTGTTAAGGGATGGATCTGAATCTGTTCATCTCGTGTCATTCCTGGACCAATAAGTACGACATCTGCTTCTTGTACGTAACTTTCAATTTCTCCACGTGGGACCACTACCCCGCTCCAAAACTCTTTTTTTGCCTCATGAATAAGGTCATTGTTTTCAAGAACGGAGGAATAAAAAACCATGTCTACCATCGAAGAAGCCACATCAAGTGCCCAGCGTGATGCTGCATGAAACAGTTGGCTTCCCCCGATTATCATCACTTTTCCGTTCTGCCCTTTATGTGAAGAAGGTGTAAAACGACGAATAGAAGATATGTATGGCGTGATATTGGCAGGTATTTCCATAGATTACGTTTCTTTTTCTAATTGTATCAATTTTGCGGCCTGAACAGAGCTTGGAAGCATAGAAAGTTCTTCGGCACTAGTTATAATAGATTGGTAGTTCGCCAGGAGTTGAAGGACGATTTCTCTATTCTGTTCATCAAGTTCTGAAAAAATATCATCGAGCAAGAGAATTGGTGATTGATCGGTTTGTTCTTCTATAAAAAGGAGCGCTGCAAGCTTGAGCCATAAAACTGCCATTCGTTGTTGCCCACGTGAACCAAATCGTTCGACATCACGCAAATTTCCGTCACCTAAATCAAGAGAAATATGAAGTGAATCTCGATGTGGACCAACCAGTGTTTTTCCGGCTGCAACCTCTTCATTTGCATACTGTCTGATTCGTTCTTCATGTATGAGCGACTTATCATACTCAACATTTCCTCGGATGGGAAAAGGTACAAAGGTATTTATAAAGTGGACGAACTCTGCTCGCATTCTGGTTATAATGTCCCCGTTTTTAATAAGTAATGCATCCCAAAAGACAAAATCTTTCCGTGAGGTGAGTCCTTCCCGAAGAAGCAAAATCAGCTTGTTCCTGTTTTTCAGTGCTTTTTCATATTCCTTTATGGCTGCTTGGTATGGCTTACTTACTTGTATTAACACATCGTCTAAATAGGCTCGTTTATAGGATGGACCTTGGGTAACCAACTCTAAATCCTCCGGCCGAAACACCACACTTTTCATGCTTCCCACAATGTCAGTACGACGTTTTGCAACTCCATTCTTTTTAAAACGAGTTGACGTACGTTGTGGCAATTTACTGCCGGCGGAAACGATGGAAACATTGTACGCATCTTCTTCATCGCCATCACGAAATGCAATTCCCACATGTGCAATTTGGGTACCTTCACGTACACAATCCGACAACAATTTCGCACGGAAGCTTCGTCCGGTTGAAAGAAGAGAAATTGCCTCTAATATGTTTGTTTTCCCCTGCCCATTATTTCCGGTAATAAGTGTCGCTTTGGGATCAAAAACAACTTGCTTTTGTATAAAGTTTCGAAAATCAGTCAGGACTAGTTTGGTAATGCATGCTTTTCCCATAGTCTTTGGTATTCTCTCACACGGAATGCTTCTGGCACGTGGGACAATGCCATGTTCCTCGTCCACCAATTACTGTTCGAATAATTTGCGTTTCGCAACGTAGACACGGTTTTCCTTCTTGCCCGTATACCTTGAAGAAATTCTGATACTGTCCTTTCCCTCCAGTAAGATCTCGATACGTATTATCACTTGCCCCACCTCGCTCAATGCCTTCTTGTAACACCTCTTCGATAGCACGAAATAAATCTTTTTTCTTCTTTTTGGGAAGCGAACGAGCTGTCTGCAGAGGATGAATTCGTGCCATCCAGGCAGCTTCACAGGCATAAATATTGCCAATCCCTGCTATTCGTGTTTGATCCAATAAAAGGGATTTAATTGGTCTATTAGATTTGTTGAGCAGTTGTTCGAAATGAGTAAATTGTAGATCTTTGAGCGGTTCCTTTCCTAAGTGCTGCAAGAACGAAATATTGCATACATCATTAGTCAAAAGTATATGCAGAAACCCAAAACGTCTTGCGTCAGAAAAGGCAACAAAAATTGTTTTCGCATCCTTTTGTAACTGAAAAAGAACATGTGTATGTGGTGGGGATTCAACAGGATCTGCAAGAAGTGTTAATCGTCCAGTCATCTTTAAATGCACTGTGAGAGAATGAGCATTGGAAAAGTGAACAATCAATAACTTTCCAAATCTATCAACTGATTGAATTGTCCCTCCAATCAATTTTGTAATGTCTCCTCGTACAATGTTAGACCGATGCATCTGGACAGTATGGAGCTGTGCGTGTAGAAGCGTACTTTCGATTTGTCTGCGGATAGTTTCTACTTCTGGAAGTTCTGGCATGAGTCGAAGCCTAAAGCGAAAACTATAAAAATTAGTACGTGAGTTACCTTCCCAAGACTGCTAAAAACGCTTCCTGTGGAAGACTTACCTTCCCAAACTCTTTCATCCGCTTCTTCCCTTTGACTTGTTTTTTGAGCAGTTTCTGCCGTCTGGTAATATCCCCTCCGTACATACCGGCCGTTACGTCTTTTCTATACGCAGAAATATCTTCACGG
This sequence comes from uncultured Pseudomonadales bacterium, assembly GCA_964574065.1. GTDB lineage: Bacteria > Patescibacteriota > Microgenomatia > UBA1400 > UBA12028 > CAZNKS01. The sequence goes on along the minus strand of CAZNKS010000012.1, from coordinate 14,816 downwards.
GCTACTACTTTGCCACCGATCGCCGCTTGAATAGCAATTTCAAAGTTCTGACGTGGAATGACCTCTTTGAGTTTTTTGACTAGTTTTCGTCCAATGTATTCTGACTGACTGCGCACGACTATTTGTGAGAGTGCCTCTACTCGTTCAAAGTGCACGAGTACATCAAGTTTTACGGCATCAACCGGCTGGTAATCAAACAGCTCATATTCCAAACTTGCAAATCCAGATGAAACTGATTTGAGTTCATCATGGAAGTTTACGATCAGTTCGGCTAGAGGCAAAAGATACGTAATCTTTACTCGTGTACCGTGATCTTCCATCCCTTCTAAAGTAGCTCGATGCTGTTCACACAGGCGCATAACAGCACCTACAAATTCTTGAGGGGTAAAAATTGTCGCAAGAGTAATTGGTTCAAAGACAGTGTTAATTTCTGCGGGATCTGGATATTCAATCGGAGTATGGACCTCAATCTCGTTCCCAATGCGAAGTTTTACTTTGTACAACACTGAAGGAGAGGTTGCGATCAGATCCAAAGAAAATTCTCGTTCCAAGCGCTCCTGCACAATTGCAGCATGCAAAATTCCTAAAAACCCTACTCGCAATCCATTTCCTAATGCATGTGAGTGGGTTGATTGGTATTGAAGAGCAGCATCATGCAAAGCTAGCTTTCCCATTGCATCCACCAATAACTGAAAATCGTCTCCTTCGATCGGATAAAACTCCATAAATACCATCGGTTGCGGCTCTTTATATCCAGGTAGTGGTGTCAGTGTGGGTCTATTCACAGATGTGATGGTGTCTCCTACTCGTAGTAGCTTTACATCTTTCAATCCGGAAGCAATATAGCCTACTTCTCCTGCATGCAATTCTTTTGTGGGTGTCATTTGCGGAGTAAAAATCCCTAGCTCAATCGGGAGAAAATCTATGTGAGTTCCCATAGATTTTAGCTTCTCTTTGGTCAACACTCCGCAAACAACCCGCACATATGCAATCACGCCCTTATGAGGATGATATAAAGAGGTAAACACCAACACTTGGAGAGGATCTTCTTCTTTTTCTACAGGTGCAGGAATATGCGTCACGATTGCATCCAATAAGCCAGTAATATTTATTCCCGTCTTTGCACTGACTTTTACAATCTTGCCTTCTGCTATTCCAAATTCTTGTATTAAATCCAAAGTCACCTGATCAGGATCAGCTGCCGGAAGATCAATTTTGTTGATCACAGGAATTATCGTGAGTCCTAGTGCTCTGGCTTTTTCATAATTACTAATTGTTTGAGCCTGAATTCCTTGTGTGGCATCCACAACAAGGAGTGCCCCTTCGCAAGCAGCCAGGGATCTGGAAACCTCATATCCAAAGTCAACGTGTCCAGGAGTATCAATAAGATTGAGCTCATATTCAACTTCATCTTTTTGATATTTCATGCGAACAGGAGCAAGCTTAATCGTAATTCCCCGCTCTTTTTCGATCGGGTTACTGTCCATTACACGTTCTTCCATTTCGCGCTCAGCAATTGTCCCCGTGTGCCGCAACAGCTGATCTGTTAAGGTTGTTTTCCCGTGGTCAATATGTGCAATGATAGAAAAATTTCGAATAGTTTTCGAACTCATACGATGAGAATCACATTGTACCAGAGAAAAAGCAGATTTTTATGTATCTAGGCTCATATGACTGAAATTAGGACTCACCTTCGACAACACTGATAACCTCTGGTGTCCCTGACAGCTTATTAAACGCCCCACGTAGTTTTCCCTGGATTGAAGCAACAATAGACAGTTGTTCCACTTTCAAAAGGTGGCAAAAAAGTAGATAGACAAATAATCCTGTTGCACTTGCTATTCCCGTCAATGCAAGTAGACCTACTGTACGGGTAGTATCAAAGACCAGCTGATCAAGTATCTTCATTGGGATATACAAGGAAACTGCCATACACATGGCGGCAAGTACAATTTTCCCCTGAGGGAAGAAGAATTCTTTCCAGAAGAACATATGGAGGGTTTTGAAGAGCAAAATGAGAAGCAGTAATAGTTCTATAACCGCGGCAACAGACGTTCCCGTTGGGACCGCTAAAACTCCAAAGTCCATTACGTAGGCCCCTAGCCACATGACACCAATATTTAAAAGCATAGAAATGAAGGCCACAAGAAATGGTATTTTCGTTTCTTTCAGGGCATAAAAAGCTCGCAGAACCACATGAATCATTGCTGTTGCTGCAATTGAAATTGAAAAAAGTGCCACCATCCGACCTAAAAGAACGGTGTCTGGCCAAGGTAATCCCCTAGCTCCATACGCAAGACGGACAATAGGAATGCGAAGAACCAACAGTAATGCACCCGTTGGAAACATAAAAAATGCGATTTGATGAAGTGTCTTTACTAATAACTTTGTAAAACCAATTATGTCATCTTCCTTCGCTTCAGAGGAGAGGAATGGTAGTGCAGCTTGCGCTATAGAAACTCCAAAGAATCTGACAGGGGCTGCCGTGAGCGCAGATGAATAATTAACGATGCGGATGAGTGTGCTCCCAAAGGATGTCGCCACGTACACTTGGAAAAAGTCTTCTATTGCATTTGTAGAGAGGGTTGCACCTCTGGGAACCATCAGTCTCATCACTTCTTTCACGTGAGTGTCTTTAAATGAGAAGTACGGTTTGAATCGGAAACCGAAGTGAACTGCAGAAGGCAGCTGAATTAAAAAATGGGCAATCGCACCTAAGAGCACTCCTATTGCTGGTCCGTAGATACCCATCAATGGGGACAGAAACACTGTTCCAATAATAATGCCAAGGTTATACAAGACAGGAGATAAAGCGGGCAGCAAGAAACTTCGATTTGACTGTAGAATTCCAGACATGAAATTGCTCAGCATAAAAAAGAATTGAGCAACTAACATAACTCTCATGAGCGAGGCTGAGAGATACAACTGCTCTGAGGTGAATTTATCGCCCGTGAAACTACTAATAATCGGGACTGCCAATATGGAAACTACAATAGCAATAACAACGTACAAAAGACTGATTATTGTCATCAGAGTCCCTACCAGTCGAATCCTCTCTTCTTCTCGATGGAGCAGCCGAGTATAGACAGGAATGAATGTCGCAGATAACACCCCCACCACGAGCAGCTGGAACAAAAAATCTGGCACCCGAAAAGCAGCTAAAAAAGCATCAATTAGTTGTTTTTGATCCCCAATAAACATCGATTCAAAAAAGCGATTTTTTATAATCCCTAAGAAGGCTGAAACAAAGGACAACCCTCCAATAAGGGTGGCTGCTGACATTATCGAGGTCTGTTGTGAAAAAAGAAGGCTTGTCCCCTTCTTTAGAATTGATACCATTAGAAGATTAGGATACCCAAAAAGCGTGGCGTAGCAAGAGGCAACTCTAGTGGCTCTTCACACCCGCAGCTGTATCTGGTATACTTCACTTTCTTGAAAAAGGATTACTATGCCTATTACTAAATCAGCTTTAAAAGCTCTTCGACAAGACAAGCGTCGAGCAGCTGTCAACCAACCCGTTCGTTCTCGAGTAAAAACTGCCCTTGATGCAGTAAAGTCCCAAAAAAATGGTGACGTCCTTTCAGCAGCTTTTTCAGCCATTGATAAGGCGGTTAAGTTGAACCTGATTCATAAAAATAAGGCAGCCAGACTCAAATCACAAGCTTCAAAGCTTATTTCTACAAAATAGGCTTTCTTGCCTTGGTTGTTCCTCTTCCAGGCCTTGGTCAAGATTTCTTTTGGTTATTCTCTGACTTGTATCTATAGGCGCTTTTTTGCTACTGTTAACTTGGACATGTAGTTTTTATGGCAGGAAAAAAAGCGTCTTCCATTCCCAAGATTAATTTGATTCCTAAGGATCCATTTTATGAATCCCTCATTGGGAAGATCATGGTTTGGGCTATTCAGGTCGGGCGCTACATTATTGTCTTCACGGAAATTATTGTCATCATGAGTTTTGCCTCTCGCTTCAAACTCGATAGAGACCTTACCGACCTAACAGCAAGAGTTACGCAAAAGAGAGCAATTGTTGATTCTTTCGGAGATGTAGAATCTCGAACACGCCTCATTCAAAAAAAGATCCAAACCGCTAAAGACATTATGGAAGACTCAAAAGCAATGATGTACTTAGATAAACTGTCTGCTCGCATCCCCGCTGGAGTACAACTCACACAACTTGCCTACGATGAAACACAGCTCTCTTTTGATGGAAGAGCCACAAATTCTCTCTCCTTTGCTCAGCTTGTCCAAGCTCTGCAGCAGGAAACATTATTTCGAGGAGTAAGCGTGGACAAAATTACTTCTGGCGAAGCAAATGATCCAGGAATCACATTTGCAATAAAGCTTTCCTTGCAGGAGAAAAAACCAGTCGAGCAACAAGCTCAGCCAACGGTTAAATCAGACGAAACACTATAGGTATGCCAATACAACGCCCTTCACTATCAAAGACATTGCTTCAAATGGAGCTTAATAGATTCTATGAGAAGCCTGTTGCCAGGGTATCTACAGCCTTAGTTTTTTCTGTTATCTGCATCGGTTTTTTTGGAATATTTGCAATACGCCCCACTCTTCAAACAATGACAGAGCTTGTCAAGCAAATCGAAGAAAAAAAGGATTTGGATCAAAAACTCACGCAGAAAATAACGGCACTGACAACAGCGCAGCGAGAACTTTCCATCAAAGAAGCATCATTCCCTATTTTAGATACAGCCATTCCTTCTACTCCAAAATTTACTGAATTGTTAACGGTCCTTGAAAAAGTAGCTTCAGAAAAACAAGTTTCCTTTACTGGCGCATCTATCCCACAAGTGCCGATTGAACAAAGCGAGGTTTTAGAGGTAGAAAATAATAAAGCCGTTACACTTGAAAGTCTACCCCTTTCACTTACGTTTTCCGGATCGTATGAGCAACTTATCTCCCTTCTTCAGGAACTTTCAGCTTTGCAACGACTCTTAATTATTGATCGATATGATATTACCCATAAAATAAAAGATGATGAAAATCTCATGCTGTCCGTCTCACTCCGTGCGTTCATGTTTACCACCAAACAAAAAGCCAAACCTGCCGGCGCAGTTAATAATTCTCTATGAGCAGAAAAAAACAAACCATCCAATCTCTTCTTTTTGAGCAACAAATGTTGGGAATTCTTGTGTTTACCGTGTTGGTTCTTTTTGTCTGGATTGCAGGATCTATCTACTTTACCTATAACAAATCGACGATCTCGCAAGATGAAGCACTTGTTGTCACTCCCTTAGATCCCAAAATTGATACCGTGCCATTAGAGGATATCAGTATGCGTAAATGGTGGAAAGGAGAAGAGTTACAAAACTTTCAACTCAGTATTGCGCTTGATGAAGAAAAAAATGGAGGAATTAGAACCACTTTGATTCTACAATCAAGTTCTGCGTCAGCAACTATTCGACCAACCCCCATAGTCTCTCCAACCGCTACAACTAGCGCTTTGCCAACCCAATAAATCTTTCATATCCTCTTGTGAGAGAAAGCTAAACCTGCTAGCGTACTATACATGGCCGGAAGTTTATCTACGAAACATATTCCCACGTTGCTTGGTTTGTTTATCCTTGGGGTAGGACTTGTTGGTGGAATTCTCCTCGTAAACAACACAAATACAAACTCATTTCTGCCTCGTGCATCAGCCGAAACCACACCTAGGAATTTAAAAATTACCAATGTTACTGATTCTAGCTTTACTGTGTCTTGGGTAACAGATAATAAAACTCCAGGGTATATCCGTTACGGGACGCAGCCAAGTGACCTGACACAAACCATTACAGATGATCGTGATCAAATTTCGGGAAGCGTGGGTTTATTTAAAACACATCACGTTACCATCCGATCATTAAGCCCAAATACGACCTATTTTTTCAAAGTTGGAACGGGAACAAAAGAGCTGTATGACAATAGTGGAACTCCATACCAAGGAAAAACGACAGGTAGTAGCAGTGGCGCAACAAAAACTCTGTATGGTGAGGTACAAAATCCAGATGGCACGTCTGCAAATGGAGCACTTGTTTATATAACGTCAGATAATATAGCTCCGCTTTCAGCCCTTACTCAATCATCGGGAAGTTGGGTTTTATCACTTGCAAACGCAAGAAGTAGGGACTTACGCAATGCCCCAGAACTTTCTGCCACAACTACGCTAACGCTTCTTATCGTTAGTTCTGAAGATGATCGCTCGAGTCTTATTACCACAACACTTGATCAATCTCAGCCTGTGCCTGAAATAATCTTGGGAATAAACAAGGATTTTACTCAGACCGAATCAACCCGTGAGACGCCAACCGCACAGCTCGACAACTCTACAGAGCAAATTCAAAGTAAATTTTCAACCCAGCTTCTTTCACCTCCAACAGAAAGCGTTGAGAGTACAAAAAAATTAGCCATAAACTACCCATCTAAGGAAAATGAAGTAATCTCAATTGGCCATCCAGAATTTATAGGTAGTGGTCCAGCAGGCACATCGGTGGGACTTGCGTTAAAAGGTCCTTCTGCCCAAACCACAACAGCTTCAGTTTCAGCTGATGGGGTGTGGAAATACTCTCCCAAAATTACCCTAAAAAATGGAGCCTATACATTGTCCGCCACGGCTACTATAGAAGGAAAAAAACAGACCCTTACCCGCACGTTCTCTATTGATCCACATGTAGTAATCCCAGCCTTTTCTACGACCGCATCTGCACAGCAAAATATAGCCAACCCAACTCCCACTATCCATGCTATTACCACCCCTCTCCCAACATCTCAAAGCACGAGGACACCAATCCCAACGACCGCATCCGTTGTTCCAAGTGAATCTGAAGTCAGCTATCCCTCCACAGAATCAGGAGAAATCATATCAGGAACATTCGAACACACATTGTTCTTATTTGCTGGTGGAGGATTCCTACTTGGGATAGGCATGTATTTGTATTGGCAAGCCGTGCCAAAAACAAACTATTGAGTATTTGTTAGGAATACGATACGGTTGAATAAAGAATGTCAATCGACCCAAACAATCCACAATCGTCCGTCTCTACTCCACAGGCAAATGCCAGTTTGGATGATATTTTATCCTCTCTTGAGAATCAAATCACTACACAATCTACTTCTCTCCATCCAGCGGATGTAACCCAAGAAAACAAAACTACCCCTTCATCTTCAGATGAAACGAAGGCCCCGATAACAGAAGAGATCCAACCCACCATTCCATTCACAGGGCTGGAAGTAAGCGATGCGCGAGTGACGCTTCCTTCTGCAGAAGAAAAAAAACCTGATGTGAGCAGGCCTGAAAAAAGGATGGAAACAGTGCCTTTTTCTGTAGAAGAAAAACATATTGAAGTACCGGTTATATCGGTACCTATTCCTATTGACACAACATCTGCGGATCTTGCTGAGCCAGCACACTTCTCCTCACTGCCTAATACGAAAAAAACTCTCCCATCAGCCATTGCGCAGACAACTACGAATGCACATGAGGAGAAGAAATCATGGTTTTCTTTCCCTTCATTTTTGACATCCAAATTTGCTGCAGCTGCACTAGCGTTTTTTATCCTCCTTGGAGGATCGGTGGCTGCGTATGTTGCGATGGGACAACCACTTGGCTCTATCGACCCAAGACAGAAGGCGTTTTGTACTGATGCAGAGAACTGCGGTGGTGGGACAAGAACTCCCCCTGATGGAGGAGGATCGGGCATACCGAATGGACCCTCAAGCGGATGTTGTTCAAATAACACTGAATGTGCTAGCTGGTTTGGATCAGGTTCAACCTGTACGAACTCTAATGGAGCTTGTGGATCAGGGAAACAGTGCCAAGGTGGATCCCCAGGCGGAGGGGCGTGTACGGAAACTTGTCGGGCAACAGATTGCGGACGAAGCATCTGCGGAGGAAAACAAATATGCAATGGGGGTTGTGACCTGGGACAGACTGGATGTGACAATGATGGAGTCTGTGAATCAAACCGCAATGAAAACACCTCCAATTGTCCGAATGATTGTAAAACCACAGGTCCTACCGGAAATCCTGGAACTGTTGATGCCAGTAAATGCTATCCAGGAGGACTTACTTCAAAAGCATGTCAAAGTGGCAATACCATTGGTTCAGCCTGTACGGGATTTGATGGGACATGTTTTGCTGGAGACAAGGCACCCAATGGACAGTTCTACTGTGCGTGTGTGCCAAAAGGGGCCCTTGATAATGGCATGTCATGCACGGCGGATAGTAATTGCAAATCAAATTATTGCGATCCTTTTATAAACAAATGTGCATATAGTGTGGTCACCCCTTGTCCTTCAAACGAATGTTCTGAAGATCCTCTGTCTGGAGGTACGTTTTGTACTGGAGCTAAGTATTGTTGTCCTGCTGGATCTGTTGTGACTGCTGGCATGTGTATTGCAAACAATCAACCAAGCCCAACTCCCAATGGATCCATTGGACAGGGATCATGCCCCTCCGACAAGCCGGTGGTATGCAACTGTCCGATTGGTACTGTCTGTCAACCCAACGGAGGACAAGCCCCCTATGTGAATGAGAACGGTGTTTATTGTTATCCCCAAAACACCACCTTTACTTGCGTAAATACTGGTTCCCATAATCCATCAGTTGACTCTTCTGCGGCCTTAGGAGGTACCTGCGACAACACCACAGGCAATAGGGGGGCCTGCGCACAACAGGGATGTAGCGCAGGATACCAGCTCATGTGTAACTCAAGTACAAAGAAATGGGTTTGTACAAAAACCGATGCTTGTGCGGCAACTACCGCTACGGGAAATGTCAGCCCTGGTCAGTCATGCAACGGACTGAAACAGCTGTCTGCTGGTGAAGCAGGGAAAGGAGCTTTTGTTGGATGTTCTGGTACTCTCAACTGCTTCTGTACTAGTGTAGAGGGGCGACTGACTGGAAATGTTTCTTGTGCGCCTGACCTAGAGAAGGATTCTTGTGGTGCTCCAGGAGCATCCACTCCAAAGCCAACTAGCAATTCTCCTGTCACAAATCCTAGCAATCCACCCACCGGATCTAGCCCACCGAGTACTAACCCTCCTTCCACAAATCCTCCAGCGAGCTATGTGTGTAATAGTACTTGTACAGGAGGAAGTCAATGTCCATCTGGATTAGTGTGCAGTAACGGAAAATGCCGGAACAGCCAATGTGTCAATAGCGCGACATGTACCTGTTCATCTATCCCACCCATGGTGTGCTTAAACATCACCAAAGATATTGATTCTCCAAAACTTGGTGACCAAGTACGATTTACGTGTGGTGCTGTTGCCACCGCAACAAGTTATGAGTTCCGATACAAAATTGATGAGGGAACTGTACAAGTGCTAAACACAATTTCAACTACCTCAAATATTTCCACGCCAATTACTATCATCAGTGGTGGACGCTATAGAGTTCAGTGCCGCCCGTGTGTGGGAAATAGCTGTACAGCATGGGAGACCCTGTAGTGTATGAAACTTGAAAAGAAACATATTGTTGCTATTTTGCTCATTGGACTTGTTTTGATCGGAGGCGTCGGTTTGATGGCAATTATTTCGAGAACTTCACGCACCTCACCTATTGCTCCTACAGCTCCGCAGTCTCAGCCCTCAGCAGGCTCTTGTTCACTTGAGTTTATTATTCCAACACCCAGCCCTACTCCAGTCCCAGCTTGTAATGAAGTATGTAGCAATACATCCTCCTGCCCAAGTGGGCTTACATGTAGCGCCGGTGTATGCAGAAACCTGTCCTGCACGCAAGAAACTGACTGCGTGTGTCCAAACGAACTTGCTTGCGTCGGGAAAAGCATCTATACCGATGACGCTCGAAATAAGCCGGGTGCGTATTTTCTAGGTGACAACAGGATATCAGATAGTGGGACAGTTGCACCGGGACAAATAATTGTTTTCTATGCGGCTTCAAAAATAAATATCGCAGCAGCTGGTCAAGCGGTCGTCTGGGAAGACGCTCTATCACCTGACTTTGAATTTATGGACGGAGATGCCTGCGTGATGTATAACGAAAGCACAGGAGTCCTGTCATGCACACGCATAGTTGGAGTAGAAGGAGGGTATGGATTCGCGTATCGTGTAAAAGTTCGTTCCACAGCGTCTGGAACTATTTCAAATACAGCGGTACTGAAAGGGAAGAATTCTGATTCATCGTGTTCAAAAACTGTAGCGATTCTCTCAGAAACTCCGACTCCGACTCCTATTCCTGCATGTAATACAGCCTGTCTGACCGAAGGCGACTGTCCATCAAGCATGACATGCTCTGGTGGGTTCTGTAGAAATTCAAGCTGTACAGATCGCTCTGACTGCATCTGTTCCACGACACCACCAACAGCCACACCTTCAAGCGTATGTAATTCAATCTGTGCTCATAGTGGTGATTGCCCAGCCGACCTTACTTGTAGTAATGGTCGCTGCAGACGTCCAAGCTGCACTGAAATTGACTCGTGCAACTGTCCTTCACAGCCAACAGCAACTCCGGTACTCGCATGTAACTCTATATGCGCTCATAATGGTGATTGTCCATCGAACATGACCTGCAATGGAGGTGTTTGTCGCAATCCATCCTGTACAGAGAACAGTAGCTGCACTTGTGCCTCCCAAACAAGCAACCCCGTTTCTCTTTCAGAAGAGGCTCCACAAGAACTTCCAAAGGCTGGAATAACACTTCCAACTGTTGGTCTTGTTGGAATAGGTACAATCACAATCATCATTGGAATTCTCGGACTTTTCATCCTCTAAAGGCATGATTCAAAAAGCTTGGCAAATCAATTTCAAATAGAGGCTATCGTCACCTCGTTTATGATTCTTTGCTCGGAAATGTTTTTTTGAAGCGTATAAAGGGGATATCCAGGTCTTTATCACCACTTGCAATGGATATTGCAAACCCACTAGAGGTTCCTTCAAACTCCTCAGAAAGTTCGTCTACTTGGTTCACTTTCTGCCAAAACTCATCGTCTGACAGCTGCCGAAGTTCAAGTGGAAGTTGAAATACCTTATACATAATGTGGTAGTTATACTACCATCGCAAGGTATGATTGCAAGTCGAATCTCTTCCTAAAATGAAGTGCGAGATGTTTGTCAAAAAGAACTAAGTGGGCGCGCCTGGACTCGAACCAGGAACCTTGAAGGTATAAGCTTCCTGCGCTAACCGGTTGCGCCACGCGCCCAACAGAGTTGTAGTATACACCGTAACTTGAGGAGAAATAAGAACAAACCTAATGGACGGATTATAGCTTTGCTCGTACTGCAGTCTCTTGCTCCACAATATCTCGTGGTCGTCCATATTTAACTCTTGAAAGCTCTCGGATGAGTTCTGCTCGCTTTGGATCCATTATCTTTCGTTCCCCTTCCACGTCGCGAGTTAAATCCATACTAAAAGGTGGAACAGGCTCATTTCCTACAATGGTCTTAATATAGACATGGAATTTCTCAATATTTGTGAGGTCTGTCTCGCTAAAGGTGGGAGTAAACTCATGCTGCAAGAAATTTGCATCAGGCACACCCACACGGAACGTGATCATGGTACCTACGTTTCCAAAAACGGCATTCTTCACATTCTCTTCTATCTGTGCCACAAACTGGTTTGCGACAATAAGATTCAAACGATACTTACGAGCTTCTGAAAGAATTACTGCAAAATCGTCTGTCGCATAGTTTTGGAACTCATCTACATAAAGATAAAAGTCCTTTCGCTTTTCCATTTCCATGTCCTGTCGACTCATGGCTGCAGTTAAGATTTTAGGCACTAAGATCAAACCCAAGAACTTCGCATCCTCCTCTCCCAATTTTCCTTTTGAGAGGTTCACAAGCAATATTTTCCCTTCGTCCATTACTGTACGGAAATTGAATGCGCTCTTGCTTTGACCAATGATATTACGCATGACTTTATTCGTAATAAACTTTCCAAACTTACTTACAATGTAGTCCAAAACTTCAGATTTGTGGAAGTCTGAAGTTTGTGCGATTTGGTCAGTCCAGTACCTACGCACTACTGGATCTTTGACTTTGGGAAGAAGTTCTTGAACATATTTTTGATCTGTCAAACAGCGTACCAACTCGATAAAAGTGCTTCCAGGTTCCGCCATAATAGTTAACATGGCGTTACGAATTGCGTGTTCGAAACGTGGACCAATGATACCTGTCTTATGAGGATCATAGAGCTTATACATCAAGGCGATGATTGAGCCTACCACGAAGTGCATTTGCTCTTCAGTCTCAGCCTCCATGATGTTCAGACCCATCGGGCGTTCGGTATCAGATGGATTAAAGTAAATAACCTCTTCCGCTCGTTCTGGAGGAATAAGCTGCATGATATCCTCGACCAGTTCTCCATGCGGATCTAATACTGCCAAACCTTTCCCCGCACGGATATCTTGCAAGATCATGTCTTTTAGAAATTCTGATTTTCCGGTACCAGTTTTTCCAACGATATACATGTGGCGTTGTCTATCCTTCTCAGCCATGAAAATATCTTTTTTCTGTCCTCGATAGATACTCGTTCCTAAACGCATGCCAGATGTAGGAATACTAGCTGGCGCTGGTGCTGACTTCGCCTTTAACCAATTAATATGATGGGTTTCTACAGTTTTATTGGGGAAATGGAGTATTGTTGCCAGTTCTTCAGAATTTAGAACGAACGTTCCTCGGTTAAATAACGGCATATACCGATAGATGAAATCTATCATGAACAATTGCTTAAAAAGAATTCCAGCTCGTTTAAAGCTATTCGTTGGGCTACTAAACTGCGCAAAACTACCAATGATATTAGTCAAATGAGAGTTCGCTCTTCGAGCATCGGTTGAGTTCACTACAATCCGAAGTGAAATTCTAAATCCTGGTTTACTCGCTTTGGTTTCAATGGCATCTAATTTTTTGGGGTCATGGTTATAGCTTGCTTTCTGGGGATCAGATTCTTTTTTCTTCGTATCCGCAACATATTTCTCACCCGCTCGCTGCCATCCACCATCAGCAGGCTCCATACACAATTGGACGATTGCTCCTTCACCCTCATCCATCTTTGAAAGTGCGGATGTCAATAAAGAAAGACCATCAGTCGGAAGATCCTTATAGACTTTAATTGGATAAAATGTTGGACTTGCAAGCGTTAAAGCAGCAAAGGCGACTTTACCTCCCTGTGAAAAGATGTTGTATTCCTCAACTTCAAAGATTTCTGCAGATGGATAGGCTCCATAAATTTGTTTTTCAATGTGATCTCGCAAGTCACCTGGAACTGTAACATAAAAAGCGATGTTTTCTTTGAGAGCAACAATCTCAAATGTGAAATGATCTTCAGGCTTTAGGAGCGACCCAACTCCTTCATTTTTTAAACTGTACAAAGAAGCGAACATCTGTTCTGCAGCATCTATTTTTATTTCGTTGTCTTTGGGAAGCAAAACTTTTAGTACTTTAAAGCCCAGTGAGTACTTTTCTCTCCCTCGAAACCGAAGCCATTGAAGCACCATATATACAAGGGCTGCCCCAAAAACGATAGGCACGACAAACAGAACAAGTGCAGTTATGACCTGTGTTGATGCTAAGGCAATATCTGTAGTTGGATCCATATTGAATGTTATTCTTGATACGTTGCTTCACCACCGAACTTTTTCAATAAATATTTACACCACTCTGCCAGCCAACGGACACTTTCATTTACACTTTTTCCAAGACCTTGTTTCATCTGAATCTGTCCTAAGGGAAGCACGTATACTGCATTTGACACGGATGAGGACACATCTTGAGGAGCTGTGTTTTTATCCGCAATGACAACTTGGTCTAACTTTCCTGGCTGTTCACCGCGATTCACTTTTTCCATCCAGCTTGCAACCTCAGGAGGAAGTGACTCTTTTTCAAAAGCATCATTCCCTGCTACTTCAACAAATCCGGCTACTTCAGCAGAGATAGGCCCACTTTCTTTCCCTTTAGAGACACTAATTTGAGATGAGTTTGCAACGGTTGCTGCTGCTTGCAAAACAGGTGTAGCTACAACATCAGAATTTGTTGCTGTCTGCCCTGTGGGTGAAGCAACTGATTGTGGTGTTGGAAGCTGTGTACCAGATTGAGATTGAACTGGAGTAACCGAATTATCCATACGTTAAATCATAGCACGAAAACATCGTCTATCGCTGCTATGAATAAGGATCATTGCGAAAAGTTGAAGTGTTGTTCAGAAATTTCCCTAACATTAACGTTGACTGGGATTCCAACTCTTTCTAAGAGTTCTGCAGTTTCTTCTATTGGAAGACCGATGACATTCGTTAAACTGCCCTGTATTTGTCGTACGAAGCCTCTCGCCCCATACTGTATGGCATAGGCACCGGCTTTTCCTAGAGACTCACCGGTTGCAATATATTGTTCCAACTGTTCATCAGAAAAAGGGAAAAACTCCACCCTTGTTTGGACAGATTGAATATATTGCTCATTGTTAAGAGAGTTGAGTACACACACTCCCGTCCAGACCTCATGAACTTGCCCGCGAAGTTGTTTTAAAATTCTTCTAGCATCATCATAATCTTTCGGTTTGCCATACACATCCCTTCCTAAAAAAACTGAGGTATCAGCTGCAAGGATAATTGAATCTGGGTATTTTGAAGCAACCATAAGAGCTTTACCAACTGCGATCGTTGATACATAGTCTTCTGCGTTTTCAAAATCCGAAAAATGCACATCTTCTTCTGGAAACTCTGAAATGACAACATCAAAAGGGATTCCTAAAAACTCTAGTATGTCTTTTCGTCGTTGTGACCCTGATGCAAGAATAAGTTGATTCATACAACAACTGCGTATTTATTGAAAAACTGATACTATCATCTCTATCGTTCTGATTCACT
>CAZNKS010000011.1:0-25256 GCA_964574065.1 uncultured Pseudomonadales bacterium | reverse complement strand
ATCAAGATTGGTGACGTTGTTTTCTATGTATGGCGACCAAAAGAACGATGCCCAATGCCAGCCGTCGACCAGCAGCAGGGAGTAGTCCGTGGGGAAATGCCTACTGCAAAAGACAGCATGAAATATGTGTATCAACAGATACTCAAACAATCACATGAGCAACTTCAAATTCCCAGTGAATGGCGCTTTGCAGAAAGCAAACATGAGGGCAGAGATCCACTTCCCAAAGGAAGTTTAGGAATTGATCTGATTCCACTCAACGAAGGGTATATCAGTATTCATTATGAGATTGAGATCTTTGATGAAATGCCACGGGAAGAGACAGCCTAGTCATCCGAAGTGATGCTATACTTTGCCGTGATACTCATAGCACATATCTATGTCATTTCGTCCCATCACCATCGAAGGAAAAGCTCTCTCAGCAGCTATCGAAGAAACAGATAACTATCCTTTAGAGACACGATTGGTAATAAAGGGAATTCTTGGTCACCCCAGTTTCCCAGAATGGATCTCACTCTCTGGAATTACTCCGGAAACCTCGCAGCACACACTCGAATACTTTGTACAACGAGACGTACAACTCCGCGATCAAATCCGCAGAGATGTGGAAAACAATCTTTCCCTGGAAGTACATGCAGACGATTTTCGAACAGCGTTTGCGTTCTACATGAAGCTACCTCGTGGATAAGCCATATTCATAATCTCTAGTCATCAGCCAGTTCCATAACTGCAATATCAGGGATTTGCGAATAGACCCATTCGGCCATATCTTCTTCTTCACCCAGGATTTCTTCACACACAGATGCAATCTTGTCTTCGCCCGCGTGCTGTGCCATAGCAACTAGGGCAGTGTATGTTCCTATTTCCATGTGTTCACTCACATAGTCCATAATCGTATTTCGAAGCAGCTTGTTTGGCATGAGATCGGTCATCATCCCTTCCATGTGTCCCATGGCTTCTGCGGCCATCTTCTGTATCTTTGACACATCTCCATCCAAGCTCTCAATACATTCTTTGAGCCTTTGGGCTTGTCGATTGCTTTGATCTGCGTGATCCTCAAGCCTATGAGCAATTTCAATATTATCCTTGGCATCGTCGGCATGCATTCGAAGCACATGCTCCAACTTCTCCTCCATCGCATAGGCATTATTTAACCCTTTGAGTAGTTGTTCTTTGACATCTGCCATAGATTTCCTCCATAGACTACGAACGTGGACAATACGTCGCAGCTTACAGGAAAGGGGAGACAATTGGGAAAGAAGGAAGTAAGATAGACCCATAACTATTAATTTACTGCCTTTAGTGATAGAATAGAGCCGTCAATAAAGCTACTCCCAGGTTGCCTGAGAGGCAGGCTTTTACGACACTCGCTCCTTGAAAATTTGCAGAAAAAGGCGCCACGTACAGAGATCAGACAACTCTGATTTGTGCACTTGGCGTCTTGCTAAGTTAGTGAAAGGGAAAATTCACAATGTCTGGGTTACCTCTGCCTTTTACGCTTCTCTCGTTTGTGACGCTGGTTCTCTTCTACATTGTTGAGTGGGGAACCGTCGTGGGATTGTTAGCGCTCACTGTGCGCCATAATCCGTCGTTTGGGGACAAGCTGAGCGACGTGCTTGGTTTGTTTCCATTCTGGACAATCCTCGTCGGGCTGCTCTGGTGCATTCTGGTTGCTGTCCCATTCCACTGGCAACTGGTGCGTGCCGTCTTGTTTCTTCCTCCCTATGACATCCCCGTCATTGAAATGGGACTGGTGTTGGCAACAACAATCTCGCTGCTGGCCGGAATCGGATGCGGGATATCGGACTGGCTGTTCACGAGGAAACCGGGGCAAAAGAACATCTTCCGGGACAACCTGAAGGTGTTTTTCATAACCACAACTGTGGTTATGGTCATTCCAGCAGCCACTGCCATGTTTATCATCATGGGCCATTATTTTCCTCGGTAAGCAATTCTGCTCTCATTTTCAAGGAAACACCTCCGCTCAAAACGGAGGTGTTTCTGTATGTGGAGGTATTTTCAATCTTGTAATAATTCAGAATGGGACTAAAAGTAATGGTATACTATCGTTATGGCACCGCATAAAGAAAACCTCCAGTATGGAGAACAACTCCTCTTTGCAATCCTTTCTTCCCTAGAACAAAGGAATGGAGAGCTTCAGCTTCCTTCTACATTAACCCTTGAAATGCAACTCCTTGCGCAGTTGTTGATGAACGTAGAACCAGTAGCTTTGCAGTCAGCTATGTTTGAAGATCCAACCACTGCAGCAGATTTAAGCAGTCAAGCACGCGCGCAAGGACATGACAGTAGTGTCTTGTATAAGGCGTACGCAGAGACACAATCAGGGCTCCCAGCAGAACTAGTAGATGGCTTTATCGCTCGAGTTATATTGAACCTTACAGAGAATACAGCTACGGTACACGTCGTAGACAGTGATCTCATTCCCGTTTTAGAATTTACTATGGGTATTTCTGCAGTTAGTGCCCAACATATTCAAGTAGTAACCGAACTACAGACCAGTACAGGAAGAGGAGAGCGGACATATTCCTTTTAAGCTATGGATAGACAACCCAACAAAGAAGTACAGATTCGTGAAGTCACGCAGGATACACTCGACCATTTCAGTTTAATTAGTGACAATTTTGCTGAAATTGCAGCCAAAAAACCTACAGATAATATTTCTGGAAGAAGCATTTTGACGCGCTCTCTTCGTGAACTCTCTACTGCTTTAAATCCAGAAAACCTGCACATTGATACCTCGATTATTCGAAAGCGAAAAGTGCGAACGGACGATCAAGCTGATGTGATTGCTGCTCAAAGAGGCGAGGATCCTGGAGTCCGTCTGCAAGTTGCACTGCAGGATGGATCAGAAGTGAACGTTAATATTAAAGGCGGTATGCGACAGGGATCAGAACTAGATAAACGACAAGGAGCTGGCGCTGCCAGAAGGGGAGAAACATCGACAGATCTGACTCATACAGCCCTTTCAAAACCTACCGAAATTAACATTAACATTCTTTCTCAGGGGACTGTTATTTTTAACGTCTGGTTTCGTATTTCTCCAGTGCTTACCCCCCAAGAGAATAAGAGTACGGCATTAATCACCTTTCAAGGAAATGTATTGCACGGAAGAAAATATGATGACTTGCTTCCTCTGATTGAAAATGAGCCATACAATGTGGACGGTTTGCGAAAGCTCATTTCCCGCTTGATAGAACTACGAAGCAATGAATAAAGGCAAAGGTTCCGCGTAAGACTCCTTTATTTTCACCCCTTTCCCATATCCTATAAATGTTATAATAATAGCTTGCCTCCAGATAAACTGGGGGTGTTTTGGTTTGGTGGGAAATGAGACATCCCTCACAGGGAAAACGTCCCATCTTTCTGCCCAAATCATAACCCTTTAACAAGTTAACGGTTTTATAAGTGGCATACGCCACTAGGAGGATAAGATTGAACGATTCGGAACGGAAAGAACGACTCTCATGGAGACGGCGTTTTCGTGAGAGTCCTATCGGGCGGCTGATTCGAAGTCGTGTTGTCAGTTTCATATTCATTGGTGGAGGTCTGACGCTCTTTGGGGCTATATTCCTCCGCATCGCAAAATTCGAATGGCATTGGGACACAGATGCAGCGAATGTTGTGCAAGCTGTTATCAGCATCATCGCCAATTTCATTTTGAACTACCTCTTTACCTGGAGCGATGCACGCTTTCTTGCGTTCTACAAGAACGTGGGGAGGTTCGTAATTGCCAAGGGGTGCACGCTGGCAACGAATGCAGCGTTATTTGCCTTCGGTGAATGGGCGTTCATCAATCTCTTCGGACTGTCCTGGTGGATCTTTACCAGTGACAGCGCCGCATACTGGTTCTCGACGGGCATCATCACGTTGCTTAACTACCCGATCATGGACACGTTCGTGTTCGGGAAAGGAAGCTTTGTTGGTGATGCGAAAAACTTGTTTGCTCGGCTCGGACGCTGGGGGACTCTTCCAGTTCGGATTTTCAAACGTTGGAGAAAGGATTGACAAATGAACAGGTCGCAAGGACCAAAGGTAAGCTTTGTCATCCCGACTCGGGATGCGAAGCAAACCAATGTCCAGCGCAGAATTTCGAATCTGCGTGAACTTGGTACCGGCTTCAATGTTGTGATGGTCGGTACAATGACAAGTTCGAAACAGTTTAATGAACCTGTTTCGGACAAAACCTGGGACGGCTTTTCAGAGAGCGATTGGCGATGGGCAGGGATCAATCCGCAGACAGCTGAGTGGCAATGGGTTCCAAACCCCAAAGCATACTCAGAATATGCAAAGAACATTCGCTACATCATCGGTACGAGGATGACGATTCTGGAAGTCGAAATGGATCGTATCTTCGTAAAAGGTCATTGGGTGAAGTGGCAGGGACGAAACTCCAACGTGCTGCGGAAAATCGGCTGCCTCTTTTCAGATGCCGATGTCTTCGTGATGTCGGATATGAAAATTACCAATCCAAAGACCTACATACCAAAAGCACTACGCCTCTTGCGTGAAAAGCAAGTTGGCGCAGTAGCCGGTGAAGTTGTCGGTCGCTTCGATGATCCGCCCCATTGGATTGACATCTTTGGGGCACCTGGTGGGAGTGTATTTCGCAGATTTCCGACCTTTGGAGGAAGCTTCTATCTGGATGCTTCCAACATGGGGAAAATGCGAACGTTGCCAGTGTTGTCAAATTGGGTAATGGATCGAAGCGCTTTCGAACAGATGGGTGGATACGACGAGAATGCCAGGATTTCGTATGAGGATTTTATGAGCGTCCAGAAATTTGTGGACGCTGGAGGACGGTTCTGGATTTGTAACGACGACGACTTCAAAGTCGTCCATACAACCAGGAAATCTTTCAAAGACCTCATATTGGAATGGAAGCGATCGGGAGGTGGCGCAGCTGACATGCTGCATTTTTACCCTCACAGCGTCTTCGCGCAGAACCGGTACAACGGAGTTGTAAAAGTTGCCGGAGCATCTCTTGTCGGCATAACGATTCTTGCAGCACTCATTGTTTCGGGCCTTTTAACTGGCAACTGGGAAACTCTGAAGCTGCTTGGCATCTTTGCATTCCTGGGGTACTCAGGCGCTGGAGCAGTAAACGCCTGGACGGCAAAACGTTGGTATGGATTCTTTTTCCCTATCGTGACGGGGTACGTCTTACTCCGTTTCAGCTATAGCTTTTTGCGACAGCATATTCGCAGAGACGGTGCCTCGCGTTTGCTTCAGACTATGTGGGGGTACTTAACTGTCGCACTAGCACTTGCCCTGATGCAATTAGTGATCGGAAGTTTCAAATGAGCATATCTGATAAACGGTTCTGGACATCTGTCCTCGAAATATTGGGGGTGACACTCATTGTTCACCTGTTGTTTATCCCAATAACTCCACGGGAGTCCGATGAAAATGTGTACCTGAACGTAACTCGTCAGGTGCTAACCATCGGGTATCCGCACCTCGACCTACATCAGTTTGGAGAAAAGGACTGGTTCACGTTCCAGCCTTTCCTGCACTTCAGCGTCATGTCGGGATGGGCACGAACGGTTGGGGATTTAACTATCGCCTCACTTCGTGTTTTGAGCAGTTTCATCGCTGTAGGCATCGTTGGAGCAGCAATGTGGTTCACTTGGCTAGTCACCAAGGAACGTATCGCAGTGCTTGCCGCAGGAGCGTTTCTCTGCATTGCCGGTTGGATCACCTACACAACGGGTTTAGTGAAAATCGACCCTGCCGCCACATTGGTTGGAATTTTGGGACTCTGCGTATTTCTAATCGCAGCTCGAACCCACATCAACCCTCTACTGTGGGTAAGCGCCGGCCTGCTATTGGGTATTGCCGCTGTGTACAAACACACTGGAGGCTATGTCCTGATCGCAGTAGCGCTCTACTGGCTCTTTACCGGTAGGCATCCACTCAGTGAGAACCGACGATATGTGTTGACTGTCCAAACGGCATTTGTGGTTATCATCCTGTACCTGGTATGGATGACCGCAACGGTACAGGGGACATTCCTGGAGGCAACACTGATCCAGATCCGCCGGACACTGGGTCTACAACAAGCACGAGGTCTTAACTTTGGCCCTGCTGAATTTGTAGATGCTATCGTGTCTACGTACTGGGCGTATAGCGGATCCATCCTGACGCTTCTCATTGGATGGGGACTCGCTGTTCGCTATGGGCTAAAACATCTCGCTGGGCATGATCGTTGGCTTGCCCCTTTGACAGCAGCCGTTCTTGCGGCACTGGGAATGCTGACTCTGGTGCGGCTACAGAACCCCCACTACCTTGTCTATGCAGAGTGGGGCTGCCGTGTGTACTTGGCTGTCATAGCCTGCTGGCAGATCGTGGAACGACGTGCTTTGTGGAAAATTGCGCGGACTGTCGTCATTGCAATCGTAGCACTGGATTTGCTGACTCTTGGCATCCGAGCCTTCGTTTTTTCACGCAGCGACGCTTTTGCCCAGATTGAGGAGAGTGTAGCCAACTTGCCTCTGGACGCAGTTTTCCTTTCCGAGGAGTCAGTATGCGCTGCGATAGAGCAACGCTGCTATTCCTTTGATACGACCACCGCAGATCAGTTGGCAGCGGATCTGCCCTGGTACATCATAACGCAGGACACGAAGACGTTGGATCCTCCAACAACTGCTACCGTCCAGCAGATTCTGTCTGTGTCTGTGGAACGAAAGGAACTCTTCGCCAAGGACTGGAAGGGGGAGTTCCATGTATACCAAACTCCCTATCACCGTTAACTTCAAGTGCAGTCAAACTGCACAAAACCCCCACGTGCATGAGTGGGGGTGTTTCTATATTCTGTATACTTCGTTGAAAAAAGAAGGCTCTAAATCGGACTCGAGCCGCGGCCCCCGAAAGGAGAGCGGCCCGATACGATTGTTACTGAGTCGAAGATGTCATCTGGTCAGCACCCCGCTTGAGGGCGATGAGCCATAGTAGGCCGATGACGATAATCGGCGCGACGGCCACTACAGTAACAACCACACTTTGCGTCTGGGATAGCGACGCCCCTGCGGCAACTGCCGCATTGACTACGCTCGCCCATGCAAAGAAGAGTAGGCAAACGCCTACCACTTTTGATACTCGGCGTGGAATCAGGAGTGCAATCGCTCCAAACACACCCAGCATCACCGCAAGAGTCCATGGGGTCAGAATCATTTGTTTTGTACCTCGTACCTAAGCTTGCTTGCTGCACATTATACCCTATAACTCCTGTTTTGTGTATTGAAAAAGTAAGAAGAGATTCGGAAGCTTTCCTAGCACTATTTCCAAAAAATACCCGAGTATATTGTAAGAATTTTATTCTTGGAAAGAAAAGGGAACCTCTCAAGAGCCTTACTACTATAGGGTCTCCTGGTTTCTCTCCCTCTTATCCTTTCAGTGACCTATGCCGCAACCAGATCAGCAGGATGGAGAGTTGGTATAGAAGAATCAAAGGAAGTGCAAAAACTGCTTGGTTAAAAATGTCTGGAGTGGGAGTAAGAATTGCAGCTGCTACAAAACACAGCACAATCACAACCCGTTCAAATCGAAGTAGGTTTCGTAGTGATAAGGGGGTATACGAATCAATCACAAGTATGATCAATGGCAGCTGGAAGGCAATTCCAAACCCTGTGATATATCTGACGACAAACGAAAAATACTCACTCACAGAAATCAGTGTCATGATATTCTCTTTCCCAAAAGAGCCTAAAAAGTGCAGGGTGGAAGGCAGACTCACAAAGTAGGCAAAACCCATTCCCAAAAGCAGCAAAAAAATAGATGCGACTAGGTAGCGAAGTAACTGAGGGAAGGGAATTGGAGGAAGAGCGGGCTGCACAAAGCGAACTATTTGAAACAGCAGAAAGGGAATAGAAAGAACAAATCCAAAGAAAAGACTGACTTGAAAAACAAAGTTAAAACCCCCTGTAACGGTTGAATAGAACAACGGTTGAGCAAGAGGCTTGGTAAGGAAAGTAATCAGCTGGGGGTGAATCCAGTACCCCACAAAAGATCCGACACCCAAAACAAAAAGATAGGAGAACAATCGCGAACGCAGTTCACGAACGTGTTCAATAAAGGGACGGGCAGGATCGTTCTTATTTGGATTTCTTGTCTTTAGACTTTTCATCAACAGGATCGGTAAAGCCTTTACGCAGTTCTCTAATTGATTCACCAAGACTGCGAGAGAGTTCTGGAAGTTTTTTGCCTCCAAAGAGAACAAGTATTATAACTAAGACGAGCAGCAGTTCGGGGACACCAATTCCAAACATTGAGTTCTCCTGGGCAATTACGTACCATCAATATAGATTTATGTTCCGTTCAAGTCAAGTAGCCATCTTGTGCATCGTAGTAACAGCCGTGTGTGCTCGACCGGCATTTGCCTCTACCTATGGATACGGTAAGTATGGGGCTAATATATATGGCATTGGAACGTATCCATCTGTGACTCCAACTCCCGGTATCCCACCAGTCGGGTGTACCCAAACCGCACCTGCAACAGCACCATGGTTGTATGGAGCTGTACCTACTAATAGCTTTTCAATCCTTTTGTATTTCACTGACGCAGCTGATCCTGTTGATCACTATGCACTCGAATATGGATACGCACCTGGTGACTATCGTTTCTCTGCAACTGATATTGGTGGAAAGGGAATGCGTACCTATACGGTTTCATCGTTGCTTCCTATGACCACGTATTATTTCCGTGTGCGTGGTGGAAATGGATGTGCAACAGGACCATGGTCCAATGAACTGTCCGCCAAAACCAGTGCGCTCGCAGCTCCGTCATTGTTGACGACTCCACTGCAAACACATGAACTTCTGTTGCAAACAGACGCTGTCCCCACATCTTCTCCTGTACCATCCACAAAGAAAACGATTCCTTCCTCCTACACACTCAATCTGCGAATTTTGACCACCCAACAAAACCCACTGGTGGATGCCAACGTGGCAATCGATGAGTCAGACACGATTCAAACCACCGATCAAAAAGGGCTGGTTCAGTTTGAGAATCTCTCCCCGGGAGAACATATAGTTTCTATTGAATACGAACGACAAACAACGCGCTCACACATCTCGCTTGCGGGTGAAAACAAAGAGGTCTCTTTGGACCTCATAGTTGAAACGCCAACCAAAAAATCTCCCAGTAACCTTGTCCTTCCCATTGGGATTGGTCTGCTTGTGCTCCTCATTCTGGTGGGTATATTCTTTCGATTCCTTTCTTCTCGAAAGAAAAAAGACGCAACCAAAATTATGATCTAGAAGGTAAGAGCAATCTGCGCTAGTATGGATGCAGATGGACTCCGTCAATTTTCATGCACTATTCAAGAAAAAAATGACCCGGAGAGAATTTTTGATGTATCTTGGGGTACTTATTGTTGCGCTTTCAGGAATAGCGGGATTCTTGCAAACGATTGCGCATCCACAGATCCGTTCCAAGCCTGCAAAAACTGCAAAGCGTTTTGGTAGTGGAGCGTACGGAGTATAGAAAAGAAGAAAGTATGGCTAGACTTCCAACCGTCGGCGGCGATGAAGGTAACTGGGGAACAGTCCTCAATACCTACTTAGAAGTCTCGCACAATAGTGACGGGACTTTAAAGACTGTCCAAAAAGTCTACAACGTCAAAGACTATGGTGCGACTGGCGATGGTGCAACCGATGATACCTCTGCAATCAATAGCGCCATTGCCGCTGCAAATTCTGCAGCAGGCGGAATTGTTTTTTTCCCCCTTGGAACCTATATCGTGTCCAGTCCATTGACCACACCAGTTTCGTATGTCGTGATCAAAGGTGATGGCATGGGATCCAAAATCCAATTGAAATCTACTTGGTCAGGATCTCAAGTCTTTTTACTCACCAATAGTAATGTCACCATTGCTTCTCTTACCTTCATTGGTGGCCCTAATCTCACCGCATCTCCGAATCCTGCCGCCAACATGATTCAAATCACTGCAGGACAATACTGCACGATTGCCGATATCGATTCGTACTATGTGAATGGATATATCGTACAAGCCGAAGGGAATGCCACACGTGGGGTGCAAGGACTGATGCTCACCAACATCCGTGGCAACAAAAATGGGTATGGCATTCATACTAAAGGACACAGTGGCAGTACCTATGCGGTTCAAGCAATGATCACCAATATCTATATGCAGCAAGTCTCACTTGGGGATGTGATCTTGATTGAAGATAGTTATGACGTACAGATCAACCAAGTGAATGCCGCTGTTACTGGGGATCAAGTTGCGAATGCATCGGTTCTGCGTATCCTGGGAGAATGTGCATCTGTGTTTGCGACTAGTCTTGATATTGGTGCCTTCCCAACCCAGCCAGCTGGGACTCCAATTATCAAAATTGAAAGTAACTCCAATGGAACCCCTTCCAATATCCATCTTTCCAATGGAATCGTGCAGGAAGGACTCATGGGAATTCAAATTTCGGCCGGAACCCAAATCTTTATCAGTGACTTCAAAGTCCAGTTTGCTGGCACCCATGGAATCCAAATAGTTTCCGGCAGTAGCATCATCATCAAAAACTGTATCTTCAGTTTGAACGGGCAAACGGCTGGAACCAACTATGAAATAGATTGTCTGTCCAACACGGCTCCAATCTGGATTTCTCAAAATGATTTCAATTCTCCCCGTGGAACCTCAAGCGGACAGGTGACCGCAGTTGGGCACCATGCCTCTTCATCCAACGGTGCGAAGTGGGAAGACAATAACTTTGGTGGGGTTGGATTCACAGCAAGTACTATGTTTTCTACCTCTCCAAAGTATGCATTCCGTAACCGTAACTATAACCACTTCGGATCACAAAGTGTGCCCGTTCCAGCATCTGGAGTCGCCACCAGTGGTGCCCCCTTTGAACGTTTCTTTACTATTACAGCCGGTGCCTCAGCCTGCACAGTGGTGGTCACCAATGGTGCGTCTGTGACAATACCTGCCAATACCATGGTCACGCTCTTTGTCCCTGCCGGAGGAAATGTGACCCCTACCTATACAGATGCTCCAACCTGGACCGTCTACGGAAATTAAAGAATATCCTACCGATACCTGTCTTTTAGCTTCACTATTTTAGGCCTATAGTATTTGACAAATGAGGCTTTTTGGCATATACTGTACTTCTTGATGAGGCGACTCATCGTTTTTTTTGCCCTGGAACATATCAGTACGGAAATACACACCGCAGACCTGCCTTTCTTGAGGAGCAATCACGCACCTCTGGCAGTCTTCGGTGATATTTCCGTCATCACAGTGCAAAAGGATAACCACAATGCAGCCGTATAACCGGCAAACAAAATCCGGTCGTATCGTTACCCATGAGCAGGCAACACAGTTCCGTGTTGACCTAACCGCATGGGCGAACGGAAGCAGAAACCTCACGGTCACCGATAGCAGCGAGATCGTGACGAATCTGGTTTTGCGGACTAGTGAATTGGACAATTTATGTTTAACGCTGGACATGGCCGACACGTCGGTCGTTCCACATCAACATAGACCCGTCTACATCAATCTGAAAGAAGCCCTGGTCCAGAAACTGGAAAATGGCTTTGAACTGCGTCAGCAGAATGGGCGTGTTATCACTTTTGTTAAGTAGATGACGCGAGGGGCGCGGATGCACACACCGCGCCCAACCCTTTCACCTTGCTCTTTTACATATCAGATACAGAACGTCAGAATGCAGTTGCTTCTTGGTCGTCGCACCACATTGTAGCGCCTGCAGTCACAACGTTCTGCATCTCACATATATAGGAGCAAGTTTCCATGTCCGCAGTATCAAGTACCATAAAGCACGTTGAAAGTTCGGTGGACTTTAACACCAAGACTGGCAACGGAATCCTTTCAGAAGAATATCTTGTCAATATTTTTGCCGGATATCTGAAACGGTTCACGGGCTGCCGTGTGTTTTCTTTCAACAACACAAGGTCAACGCTTTCTGCCATTAAATGTAGCAACGGTGTAATTCGTTTCACGCTTGTTTGCTACGGCAAGGTAACAAGACGAGTCGAAAAGAGATACTGTCTGTTGCACGCCACAATCACCTCCAGCGACAGCGTATTAACCGTTCGACTGCACAACGGGACTGAACTCTCCTTTATCATACTGTGAGATGTCAGTAAAAGGGCGTGTGCACACCACGCCCGACCGTTCCTTTTAGATTTGAAGACTTACTTCTTTGGCACATGCCACTTGTTTCTCTTTCCCTTAGGAAGCTTCGTGCCTTCATCAAATTCAACCGTTTCATATTTGACCAAAATTCCTTGCACAAACACATCACCCTTTTTGATCGTCACTTCCTTATCGGTGAAGTTATAGACCAAGATCATAATTTCATTGTCATCGCCGTTATAGAACGGATCAATCACCCCTATGGAGTTTGGCATCATCAATCCATGTTTATGTGGGGTACTGCTTCTTGGTACAAGAAAGAGTACGTACCCTTTGGGAATCGCCAGTGCCAAGTTACTTGGAATGACTGCCATTTGTTTTGAAGGAATAATTGTGGTTTCTCGTGCAGAGAGATCAAAACCAGCCGCATTGTGTTCATAGGAAGGCAAGGGAAGCGACGTATCAAATCGCTTGGTGGGTATCTTCATGGCCACATTCTCTATACCCATACTCAGACTGTCAAGCATACAAAAAAACCAGCCTGAAAGTTTTGCCCTCAAGCTGGTTTTGTGCACTTTGCTTTGTAGTCACGAAAGAATTATCTTCCATGCATAAATCCCTTACCCATTCCTCCTTTCATTCCTCCAAAGAAATACGTCATATCAATCCCATTCTCTTTTGCCCAAGCTTCTAATTCCGCACGTTCAGTTTGCTTTTGTTTCATCATTTCCTCTTTTGATATTGATGATCTCTGCGCAAAAAACGCTTCATGCTTGGCTTGCAATTCTGCATGTTTCTTCAGAATGAGTTGTTTTTTTGCTTCAGTCAGCTTTCCGGCTTTCACTGCTTCATCAAGTTTGGTAACAAAGCGCTGTTGCATCACTTGCTTGTGTGCGGCACGCTCTTCATCAAAGACAGCTTGCACATCAGACTCTTTGAGACCAAATTTTTGTGCAATGCGTTGGACGATAGTTTGTTGTCCTTCACTGCTTTGTGCGTATGCTTGCGCGCTTCCTAAAGCGACAACTCCAGTAAGAATGGCAGCAACGAGTGGGACAATAATCATTTTTCGTTTCATACATGACCCCCTCCTTTCGTATGCATAACAATAACGACCAATTCCAATAACAAACTGAAAACGATTCTCAGCATCCCTTCAGTCGTTTCAACACGTTCTCTTACGTTCCTGTCATATAGTTTTCTACATTGCATGGTGGAGTGCACGAATGGAACGAAATGATGAACCCGTAGAAGAAATAGAATCACTTGAACCGGTTGATGCGTATGGAAACCCCAAACGTAAACGCGAAGGGAATCTTCTTTCTGATCGTGTCTGGGCACGGATTACTATTGTGGCTTCGGTACTTTCATTCGGAGTAGGGCTTTGGCTCGATGATATTGTGACAAGACGAACAGAAAACACGCCTCCCTCCACTTCGACATTTGAAGATATCTCATATTCTGGAAATGGATATGTGGTGGAACGGGTGAGTGAAACTGAATTTGAGATTATCGACACAAGACCTCCTGGAAATGTTTTGCAACCTGACAGAGTGCCACATCTTCGAGCTGCACAACTCAAGTTGCAAGAAGAAGGCTGTGTGATTGAGAGTAGTAGAGAAGATCCAAGTCGACACACACTAATTATTACGCTTGATGATCCAGAGTGTCTTCGAGATGCACTCACCGCTACACAGAGACCGCGAGACTAACTTACGTTCTTCTTTCACAATTATTATTGATTTCTACACCTTCCTTTTTATGGTAGAGAGGATGGGAAAACACCTCTCACTCTCATCCGCCCTCCTTCCAATACCGCAGTCTTCTTTTGTTGATGCAACGACAACTGTTGGATCAGCTATTGTCTCGCTTGATACCAACACCGATTGTTTACTCGTGATGGAAGACGATCACTATGTCGGTGTTTTAACTGCATCACATCTATTCTTCCAGTCCCGGTATCCTCGAACTGCGAAAGCCAAACACGCCGCAATTCATACACGAGTGCTGTATCCAGAAACAGAAATTTGGGAAGCTGCAGAAGAGATGGTAGAAAAGCGCACCTATACACTTCCAGTCTTTGATGCGATGGGGCAGGTAATGGGAATTGTAACTGCCAAAAGTATTTTGCAAGCTCTTTCAGACTATCCAGAGATAGTGGCGGATATCTGTACCAAAATTGAGTTTCGAAAACCAATCACGGCTCCCATCGATAGTAGCGTGGGAACCGTGTATAAACTGATGCGAAATCAGAATGTCTCGCGCGTCGTGTTAATCGATGAAGAAGAAAAGCTTGCAGGAATTGTGTCGCGAAGCGATCTACGTGATAGTTTCGCAAAGCCTCCTCCAAGAGATAGATTTCGTAGCAAGAATGGGGAAGCTCACGATTTCTTGTATGACGAAGAGCAAGTGCGACGACTGGATGCACCGATTCGAAACTTTGCTACGATCAACGTCTTTTCTCAATCAGACACCAAAGACTGTGATGACATTGTGCCACTACTCATTACAACCAAATCAACAAGCGTCGTTCTTGTGGACCAGCAACGAAAGCCAACCCGTTTTTTGTCCACTCGAGATCTCTTGGATGCATATACCAAAGTTGCAAAACAAGAATCTCCAATCCCAATTCGCATCACCAAACCACGAAAAGATATGCAAGTGGAACAAGTCAACCTGCTTGAAGAATTGGTGTATTCCCATGTGGAGAAGCTGCACCAACGTCATCCCGTAATGGAAGCACAAGTGTCATTTAAAGAAGCCGTTTCTCCAGTCAAGAATATGCGCAATGTCGAATCCAAAGTTATCATTACCTTCCAAAACGGTGACCAACTCATCGGAGAAGGCAATGAGCGTCAAGAACTTCCCTCCGTACGAGCGGCGCTCAAAAAGATTGAAAAACAGGAACGACGCAAATCCTATGATTAAACAAAAAGAAGAAAGGAACACCAAAATCAGCAAGAACGGTAGCTATTTCTCCACTACCGAATTCATAAGACTCATCTTAATTTACGACGAACTCAAGTACAACAAACACCATATACAGACACAATAAAATAGCACATTCACTTCTTGAAAGTCTTCGTTTGGAACTTGCAAACAAGAAAAAGAGGACCGCACCTACAAAGAATAAGGAGAACCGAATGAGGAAATGATTGGGAATATCGATTGGTCTCTGATATGCAAATCGGAACAAGCCAAGCAAGAGGACGTTGGCAACCGCAGACCCCAAATAATCTCCTAACGCTAATTCTTTTTTCTTGGCTATCAGTGACCGAACAATCAGGGAAATCTCTGGAATGTTGGTTCCGATCGCAAGAGCAAGTAGGCTAACTAAAAAAGGCGAAATCTGAAATTGAGTCGACAGATACATGGTGGTGGACACAATTACTTTGCTTCCAATCAACAGAAGCCCAATTCCAAATGCGATTCGTACAAACTGCGCCGAAGCTTTCTTGATGGATAGGTTTGTTTTCTTGCCTTTGGCTTCTAATGGTTCTTTGCGTTTCCATAAGGATAAGAAAAGAAGACCATACCAGATGAGTAATACGATTCCATCAAATTGCTCCAATTGTTGATTGAATAACACAACAAACGGGAGCAGGAGTGTTGCAACATAGAAGAGCAAATGCGGTGTATCCATCCTCCAAGGAAACTGGACTCCGTTCCCAATAATGCCTAAGAGGGGAATAACTCCTAAAATCATGACAATAATTCCCCCAAGCATTGTTCCCACGAACACATCTGGTGTATCGCTTGTCAGCGAAATAACTCCAATTGATATTTCAGGAAGTGACGTGAGGAGTCCTAGTAAAAAGAAAGACAATACAAACGATGGTAAGCGAGTAAATCTCGCTATCGAAACAACCGGCTGAATGATAAAGCCAGCGCCATACCACACGGCAAAAAAGCATAGCAGATAGATAAGGAGTGATACTCCCAGCGTACAAACCATAGAATCTAGAGTGATAGGAGTTGATTGATCAACTCACTGGAAATAAGCACTCGTCCAAACTGCACGCTACTCTCATAGAAAGACAGGGTTGAAAAAAGGGTGAAGGCAATGGAAAGCACCGCAAAACCAGCGACAAGCAGGCATCCTGATACAAGAATATCAACCGACGTTCTTTTCATACGTCTACTATGCCCAATTCACATGTGAGTCACGTGTGAATGCTAGGACGCATCGAGAAATTTTGGATTGAAGCGATAGGTTTTCCCATCAACAACAATAAGTTTATCGTGCAAGTACGGCTGCACTTTTTTATTCAGAAGAAGCATTGCATCATATACAGTTCGTCTGGCTTTCACAGAATGTTGTTCCCCAAATTTTTCCAAGAGTTCATCTGCCTCCCAGCGTTTCTGTCGTTTGGCGCAAATAGCCTCAGCCAGATAGTATTGATTCGATGCATAGGAAAGTGGCACAGTATGTGAACCGATGAGAAGCGACGCGTTTTGCTTATCAAAATGTATCGTAAAAGAATCATACTGTCGCTTCTTTTGAACCTGATTCTGAATTATTTTCTTCAGTTTTTGAAAAAGAATGAGACCTACTCCCAAAAGAGCCATGATCACAAGATATAAAGAACCTATGAACACAAGTGGGGAGATCGTTCGTCCAATCACGACTACACCACGCTGGACTCCGGTAGTATCTACTAATGAAAGTCTATGAATTACATACAGCTCACGAGTGGTTTGTTCCATAACGAGCGAGCGATTGGGGGCGACGCGCTGGTTGGCAACATAACTGGGATCGATAAAATTAGGAAGTCTATCAATACTATTGCTGTTATTACTTTTGGCAATTATGGTGTTTTGTTTATTCACAACCTGATAGGAAATGTGAAAGGGAATGCGCCGCTCATCCAAATCTTTGATCCAGATTTTGCTCGTGTCTTTTTGAACGGTGCTCAACAGAAGCTGGGCTGCTTTTTGTAATTCATCATCCAACGCTGCAAGATTGCTCGTTGGAGGTGCATAGGACGAAACTGTAACCACACCCAGTGTTTCACCTAGGTATGTGATCGGCACACTTAGGACTCGCCACTCTTGATTCGTACTGGTATGAATAGTTTGTACCGTTGTAAAAGCTGATAAATGTTTGAAATCAGACGCGTCTAAAAAACCTGCAATCGGTTTCCATCGTTCAATCACATAGCCATCATTGGCGAGAATATACACAGGAGCTGTTCCAGGAAGGAGAGGGTCCGCGTTATATGCGGAGGTATCCCACTGTCCATTGGTGAAGGTGATATCTTCTTGGATGCGTGTTCCAATCTGTTGTAACTGCCTATCGATTTGGACCAATGAAAGAAGAAGAAATGCGAAAGCACTTCCTATGAGAGCAAGAAACCAAAGAACACATGTTGTAACTGAACGCATTAAGGCATATTGTAGCAAGTGTTTTCTTTTTCTCTTCTAGGTGTTAAGAGAGATCTGATCAGCTCCAAAAAAAATTACACAATTCGTTGGATATCAAGTTTTCAAAATTTGGGTATGGAACGAGGGGGAAACTTCGGGTATACTATGAGATACATGTGATGCATTCATCGGTTGGGATGAATGTCTTTTTTACCCGAAAGGTAGAAACACAGCTCTGGCTATCGGTCAGAGACGGCAGATGTCCGTTATCACACATCAGCCTGAAATGCCCTAAAAAGGAAACAGTCAGGACCAGAGTCAGCAGAAGCAATTCTGTCTGAGAAGCAAGGTGGCAACGTCTTTTTTACTTAGAAGGGCCCTTGTGGACACATTGGATTCGTCTGGTGTGCCCGCAAGGGTCTTTTTGGTATATTCAGTATGTATAAGGAGTGAATCTATGAAACGAGTATTAGCAGGAATTCGAGCTACTGGCAGATTGCACCTAGGAAACTACCTAGGTGCGGTCAAAGGGATGCTTGCGCTCCAAGATGACCCAGGTTACGAAACCCTGTATATGGTGGCGGATGTGCATACACTCACCACCCCATATAGTGTGGAAGAACTTCGAAAAAACCGACGTGAAGTGATTATTGATTACTTGGCAGCCGGACTTGATCCACATAAATGTATTTTGTTCCAGCAATCCGAAGTAAATCAGCATATCGAGCTTGCGTTCTATTTTTCCTCAGTGATAACGATTGCCAAAATGCAGCATCTGCCAACCTTCAAAGATAAGGTGAAGCAGTATCCGGATCACGCGACCTTAGCTCTTCTCAACTATCCAGCTTTGATGGCGGCAGACATCTTGGCATATAAAGCCGGACTTGTTCCGGCTGGCATTGACCAAGAACCACATTTGGAAGTGGCCCGTGAGATTGCACGTCGCATGAATCAGGACTATGGCACTGATTTTCCAGAACCAGTTCGCTTCGTCACCGAGGGAGGATATGTACCGTCTCTCACGGGTGAAGGGAAGATGAGCAAGTCCGTAGAAGGAAGTTATATTAACTTAACTGACGACTTGGAAACGATTCGAAGGAAAGTCCGAAGTGTCCCAACCGCGACAGAAGCTGGTGGAGAAAAATCCACAGGACTTCAAGCACTCTTCACGTTCTTACAACTCTTAGCCCCTAGCGAGGTGGAACGATTTGAATCAGCCTTCCAAGCAGGAACACTGCGATTTGTAGAACTCAAAGATACGATCGCAGAAAGCATGTATAAAGAACTCCAGCCTCTGCAAGAGAAACGCAAAGAATTGGAAGCAGATCCCGGCAAAGTGGATGAGATTATTGCGATGGGAAATCAAAGGGCGCGAGCGATTGCAACGCAAACATGCAGGGAAGTGCGAGAAAAAATGGGGCTTTCCTGATTACACCCCGGGGGTGTAATCGAGTGGGAAGCGAACACAAGGTCAGTAAAAACTATAGGTCTTTTTTCTTACCCCAAAGCCTCCAAATCAGCGTATAATGACACTTCATGAAAAGGATGACAGTCCGACTAGCTCTAGGTCTCGTTTTCCTCTGGGGAATGGGTAGTTCTATGGGGAGCAAGGTCTATGCTCGAGGAGAAATCTTAGGGATTCATATCCTGTCTCCTGGTGAAGTGGGAAAAGCAGATGCGCTTTTGGAGAATGGGGATGACAAAGATAAGTTTGTCACCGTTCCTATCACTCTCAACGACGTGGGCAAGAAGAGTGATTGGCAGCATTTCTTTGATGAGTGTCACAGACTCAAACTTCGACCTATCCTGCGTTTGACCACCAAATTCGAAAATGGGAACTGGGCACAACCTACTCGCAAAGACGTCATGCAACTGGCTCAGTTTATTACCTCCCTTGAATGGCATAGGCCAGAGGTTACCATCATTGCCTACAACGAACCCAACCATGCACGAGAGTGGGGCGGGACTATCGATCCAGAAGACTTTGAGAAAATTTCAAACTTTACGGTTGATTGGTTCAAGACAGAACCAAAAACATACACCATGCTTCCAGCAGCGATGGACTTGGCTGCAGACGGACGCAATGGAACGATGGAAGCCTTTACATACTGGAAGCGTGTGCTGGCACAAAATCCAACCTTCTTTGAAAAATTTGATGCCTGGAACTCACATTCCTATCCCAATCCAGCTTTTGCGAGCAGCCCAAAGCGAACGGATAAGATGAGCCTTCGAGGCTATGAGCACGAGCTTGCATTCATCAAAAACTACACCCAAAAGCAATTCCCCGTGTATATTACCGAAACCGGGTGGAATCAAAACGCACTTACCAATGCACGATTTCGTAGCTACTTCAAAGATGCGTACGAAAACATTTGGTCTAAAGATGATCGAATTGTAGCGGTAACTCCCTTTATACTTCAGGGTGCGCCCGGAACTTTTGCACCATTCTCATTCCTTGACAAAGACGGCAACCCGACAATTGCGTACGAGACGTATAAAGGAATTTTGAATCGAAAAAATTGATTATGGAAGCTACTCTACTGCTTCTCGGGTTGCTTGGATCGCTCGCTTGACGAATTCAGCAGTCACTCCAAATTGATTCGCAATTCTATTGATAGCATCGGAATCAGTCTCATCGACACCGTTCAGTGCATCCAAAAAAATACTCATCTCTGCCTTCACCTGTTTCAGAATATCTTCTGGCATACGACCATCTTTATGTTCTGCGCCCATACATACCTTTCTGTCCTTCGGGACCGTCGTCCCAAACTTTCGAATTAACTCAGATAGTGTAGACACTTCGTTCTCCACCTTCTGTGACAACAGTCACCCTGCTTTAGAGTCCATATTTGGATAACGAAACACCTCCCACTCCCGTGCGATGCAGTGACAATCTATCTTCCTTGCATTGAATGCTGCCCGGAAGAGTGGTGACTGCAATACGAAATCCTTTTTGCGACAAGTAGCTTCGGGCAGCTCCACTTTGGGCTCCATATGGATACGCAAAGGTTGTCACACTTCCAAAGCCATGTTCTGCAAGTTGGGTAGTGGCAATGTCAATTTCCTGGGTAAAAAAGGCTTGATCTTTTTTGGATCCCATATTGGCATGGGACCAGGTATGATGCGAAATTGCTATTCCTTTACTGCTCGCATCTTTGACTTGATCCCAACTCATATATCCGATGTTTTGGATGAGTCCAGTAGGAACGAATAGTTCTGCTTTCATGCCACGTGACGAAAGTGCGGGGACAGCATAGGTAGAAAAGTCATCATAGGCATCATCAAAGGTGAGAATAATAGGTTTTGATGGAAGAGGTTTTTTGGTATCAAAATGATCCGCAAGTTCCGATAGATACATGGTGGTGTATCCTTTGCCTTTTAAATAATCAAGCTGTGCTGCAAAGGTTCCACTATCAACCGTTAATCCTGCATGACCTAATTGTTTGGCTTCTGCCATGGGTTGTACGTGATGATACATGAGAATTGGAACCGTTACACAGGTCCAACCTTTGGGTGGATATGGTTTGGGTGTTGGCGTAGGGGAAGGTGTTGGAGTAGCCTGAGTAAGAAGATTTTTAAATCCTCCTGGTTGTGAAACTGGTGAGAGGATTACTTCTCCCATCAAATCTTCATGCTTGGTGAACATGTCGGAAAGAATGACAAAGAGGGTGATTGATACCGCAACTAGAACGCCTACCGTGGCAATGCCCGTGGTAAACAATACACGTTTATTTCGAAATCCATGCTTCATACAGATTGAATAGACAACACAAAGTAGAGTATTCTACTTGTAACGGATATTATGCAAACTATTGATATTGGCAGAATTAGGGATTGTATCAAAAAGCCTCCAGTTGTCTATTTTTGTGCGGAGTTTGCGGTTGATCCATCACTTCCTATCTACGCCGGTGGTTTAGGAATCTTGGCTGGGGATGTGCTGGGACAAGCTGCGGATGATGGCAGACCATACCTCGGTGTCGGACTCTTCTATCACAAGGGGTATCTACGTCAGGAAATTTCAAAAGAAGCCAATATATCCACAGAAGAGAAAATAATTCCCCAAGATACCCCATTGCAGTTACTTGTAGAAAGTGAAAAACCACTCATCGTGACCGTCCCGATTCATGCTCGCAATGTACAGGTGAAAGCTTGGGTCTACATGCTTCAGGATGTACCCTTATTACTCCTTGATACCAATGTGGAAGGCAATGAAGCCCAAGATATTAATTTGTGTGATCAGTTGTATGCAGGGGATAGGGAACATCGCATCAAACAAGAGATGATTTTAGGGATTGGTGGAATGCGAATGATAGAGAAACTGGGGATTACTCCCAGACTCTATCACTTAAATGAAGGGCATAGCAGCATGATGTTGTTTGAACTCGCGTATCAGCTCACCAAGAAAAATCCCTCTCTGTCTGTTCAAGAGGCCTTGGAAGATTTGACCGATGTCATCTTCACCAACCATACCCTGGTTCCAGCAGGCAATGATGTGTTCTCCAAAGATGTGGTGATTTCATACCTTGCCTCGTACGCAATGGAGTTTCCTGTTGATCCCATGATTTTGGTCAACTTCGGGTTGATTCAAGATTCATCACTGTATTCACCAACGATGCTAGCGCTTCGGTTGGCCACGGTTTCCCAAGCTGTGAGCAAACTGCATGCCAAAAAAGCATTGGAGGTATGGCCAGATCATCCGATGGTCGCGGTCACCAATGGTGTTCGTATCAAGTATTGGCAGGATCCTCGAGTTGCGGCAGCACACAGTGATCAAGAACTGTGGAATGCACACCTTGCATGCAAGAAATCATTGATTCGCACGATCGAAGAGATAACCGGATTTGTGTGGAACGAAAGTGATTTGATTTTGGGATGGGCAAGACGACTTGCAAACTATAAGCGACCACTTTTAGCCTTTGAGGACCCGCAGCGTCTCAAAAAGATTCTCTCTTCCTCTCCAGTTCCAGTGCGACTCTTGTTTTCAGGAAAGCCCCACCCTCACGACGAAGCTGCCCATCAAAATCTACAGACCATTTTGGAACAT
This sequence comes from uncultured Pseudomonadales bacterium, assembly GCA_964574065.1. Classification (GTDB taxonomy): domain Bacteria; phylum Patescibacteriota; class Microgenomatia; order UBA1400; family UBA12028; genus CAZNKS01. Next base: position 2,723 of record CAZNKS010000011.1, on the reverse strand, counting down.
GTGGGAACGTATGGTGGTTCGATTGTGTATCTACAAAACTATGGCGTGGATGTTGCCAAACTGATTTTGTCTGGCAGTGATGTAGTGCTCAATACGCCCGTCCGTGGATTTGAAGCGTGTGGAACCAGTGGGATGAAAGCCTGTGCCAATGGTGTGCTGTTGTGTACTACCTTGGATGGCTGGACCGATGAAGTGGATTGGAAGGGAAAAGGGTGGACGCTTCCCGATGAAAATACCGCCACTGCCATGTATGAAACACTTGAGCAGCAGGTAGTACCGCTGTATGTTGATCGAACTAGCGAAGGGTTCCCTCTTAAATGGGTGTTTATGATGCAGGCGAGTAGGGAGCTTGCGATCACACACTATAGTGCCAAACGCATGCTTGATGAACTTGAATCAAATGTATACTCTCAGATACAGAGGTAAAATTTTCCATCGTAGAAAGAGGTATGACCATTTTCCAAGCTATTATTTTAGGTATTGTTGAAGGGATTACAGAATTTCTGCCAGTTTCATCAACTGCCCACTTGATTATTGGGCAAAAACTTCTGGGTATTACCGACGTCTCAGAATTTTTTACCGCTGTTGTGCAGATCGGTGCACTTGGGGGACTGCTTGTTGCGGAACGAAAACGGTTATGGGAGATGGCAATCAAACTAGCTGATACCAGAAAAGCTGCTCAAAAGAAAAAAGCCTTCATTGAAAATGAGATTGTACATTTGGCACTTGCGACCATTCCGGTTTTGATCGTTGGATTTTTTGTGAAGGATTATTTGGACACCATTTATAATAACCCAGGATTAATTGCCTGTATGAGTGTTGGAGTTGGTCTAGTGCTGTTAGTTGCACAGCATGTAGCCGCTAAACAAGCCAAGGGATGGGTGAGTGGAAAAGACATTTTTGTGATGGGATTGTTTCAAGTCATTTCACTCATTCCCGGAACATCTCGTTCCGGCATTACGGCAGCAGGAGGTGCGTTTCAAAAAATGAGTCTTCCTCAAGCGCTAGAGTTTTCATTCCTACTTAGTATTCCAGCCCTCGCTATGGCGGGAGGATACGAAATCCTCAAATTCGTATTGCATGGAGTGGAGAGCGATATGATTGTGCCAACGATTGTTGGAACACTTGTCTCATTTGTTGCCGCAATCATAGGAATTGAATTCTTGCGTGCAAGTGTGAAAAAGCTTGGCTTTACCCCATTTGTGATCTATCGATTCTTTTTTGCAGCTGTTATTTTGTTTCTGATGTAAGAGTGTATAATTCTTCAAAAGATTCCGTAGTAGGAGAAGGTATGACCCCTAGAAATGCCGTTGACTTCTTACAGAGCAAAGAAAAATATTTTGGTCGAACAATTCCAGAAGAAAATGCTCCTCTTGCTCAGGAAACACATGAAATAACTTTCCTCAAAAGTCTCATTTCATTTTTCGATAAAAAAACAGCTACCTTAGATGACAGAGAGATTTCTGAGATGCTTCGACAAGCAATTGTCGATACTCCCCTGGAAGATCATAGTGTCTACCAATCTAGTTCCTTAACCGATACGAGCAATCGCACGGTACCATTTTTCCTCTCTCTGGGTAGTCGACAGATAGAAGTTCGCTGTCTCACGTCAAATTGGGACGCCTTTCGAAGACACCTGGTATGGAGAGAGAGAAACTGATGTTCTCGTGCTAAAAGCACATCTTGATGTCTTCTGATATACTTTCAAGCTATGACAGCCCTAGATGCAATACATTACTGTGAGCTAAAAACTTTGCTGACGAGTAGCGGCAAAGAAGAACTGCTTCGTGAATTACAAACGATCCCAGTACAAAGTTCCGATGATGAGCAGCGTGAAAAACAAATACTGGACCAACTTGTGGCTATTATCGGTCATCTTACCTCTGATTTAGAAACTGAGGAGGTTTTGACGATAGCAACACAACTTCTCCGTGATGTATATCCTTCTTCTGTTCAATTGCAGTCTATGCAAACAATCCTCATGGATCCAAATCAAGGCGATGGCGTGGCTCTTTCCTTGGATGACGACGAACCTCCCTCCTTTTTTGCCTGCTTTATTGGGAGAACTCAGATGCGACAGCTAGCCATAGCAAAAATACAAAGAAAATAGACAATAGCATGGATAGCATCCTTGAGCCTGGCAGTGGATGCGAGAATAACCGGACACTACTCTTACTGTCTTCCAGATCGTAATGTGCGAAGTATGTCTCTTATTTGACGCATTGTTTCTAATGATCTCTCAAGATCTTGTCCATGTTCAGCTACTAGTCGCAAAACACCCTCCGCATCAACATAATAGACCACATTGTGTATTTGAATCGGCTGTTCTACTCTCTCCTGTTGAGCTTTGTTCAAAGCAGTTGTGACTGCCAAGCGATGTGCTTCTACTTCTTGGTTTTGTGCCATACGAAATCCTTACTTTGTATAAAAAAATGAAAGGGTTGGAAGAAAACAGGAGAGGTTTCAACAGCCACCAAAAACAATCCCGCCAATGATCGAAGCTTGGAACTGGGGAAGGTAGGTGTGCATGGTGTTAGTATGCCGGAAGATTTTCCTTCGTCAACCATTATTTTTTCTGCATGGGTTAGGAGGATATTGAAGCCTGCGGGTTTCTATGAAGTCGTTTGTGATGCTCGATGACCTTCTTGTAGAGCTTCACGTACTCTTTCATGCTTGCATCCCAAGAGTAATCAGCATTCATGGCATTCTTGATCACCACATTC
>CAZNKS010000010.1:21886-26123 GCA_964574065.1 uncultured Pseudomonadales bacterium | reverse complement strand
ATGACAAACTATAAGTATAACTGAGAAATCTTGTCCTTGGCAAGAGAGGATTTGTACCTATCTTTCGCAAAGGAAAGCTACACGAATGTAAGTGCTTTTTGGACCGCAGTAGGCAACGGATAGCTTGAGAGCTTTTCTATAGGAATAAAAGACACTTGTTCAGTCCGAGGATCAAGTGGCTTCCCTAACTCACCATTCAGTGTGGCAGTATAAAAAAGTTGAATCGTTTTAAAGAAAGCTTTTTCTTCACGGTGGTAGAAGTAGTCTTCGGAAATGGATACGAGCTTTCCTATTTGTATTTTCGCACCCGCCTCTTCCATGGCTTCTCGCTGAATTGCTTGCTCAATGCTTTCATCCATTTCTACACCACCACCAGGGACATCAAAGAGTTTTTCACTTCTGTTTTTAAGAATGAGAATTTGATCATCTTTGATTATTACTGCGTACGCAGAGATTCTCCATGAGAGTGGAGAACCATCATATTCGACTTCATTTTCATCACAATCATGAAAAACCATATGTTATTGGAACCAGCGCGCCCGTCCAAGCGTATATCCTAGCTGGCTTTCTTTGCGCTCACCGATGGGTTTTGCCGGAACACCTCCCACAATTGTGAGTGGCGCGACATCTTTTGTTACCACTGCACCTGCTCCTACTACCGCACCTCGTCCGATACGCACACCAGGAAGGATAATTGCCCGAGGACCGATGAAGGCATAGTCTTCAATCACAACTTTTTCTTCAATAGCGAGCCACTGCGGGGATGAGAGATCATGTTCACTCGTCCAAATCATAACTTGAGAGGCAATATCAACATGGTCTCCAATTTCAATTCCACCATTCGATCCAACAATTTGTTTTCTCCCATCAAGAGTGGTTTTTTCACCAATGATCGTATCTTTGCCAATAGTTATGTGGCGTGGATCGTAGATCCTAGCCATCATATGGATAGTTGCGCCTGATCCAATTCGCATGCCAAAGAGGCGATAAAAGAATCTGCGGACATGATGCAGTGGAATATAGCCGATGCACCACCACAAAAACCCGGTGACAAACTCTAGCCAGATTGTGGCTAGCCTGTTTACTACTTTTTCTAAGAGGGATTTTCTTCCAGTGTTTGATGACATAGTATGATTGTACTATACAAGAGCGGCCATGCTTATGAAAATTGATCGTGTCGTCCTCACAAAAATTGTTCTTCTTTTTCTCCTCTGGAGAGCTGTGTTACTTGGCGTGTCAGTGTTTGCTGATCAAGTGTTGCCGTATGCACCAACATTCCCCTATGCAACCAGCTTGCTTCCCTCCTTTGAGCTCCCACGGTGGTTGTATAGCTTTGCGAACTTTGATGGGGTGCATTACGTAACGATTGCAAATCAAGGGTATCTAGAGACCAACTATATTCAGGCGTTCTTTCCCCTGTTCCCGTATATCCTTTTGCATGGTCCAAAACTGTTGGTAGGGAATGCCTTCAATCCATTGGTTTGGGGACTTCTTATTTCAAATGTGGCTTTTATAGCATCGTTGTACGCCGGCTTTCAATTAATAAGACAGAAATGTAATCAAAAGATTGCTTGGGGGTTTGTATTGATGCTGCTTGCCTTTCCAACTTCCTTTTTCTTTGGAAGTTTGTACACAGAATCTCTTTTTCTTCTGTTTACGTTTGTTTCCTTTCTTGCAGCCCATTCGAAAAAATGGTGGCTGGCAGGGATTGCGGCTGCGCTTGCCTCCGCAACCCGTGTGGTTGGGATTTTTCTGGTACCGGCTCTTTTCGTTGAACTATGGATGCAGTCACACAAACATCCAAAAGAGTTTTCATTTGCCAAGCTGCGACAGTTTCTCACCGCACAGTGGAAACAAATTGGGCTCATTTTGATTGGTGTTCTTGGACTTGCTGCCTATATGCTGTATTTACAGGTTCATTTTCAAGATCCACTCTATTTTGTCCATGTGCAATCAGAATTTGGAGCAGGTCGTTCAGAGAGTATCGTTGTGTATCCACAAGTAGCCTTTAGAGCCCTAAAGATTCTTCTGACATCTCCATTCGATCTGAAGTATGTCACGTATGTATCGGAGTTTCTTGCAGGAACTGTCGGCCTTGTTGGATTGGTACTGGCTGTATGTGTTGTGCCAGCCTCTTGGAGCGTCTTTGCATTGCTTGCCTTTCTCTTTCCTACCCTGTCAGGAACTTTTTCGAGCATGCCTCGGTATATTCTTATCAGCTTCCCTTTGTTTGTATTACTGGCAAAAGTTCGAGAACGCTCACAATTACTTTGGGTTGTGCTACTTGCACTGTTTTGTATACTATTGTTGGTTGAAACAGTGCTATTCATTCAAGGGTATTGGGTTGCATAACCTATTGTATGGCTCGTTTGAAGATACCAGTTCATCATGCGTTCTATCTGTACCGTAGCTTGGTTATGTGGCAAAAGCTTTGTCAGAATCCTCCTTCTGATACCGTGGGATCATTTGCATGTCAGCGCGTTGATTTTTTGTATAGCACGCTTTCCGATATGGTTTCCAAAGACAAAAAGATCCCTACCCACAGTCAGCTTCTTGGTGGGCTGAAAAAACAAACGCTCTCTCATTAAAAGAAAAGTTTTTTGCTTTGAAGCTTATTCCTCTTTCGTCCATGGGAGCTGAAGATGGTCGTACGCTTTTTTCGTAACAACTCGTCCTCGCGGTGTTCGTTGTAGGAATCCGATTTGCATCAAATACGGTTCATACACTTCTTCGACAGTACCCACGTCTTCAGAAAGGGTAGCTGCGATCGTTTCAATGCCTAACGGTCCGCCGTTGTGTTTTTCAATAATGGTTCGAAGGAAACGTCTATCACTTTCATCGAGTCCCAAATGATCAACAGAGAGCAGATCCAAGGCTGTATAGACGCTGTGTTCATCTACTTTTCCATTGAGCTTGAGCTGCGCAAAATCACGCACACGTTTTAATAACTTTAGGGCAATACGAGGAGTTCCCCGACTCCTGCGTGCGATTTCTGTACTAGTTGGAGTATCAATTTGAAGATTCAATTTTTTGCTTGCAGTTAGAATGATTTGGGAGAGACGATCTGGTTCGTAGTACGAGACACGGTGTACCAGTCCGAACCGGTCACGGAATGGCCCGGAAAGCATACCAAAGCGAGTGGTAGCCCCTACGAGCGTGAAGCGAGGAAGATCGAGGCGTAGCGTACGTGCTGATGGACCCTTGCCTATCACCACATCAAACACAAAATCTTCCATCGAGGGGTATAGCGCTTCCTCTACATGCGTGTTTAAACGATGAATCTCATCAATAAAGAGGACATCATTGGGTTGGAGGTTGGTTAAAATTGCAGCCAAGTCCCCTACTTTCGTGATTGCAGTTGCACTTGTGAAGCGGATGTTACTTCCCATCTCTTTGGCAATTAAGTGTGCAAGGGTGGTTTTCCCAAGTCCTGGTGGACCATACAAGAGAACGTGATCGACGGCTTCTGTCCGTTTCTTTGCCGCATGGAGTGCAATCAGTAGAGATTCCTTGACCTTATCCTGTCCAACAAACTCATCCCATTCTCTGGCACGAAGATTGGTGAAAAGCTGTTCTTCTTCGGTAGTTGCTTGCAATAATGGATTTTTCGTACTCATATCATCTACTTGCTGTTAGCATCTGAATTGCCTTTTTCACAGCATCTTCAACCCGCATCTGATCCACTTCAATAATTTTTACTACTCGTTGCCCTTCTGTCTCAGAAAAGCCCAGCGCAACAAGCGCTTCGAGTACTTCTCGTGCTACTCCAGTTGGCTCGACCAGGTCGAGCTCTTCCTCGCCTCCAAGTTTATTCTTGAGTTCAATAATAATTTTTTGTGCACTCTTCTTTCCTACTCTTGGTACCGATGAAAAGAAGGAAACATCTGCTTTTCTCACTGCAGTCACAATACCATCTACCCCACGATCCATGATCGCGAGTGCAGTCTTTGGTCCCACGCCATCAACGGCAATAAGTTTTAGAAACAATTGTTTTTCTGGCTCTGTTGCAAATCCATACAGTTCAAACCGATCCTCTTTTATATGGGAGTAGATATACAGCTCCACTCTTTCCATCGACATGAGCGCTGACTTTGTTTGTGTAGTAATCTCGACACAATATCCCACTCCTTGTACGACAAGGTAGGTTGCGTGTTGTGTTACAATTGGTGTTCCCGAAAGATATCCGATCATCGGGATCTACTATACCAAAAAGATCGGTCAAGTGAAAAGAGCTGTA